>NZ_DAMBQK010000002.1:0-265705 GCF_032062175.1 Atlantibacter sp.
GTCGATGACGGCAGATTTACAGTCTGCTCCCTTTGGCCGCTCGGGAACCCCACCACGGGGTAATGCTTTGTTAATCGCTTCCTGACCGGGAAGCGGGGCGCATCATATCAAATGAAACGCCCCTGTAAAGCTTTCCTTTTTGGAAAATGTGCCGTTTGCGTACTTTTTACCCTTAACGATGGAAAGCTAATCAATACGTTACGGCTTAAAGCAGAATAGTACGGTTGCCGTAAACGAACACCCGCTGCGCCAGCACGTGGTACAGCGCACGGCTTAATACGTTTTTCTCAACGTCTCGGCCAGCGCGCATCATATCTTCCGCCGTGTAGCTGTGATCCACATGAATCACGTCCTGCATAATGATCGGGCCTTCGTCGAGGTTGTCATTCACATAGTGCGCCGTCGCACCGATGATTTTTACGCCGCGCTCATAGGCCTGATGATAGGGACGCGCGCCGATAAATGCCGGCAGGAACGAGTGGTGAATGTTGATAATCTGGTTCGGGAAACGCGCCACAAATTCCGGCGTCAACACGCGCATATATTTCGCCAGTACCACGTAATCCGGCTGATATGATTCGATCGCTTCAGCCATCTTGTCATCGTGCTCTTCGCGGGTCAGCCCTTCGTGGCTAACCAGTTGGAACGGAATGTCGAAACGCTCAACCAGAGTACGCAGTGTATCGTGGTTACCGATCACCGCAGCGATTTCTACATCGAGGCCGCCATAATTGGCTTTCATTAACAGATCGCCCAGACAGTGCGCTTCCTTAGTCACCAGAATCACCACCCGGCGGCGGCCTGCAGGGTTTAACTCACGCAGCGAACCCGGCGGCAGCGCGCCGTCCAGATCGGCCAGCAGCGTGGCGTCGTTGAAAATACCTTCCAGCTCGGTACGCATGAAAAAGCGCCCGGTGCGATGATCGACAAACTCATTGTTCTGCACAATGTTCAGTTCGTGCTTGTAGCAAATATTGGTGATGCGCGCGATTAACCCTTTCTGATCCGGGCAGATGGTGCGCAGTACTTTACGTTGAATTGGTTGCATTACCGGGGAAATCCTGTTGAGTGTCTGCTTATCGAGTGCTGTTAAGGCCTTATTGCCCGCAACACTTTTTAAATTTTTTACCTGACCCGCACGGGCAGGGATCGTTACGTCCGAATTCAGGGCGCTGACCGTCTATATAATACCAGTGGCCGTTTTCGTACAAGAAACGCGAGCGTTCGATGATCGCGCCGTTGCGCTGGTTTTCACGATAACGCGCCACAAAGCTGACAAAGCCTTCGCTTTCACTGCGGCCCGCGGCCTCTTCAAAAATCGTCAGTCCCAGCCACTCCGTGCCCGCGAAACCGGCTTCAATATCGGCGCGGAACTCAGCGGCATGAACGGATGGATGCCAGGTTTTAACCAAATAATCCGCGTTCTTCGTCACAAAAGCACAATAACGAGACCGCATAAGCCGCGCTGGAGTGGGCGCCGCCACGTTTGCACTAATATAAGGCGCGCAACATAGGCTATACTCCAGAGCGCTGCCACAAGGACAAAGCTGCGACAAAGCGTGGCTCCTTGAATAAAAATAAACGGCGTTTATCGCCAGGCGGCTCTATGTTAACTGACTGGCAGCATTGATGCCATGCTGTGAAGAACCGGGGGAGCAATCGAGACGAATGAGAGTAATATTCAGTGAACTGGCTAACACCAGAAGAGTGGACTCGATTGATGCATTAACTGTTTTACGAAACACATTGTTATCAGAGACAGAGCCAACGCTCACACAGGCGGCGCGCCACTCCGGCGGACCGCATTCCAACGATCCCAACGCCCGTCATCGTTCAAATCTCGCGCAGGTGCTTGCCTTCGCGCGGTTTTACCAGGCGTTTCGTCCATTTCTTCGGGATATTCTGACAGGCGATAGCGGCTCGGGCATGCCACTATTTAACTATCGTCAGTCAGAGGTGCTCGCATGACCCAGCCCTTGTCAGGAAAAAAGATTCTTATCGTTGAGGACGAGCCGGTATTCCGCTCGTTGCTGGACTCCTGGTTGGCCTCTTTGGGTGCGATAACCACGGTTGCCGTCGACGGTGTAGAAGCCCTGGAAAAAATGAGCCTGTCCGTGCCGGACCTGCTGATTTGCGACCTCGCCATGCCGCGTATGAACGGGTTGAAGCTGGTTGAGCATGTGCGCAATGAAGGCCATCAACTGCCGATTCTGGTCATTTCCGCGACCGAAAATATGTCCGATATTGCCAAAGCGCTGCGCCTGGGCGTTCAGGATGTGATTTTAAAACCGGTCAAGGATTTAAACCGGCTGCGCGAAACGGTGTTTTCCTGCCTTTATCCCGCCATGTTTAATTCCCGCGTTGAGGAAGAGGAACGGTTATTCCAGGACTGGGACGCGTTGGTCAGCAATCCTCAGGCGGCGGCGACGCTACTCCAGGAATTGCAACCGCCGGTGCAACAAGTGATTTCCCATTGCCGGGTCAACTACCGTCAACTGGTCTCCGCCAATGAGCCAGGAATGGTGCTCGATATTGCACCACTTTCCGATCGCGACCTGGCATTTTATTGCCTCGATGTGACCCGCGCCGGAAATAACGGCGTACTGGCGGCATTATTATTACGCGCGCTGTTTAACGGGCTATTGCAGGAACAACTCTCTCGCCAGAAACAACGCTTGCCGGAGCTGGGGCATTTACTAAGGCAGGTTAATCAGTTGTTGCGCCAGGCGAATTTAACCGGCCAGTTTCCTTTATTAGTCGGTTACTACCATAGCGGATTAAAAAATCTGATATTAGTTTCTGCGGGTCTTAACGCAACGCTTAATACCGGTGAGCAACAAATTCAACTCAGCAACGGTGTCCCTTTAGGCACGTTGGGCAATACTTATTTAAATCAAATTAGCCAGCCGTGCGAAGCATGGCAGTGCCAGATTTGGGGGGCAGGCGGCCGTCTACGATTGATGCTGTCTGCGGAATAACCGTTTGATTTAAAAATGCCAGAATGCTTTTCCTGCCGCGATGAACCCAGTGTTAATATCGCGGCAACTTCTTCATATTAGTCCGAAATTGCCGCGCTTCGGCGTGTTCAGCCCCAACGACGTTTTTATGCTGATATACTCGAACGCGATATTTAATTGACGAACAAGTATAAAACTTGAACGGTTCAGGAGAAATTTACATGGCTGCCATTAATTCCAAAGTGAAAAAAGCAGTAATTCCGGTTGCGGGTCTGGGCACCCGTATGCTGCCTGCAACAAAGGCGATCCCAAAAGAAATGCTGCCTTTGGTTGATAAGCCCCTGATTCAATATGTAGTTAACGAATGTATCGCAGCCGGTATCACCGAGATTGTTCTGGTGACCCACTCTTCTAAAAACTCGATTGAAAACCATTTTGATACCAGTTTCGAACTGGAAGCCATGCTGGAAAAACGCGTTAAGCGTCAGTTGCTGGCAGAGGTGCAATCTATTTGCCCGCCGCACGTCACCATTATGCAGGTGCGTCAGGGTCTGGCGAAAGGTCTGGGCCACGCGGTTATGTGCGCTCATCCGGTAGTTGGCGACGAACCGGTCGCGGTGATCCTGCCGGACGTGATCCTGGATGAATTCGAATCCGATCTGTCCCAGGATAACCTGGCGGAAATGATCCAGCGCTTTGATGAAACCGGTAATAGCCAAATCATGGTGGAGCCTGTTGAAGACGTCACCGCCTATGGCGTGGTGGATTGCAAAGGCGTTGAACTTAGCCCTGGCGATAGCGTGCCGATGGTCGGCATCGTTGAGAAACCGAAAGCGAACGTGGCGCCTTCAAATCTGGCGGTAGTGGGTCGTTACGTGCTTGGCGCGGATATTTGGCCGCTGCTGGCGAAAACCCCTCCAGGCGCGGGCGACGAAATTCAGTTGACCGACTCCATTGCGATGCTGATGGATAAAGAAACCGTCGAAGCCTACCACATGAAAGGCAAAAGCCACGACTGCGGCAACAAACTCGGCTATATGCAGGCATTCGTTGAGTACGGTATTCGTCACAACACCCTGGGCGAGGAATTTAAAACCTGGCTTGAAGGCGCGGTCGGCATTAAGAAATAAGTTTCTCACCGCAGGAAAATGCAATGAAAGTAACCGTATTTGGTATTGGCTATGTTGGCCTGGTACAGGCAGCGGTGCTGGCGGAAGTCGGTCACGATGTGATGTGTATCGATGTGGACGCGCAGAAAGTCGAGAACCTCAAACAGGGTATCATCCCTATTTTTGAGCCTGGCCTGACGCCGCTGGTAAAGAAAAATTATGAAGAAGGACGCCTTCATTTCAGCACCAATGCGAAAGAGGGTGTCGATCACGGGGTGATGCAGTTTATCGCCGTAGGTACGCCGCCGGATGAAGACGGCTCTGCCGATCTGAAATATGTGACTGCCGTGGCGCGCACCATCGCTGAACATATGACGAATCACAAAGTTGTGCTGGATAAATCCACGGTGCCGGTCGGCACGGCGGATAAAGTGCGTAAAGTGATGGCTGACGCGCTGAAAGCGCGCGGCAGTGATTTGGGCTTTGATGTGGTTTCAAACCCCGAGTTCCTGAAAGAAGGCGCGGCGGTATCTGACTGTATGCGTCCTGAGCGCATCGTGATCGGGACCGATAACAACGATGTGGTCGATCTGCTTCGTGAGCTATACGAGCCGTTTAACCGCAATCATGACCGCCTGATTTTAATGGATATCCGCAGCGCAGAGCTGACCAAGTATGCCGCTAACTGCATGCTGGCGACCAAAATCAGCTTTATGAACGAGATTTCCAACCTGGCGGAACGTCTGGGTGCGGATATTGAAAAAGTGCGCCAGGGGATTGGTTCTGATTCGCGCATCGGCTATCACTTCATCTATCCTGGCTGCGGCTATGGCGGCTCCTGCTTCCCGAAAGACGTACAGGCGCTGATCCGTACTGCGGAGCAGATTGGCTATGTACCGCGCATTCTGAAAGCGGTGGAAGAGGTCAATGAAGATCAAAAGATGAAACTCCCTGAGTTCATTACCCGTCATTTCGGCGAGGATCTTCAGGGTAAAACCTTCGCGCTGTGGGGGCTGTCGTTCAAGCCAAACACCGATGATATGCGTGAAGCCTCCAGCCGTGTGTTGATGGAAGAACTCTGGAAGCGCGGGGCAGTCGTCCAGGCGTTCGATCCGGAAGCCATGGATGAAACGCAGCGGATTTATGGGCACCGCGCGGACTTACGTCTGATGGGCACCAAAGAAGCGGCGCTACAGGGTGCAGATGCGTTAGTCATTTGTACTGAATGGCAGGCTTTCCGGGCCCCGGATTTCGATACCATCAAAAAATCATTGAAACAACCGGTTATCTTTGACGGCCGTAATCTGTATGATCCTGTCAGGCTCGATAAGCGCGGCTTTGTTTATTATGCAATTGGCCGTGGAGCATCCATTAATATTGCAGAATAAATGAGGGTCATATGAAATTTCTGGTTACCGGCGCAGCAGGCTTTATCGGTTTTCATGTAAGCGAGCGTCTGCTTGCTGCCGGTCACCAGGTTATCGGTATCGATAACCTGAATGACTACTACGATGTAAACCTCAAACTTGCCCGCCTTGATCTTCTCAAAAAGCATTCCAACTTTCGCTTCGATAAAATAGACCTCGCCGATCGTGAAGCGATGGCGGCGTTATTTTCAGCAGAACAGTTTCAGCGCGTGATTCATCTTGCGGCGCAGGCTGGGGTGAGATATTCGCTTGAGAACCCACATGCGTATGCGGAGGCAAACCTGATTGGCCATTTAAATGTTCTCGAAGGGTGCCGTCACAATAAAGTTGAACATTTATTATACGCCTCATCCAGCTCCGTTTATGGTTTGAACCGTAAAATGCCTTTTTCAACGGAAGATTCAGTCGATCATCCGGTTTCTCTGTATGCGGCTACAAAAAAAGCCAATGAATTAATGTCGCACACTTATTCACACCTTTACGGATTACCCACAACAGGTCTACGCTTTTTTACCGTTTATGGGCCGTGGGGGCGTCCTGATATGGCGCTGTTTAAATTTACCAAAGCGATCATTGAAGGCAAAAGCATCGACGTTTATAACCATGGACAGATGCGCCGCGACTTCACTTATATAGACGATATTGCCGAGGCTATTGTCCGTTTGCAGGATGTTATTCCTGATCCTGATTCTGAATGGACGGTTGAAGAGGGAACCCCGGCGACCAGTTCGGCCCCTTATCGTGTCTACAATATCGGTAATAGCTCGCCGGTAGCGCTAATGGATTATATCTCTGCACTGGAAAAAGCCCTTGGCAAAGAAGCCATTAAGAATATGCTGCCGATGCAGCCTGGCGATGTGCTGGCCACCAGCGCGGATACGCAGGCGTTATATAAGGTTATTGGTTTTAAACCCCATACCTCGGTCGAGGAAGGTGTTCAGCAATTTGTTGACTGGTATAAAAATTTTTATCACGTCGCTAATTAATTACTGAACGTGAATAAAAAAAATCCCGCCTGGGCGGGATTTTTTATTGAGGATGGGAAACTTACTCGTTGATCAGGAAATCGTCGAGTTGTTTGCCTTGCTCTTCGATAGCTTTTTTGATTACTGCCGGCGTACGACCCTGGCCAGTCCAGGTTTTGCTTTCGCCGTTTTCATCGATATAGCTATATTTAGCCGGGCGAGCAGCACGTTTTGCTTTGGCACCCGTTTTAACCGCAGCCATGCTGTTCAGTAATTCATTAGGATCAATACCGTCAGCAATCAGCATTTCACGATATTGCTGTAATTTACGAGTACGCTCTTCGATTTCAGCAGCAGCTGCGCTTTCTTCTTCGCGACGCTCAGATACAACAACTTCTAATTTTTCCAGCATTTCCTCAAGCGTTTCGAGGGTGCATTCTCTTGCCTGCGCACGAAGAGTACGGATGTTGTTCAGAATTTTAAGTGCTTCGCTCATTGTAGTAATCTCAAACTTATATTGGGGGGGTTTGTTGAGCTAATAATAGAGCCTTAATTTAATTTTCGCAATAGGGCGAAATGTAAGGAATTCAAAATTACAGAATATATGTTAGCGGTTCTAAATATTGTCTGGGGCGTTTTTCTTGAACAACCGCACAAAAAAAGCGGGAGTAAGGTAAATTTCAGACAAAATATTGCGTATCGGATAACTAAACTACCGGCTTCGACAGGCCATTATTGCGGCCCCGCATTAATATCATCCTAATGTATTATGGAGTGGCGGATGATGGAAAAATCTAAGGTTTATAAATACATTTAGCGATGCGCTTAATGACGAGGTGTTATTTGAAAAATACTTTCATTTCTTGGGGTTACGCTAATTTTATCATAATCGATTAACCCGCAGCGAACAAAAAATAAACGTGATTTCTTATATAATGACGAAGCGAGCGTAGCAGAAACCACCATGTCAATGGCCTGCCGCGCTGCCTTCACAGAAGAATATGGTACAATCACGCATGATAAAATTACATGACGAACGGAGTGATGCGGCGAATGGCGCAACTATATTTTTACTACTCGGCAATGAATGCAGGTAAGTCTACCGCGCTACTTCAATCCTCGTGGAATTATCAGGAAAGAGGGATGAGGACGCTGGTCTACACCGCAGAGATTGATGACCGCTTCGGCATCGGTAAAGTCACTTCACGTATCGGCCTCTCATCGCCGTCACGGCTTTTTAATCCCGGGACAGACTTATACGCGGATATTCATGCCGAACATCAGCGTGAGGCGATTCATTGCGTTCTGGTGGATGAAAGCCAGTTCCTGACCCGCGAGCAGGTGCATGCACTTTCCGAAGTGGTCGATAATTTGGATATTCCTGTGCTGTGTTACGGGTTACGCACCGATTTCCGTGGGGAATTATTTTGCGGAAGCCAATATTTACTGGCCTGGTCCGATAAGCTGGTGGAGCTGAAAACGATTTGCTATTGCGGTCGTAAGGCCAGCATGGTGTTGCGTTTAGACCAGCACGGTAAGCCTTATAATGAAGGTGAACAGGTAGTGATAGGGGGCAATGAGCGTTACGTCTCGGTGTGCCGTAAGCATTATAAAATCGCTCTGGCGACAGGCTCTCTGAAAGAAATCCAGAATAAATAATGACTGTTGCCGTTACTGTTAAGTAACAAGATAAAAAACCCGCCATCAAGGCGGGTTTTTTATTATTGCCGTAACAATCAGGCAGACTTTTTAGCTTTTTTCTCAGCTTTCACTGGCGCCACAACGGCGTCTTTCTTCGCGACGTCGCCTTCACTGAATTCGCGACCGTAGAAAGTATCCATCAGAATCTGTTTCAGTTCGGAGATCAGCGGATAACGCGGGTTCGCGCCGGTGCACTGGTCATCGAAAGCATCTTCAGACAGTTTGTCTACGTGGGCCAGGAAGTCCGCTTCCTGCACGCCAGCTTCACGGATTGACTTCGGAATACCCAATTCAGCTTTGATGCTTTCCAGCCATGCCAGCAGTTTCTCGATTTTCGCAGCGGTGCGGTCGCCCGGCGCGCTCAGACCTAAATGGTCAGCGATTTCTGCATAGCGACGGCGCGCCTGCGGACGGTCGTACTGGCTGAATGCCGTCTGCTTGGTCGGGTTGTCGTTGGCGTTATAACGGATTACGTTGCAAATCAGCAGGGCGTTAGCGAGGCCGTGCGGAATATGGAACTGAGAACCCAGCTTATGCGCCATAGAGTGGCAAACACCCAGGAAGGCGTTAGCAAATGCAATACCGGCAATGGTTGCTGCACTGTGTACACGCTCACGCGCTACCGGGTTTTTAGACCCTTCATGGTAGGACGCCGGCAGGTTTTCTTTCAGCAGTTTCAGGGCTTGCAGCGCCTGGCCGTCAGAGAACTCGCTCGCCAGTACCGACACATAAGCTTCCAGGGCATGAGTCACCGCATCCAGGCCGCCGAAGGCGCACAGGGATTTCGGCATCTCCATCACCAGGTTAGCATCGACAATCGCCATATCCGGGGTCAGCGCGTAGTCTGCCAGCGGATATTTCTGACCGGTTGCATCATCGGTCACTACTGCGAACGGCGTGACTTCAGAACCGGTACCTGAAGTGGTGGTGACGGCGATCATTTTCGCTTTCACGCCCATTTTCGGGAACTTGTAGATACGCTTACGGATGTCCATAAAGCGCAGCGCCAGTTCTTCGAAGTGGGTTTCCGGGTGCTCATACATAACCCACATGATTTTCGCAGCGTCCATCGGGGAACCGCCACCCAGCGCGATGATCACGTCAGGTTTGAAGGAGTTCGCCAGCTCTGCGCCTTTACGTACCACAGACAGCGTTGGGTCAGCTTCAACTTCAAAGAATACTTCAACTTCAACGCCGGCAGCTTTCAGAACAGATGTGATCTGGTCAGCATAACCATTGTTGAACAGGAAGCGGTCGGTCACGATAAGCGCACGTTTGTGGCCGTCGGTAATCACTTCATCCAGCGCGATAGGCAGAGAGCCACGGCGGAAGTAGATAGATTTCGGAAGTTTGTGCCACAACATGTTTTCTGCTCGCTTGGCCACGGTTTTCTTGTTGATCAGGTGCTTCGGACCCACGTTTTCAGAGATGGAGTTACCACCCCAGGAACCACAACCCAGCGTCAGAGAAGGCGCCAGTTTGAAGTTGTACAGGTCACCGATACCACCCTGTGAAGCCGGGGTGTTGATCAGAATACGGGCAGTTTTCATCTTGTTGCCAAACAGGCGAACGCGTTCCGGCTGGTTATCCTGGTCGGTATACAAGCAAGAGGTGTGGCCGATACCGCCCATTTCTACCAGTTTTTCCGCCTTGATCACCGCGTCGTCGAAATCTTTCGCGCGGTACATTGCCAGGGTCGGAGACAGTTTTTCGTGGGCGAACGGTTCAGATTCGTCAACAACAGTCACTTCGCCGATCAGAATTTTGGTATCTGCCGGTACGGTGAAGCCTGCCAGTTCAGCGATTTTGGTTGCTGGCTGGCCTACGATGGCGGCGTTCAGCGCGCCATTTTTCAGGATAATGTCCTGAACGGCTTTCAGTTCGCTGCCCTGCAACATATAGCCGCCGTGGGTGGCGAAACGCTCACGCACTGCGTCATACACGGAATCGACGACCACAACGGACTGCTCGGAAGCACAGATAACGCCGTTGTCGAAGGTTTTAGACATCAGAACGGAAGCCACAGCACGTTTGATATCGGCAGTTTCGTCGATCACAACCGGGGTGTTGCCCGCGCCTACGCCGATAGCAGGTTTACCGGAGCTGTACGCCGCTTTCACCATGCCTGGGCCGCCAGTCGCCAGGATCATATTGATATCCGGGTGATGCATCAGGGCGTTGGACAGTTCCACAGAAGGCTGATCGATCCAGCCGATAAGATCTTTCGGCGCGCCGGCAGCGATAGCAGCCTGCAGCACGATATCTGCCGCTTTGTTGGTGGCATCTTTGGCACGCGGGTGCGGAGAGAAGATGATACCGTTGCGGGTTTTCAGGCTGATTAAAGACTTAAAGATTGCGGTAGAGGTTGGGTTAGTTGTCGGAACAATACCGCAAATAATACCAATGGGTTCAGCGATGGTAATGGTTCCGAAGGTGTCGTCTTCAGACAGCACACCGCAGGTTTTCTCATCTTTATAGGCGTTGTAGATATACTCAGAAGCGAAGTGGTTTTTAATCACTTTATCTTCTACGATACCCATTCCGGATTCGGCAACGGCCAGTTTCGCGAGGGGGATTCGAGCATCAGCGGCGGCCAGGGCGGCGGCGCGGAAGATCTTGTCTACTTGCTCTTGAGTGAAGTTGGCATATTCACGCTGGGCTTTTTTTACGCGCTCGACGAGGGCGTTAAGTTCAGCGACGTTGGTAACAGCCATAAATGCTCTCCTGATAATGTTAAACTCTTTTAGTAAATCAGCTGTTCGACACGTCAGTATAGTCAGCATGAAACAGCTTGGGTAAAGACAGTATGTAACGCCACGCTACTACTTATTATCTACTGATTTACTAAAAGAGCCTTACCTGAAACACCACTAATATATGATGTTGTTATCAATTGGGGCGTAATCAAGAGTACCCACTTCTGAGTAGAAAATGTGTGATCTGGATCAATTATTCTCAATGCTGACACCTTTCAGCAGGGCTTTTTCGTGGAGAGTTGTTAACAAAATAATACTGATTACAACACGCAAATATTAAAGTTCCATGAATACAACACATGTATAACACAGATGAATAATTCCATCATTATGAAATTATTCAGATAAATGTGCTGTGAAAGAGCGTGACGGCAGTTGAGGTTTTCCATTACATTACGCAAGCCACAACTACCCCCTGAAATGCGGAGCTCCCCGTGATGCAGTCGTTTTTTGATTTGCCGACCTATTTTAAATTTTTTATAGGATTATTTGCGTTGGTCAACCCGGTGGGCATTATCCCGGTGTTTATTAGCATGACCAGCTATCAGACGGCGGCGGCGCGCAATAAAACCAATCTTACGGCAAACCTGTCGGTGGCGATTATTTTATGGACTTCGCTGTTCCTCGGCGACGGTATTCTGCAAATATTCGGCATTTCTATTGATTCGTTTCGTATTGCGGGTGGCATCCTTGTGGTGACCATCGCCATGTCGATGATTAGCGGCAAGCTCGGCGAAGATAAGCAAAACAAGCAGGAAAAATCAGAAACCGCCATCCGTGAAAGCATTGGCGTTGTGCCGCTTGCCCTGCCGTTAATGGCGGGACCGGGGGCGATCAGTTCGACTATCGTATGGGGCACCCGATTCCATTCCATTTCGCATCTGATCGGTTTTTCGGTCGCCATTGCGCTGTTCGCTTTATGTTGTTGGGGCGTGTTTCGCCTGGCTCCCTGGCTGGTGAGGTTATTAGGGCAAACCGGTATTAACGTCATTACTCGTATTATGGGATTACTGTTAATGGCGTTGGGTATCGAATTTATTGTCACCGGTATAAGAGCGCTTTTTCCCGGGCTGGTCTCCTGAATCACTTTCATTTGAAAAAAGGCGAAGCAGAGCTTCGCTTTTTTTGAAATTTTACTCGCATTATTGCAAAACCCTCCAATCATCTTCCCTTGCATAATAAAAAGTAATGGTTAATAAAAGCATTGCTTTTCAATGAATTAAAAATAGTTTTGATGGCTTCTGATTATTTCTTCTCCGCCTGAGCTGTTATTTCTCTCACAATCAACTCTGATACTTGCTGCAACATTATTGAAATGATATTAGTAATTTTGTGGCTATCGTAGCGTAATCTGCTAAAAAATAGTCAGTTGTTAAATTTATGCAAAATATCTGATATTGGTGTTCACGATACCGTAATTATTAGTATAAATATAGCAACTAATTGATTAAGAAAGATTTTTATGAGATTTTGTGTGGTTTTGCGCTCACCTGTCTTCCAGATTGCGCATTCCAAAAGAGAAACGCTTAACAAATTTGCAAATTATATTGGCGCGGGTGGAATGCATTTGGTACTTTCCGGCCAAAACATTCGCGGGCTCAGTATCTACAGAGTCAGGTCGCTGGGTAACAAATCCGCCGATAACGAAGAAGTAAAAAAAAACATCTGGCAGCGGCTATTCACTCCTGCGCTGTACAGAACTCCCTGAGGGAAAAACAGGCCGTAAAAAGGTCTTCATTATAACGAGTGGAGTAACAACACAATGTCCATCATCACAACAAGAAGTCTGGTTGCAGCAGGTATTTTATCAGCGCTAATCGCAGGTTCGGCAATGGCTGCCGACGTGCCGGCGGGCGTTCAACTGGCAGAAAAGCAAACGCTGGTGCGTAATAACGGTTCGGAAGTGCAGTCGCTTGACCCGCATAAAATCGAGGGCGTGCCGGAGTCGAACGTTAACCGCGATCTGTTTGAAAACTTATTGATTACCGGCCCGGATGGCCATCCAAAGGCTGGTGTAGCGGAATCCTGGGATAATAAAGATTTCAAAGTCTGGACGTTCCATCTGCGTAAAGACGCGAAATGGTCCAACGGCGACCCGGTTACCGCGCAGGACTTCGTGTACAGCTGGCAACGTCTGGCCGATCCGAAAACTGCCTCTCCTTATGAAAGTTATCTGCAATACGGCCACATCGCCAATATTGATGAGATCATCGCCGGTAAAAAACCTTCAACTGAGCTGGGCGTGAAGGCGATTGACGACAACACGCTGGAAGTCACCTTAAGCGAGCCGGTTCCCTATTTCTATAAGCTGCTGGTTCACTCATCCATGGCCCCGGTCCCTAAAGCCGTGGTAGAAAAATTTGGTGAAAAATGGACCCAGCCTGCCAATATCGTGTCTAACGGCGCGTATAAGTTAACCAATTGGGTAGTCAACGAAAAAATGGTGCTGGAGCGTAATACCCACTACTGGGATAACGCCAAAACCGTCATCGACCAGGTCACCTATCTGCCGATTTCTTCGGAAGTCACTGACGTAAACCGCTACCGCAGCGGCGAAATTGACATGACGTATAACAACATGCCAATTGAACTGTTCCAGAAACTGAAAAAAGAGATCCCCAACGAAGTTCACGTCGACCCCTATCTGTGCACCTATTACTACGAAATCAACAACCAGAAAGCGCCGTTTAACGATCCGCGCGTTCGCGCCGCGCTGAAGCTGGGTCTCGACCGCGACATTATCGTTAATAAAGTGAAAAACCAGGGCGATTTGCCAGCCTTCGGCTATACCCCGCCTTATACCGATGGCGCGAACTTTACCAAGCCGGAGTGGTTTGGCTGGACGCAAGAGAAGCGTAACGAAGAAGCACGTAAACTGTTAGCCGAAGCGGGTTACACCAAAGATAAGCCGCTGACCTTCAACCTGCTGTACAACACCTCCGATCTGCATAAGAAACTGGCCATCGCCGTGTCGTCAATCTGGCAGAAAAACATTGGCGTCAACGTCAAGCTGGAAAACCAGGAGTGGAAAACCTTCCTGGATACCCGTCATCAGGGCAACTATGACGTAGCACGTGCTGGCTGGTGTGCGGATTACAACGAACCGACGTCGTTCCTGAATACCATGATGTCTACGAGTTCAAACAACACCGCGCATTATAAGAGCGATGCGTTTGACAAGATTATGGATGAAGCGATTAAGGCCACCGACGAGGCGCAGCGTACCGAGTTTTATAACAAGGCTGAGCAACAGCTGGATAAAGATTCGGTCATTGCGCCGGTGTTCTATTACGTGAACGCCCGCCTGGTGAAACCCTGGGTCGGTGGTTATACCGGTAAAGACCCGCTCGATAATATCTATGTGAAAGATCTGTATATTATCAAACATTAATGGCAATGCGTGGGGCAGGGACGGACGTTGTTTTTGAATAAACGGTTTTCCTTGCCCCACTGTGTCTGTTTTTAGCGCACTACAAAGGCACACGCCAGAAGGTACGGGCAATGTTAAAATTCATTCTACGTCGTTGTCTGGAAGCGATTCCGACGCTATTTATTCTTATTACGATTTCCTTTTTTATGATGCGTCTCGCGCCGGGGAGTCCGTTTACCGGCGAGCGCACCCTCCCGCCAGAGGTCATGGCGAATATTGAAGCAAAATACCATCTGAACGATCCCATCCTGACCCAGTACTTCAGTTATCTGAAGCAACTGGCGCACGGGGATTTCGGCCCATCGTTTAAATATAAAGATTATTCGGTTAACGACCTGGTCGCGACGTCGTTTCCGGTGTCCGCCAAACTGGGCGCAGCCGCATTTTTCCTGGCGGTGTTTTTAGGCGTCAGCGCGGGGGTGATTGCGGCGCTGAAGCAAAACACCCGATGGGATTATACGGTGATGGGCTTCGCCATGACCGGGGTAGTGATACCCAGCTTTGTGGTGGCACCATTGCTGGTCTTGATCTTCGCCATTACGCTGAAGTGGCTGCCGGGCGGCGGCTGGAACGGCGGGGCGCTGAAATTTATGATCCTGCCGATGGTGGCGCTGTCGCTGGCCTACATCGCCAGCATTGCGCGTATCACCCGGGGTTCGATGATTGAAGTCCTGCACTCTAACTTTATTCGTACCGCCCGGGCCAAAGGCCTGCCGATGCGCCGCATCGTGCTGCGTCACGCCCTGAAGCCCGCCTTGTTGCCGGTGCTCTCCTATATGGGGCCCGCGTTTGTAGGGATCATTACCGGTTCGATGGTTATTGAAACGATTTATGGCCTGCCGGGTATCGGCCAACTGTTCGTTAATGGCGCACTGAACCGCGATTACTCGCTGGTGCTGAGCCTGACCATTCTGGTAGGCGCGCTGACGATCCTGTTCAATGCCGTGGTTGATGTGCTGTACGCCGTCATCGACCCGAAAATCCGTTATTAACGCTGAGGTACGCCATGATGTTGAGTAAGAAAAACAGCGAGGCGCTGGAAAACTTCAGTGAAAAGCTGGACGTGGAAGGCCGCAGCCTGTGGCAGGACGCGCGCCGTCGTTTTATGCATAACCGGGCGGCGCTGGCCAGCCTGGTGGTGCTGTTGTTGATTGCCCTGTTCGTCACCCTGGCACCGATGCTGTCGCAGTTTACCTACTTTGATACCGACTGGGGCATGATGTCGAGCGCACCGGATAGGGAGTCCGGCCACTATTTCGGCACTGACTCATCGGGGCGCGATTTGCTGGTGCGCGTCGCTATCGGCGGGCGCATTTCGTTGATGGTAGGGATTGCCGCCGCGCTGGTGGCGGTGCTGTTGGGTACGCTTTACGGTTCGCTGTCGGGCTATCTCGGCGGGAAAGTCGACTCGGTGATGATGCGCTTGCTGGAAATACTTAACTCATTCCCGTTTATGTTCTTCGTGATCCTGCTGGTGACCTTCTTTGGACAAAACATCCTGCTGATCTTCGTTGCTATCGGCATGGTGTCCTGGCTGGATATGGCGCGTATTGTGCGCGGCCAGACGTTAAGCCTGAAGCGCAAAGAATTCATTGAAGCTGCCCAGGTTGGCGGCGTCTCTACGGCAAATATCGTCGTTCGCCATATCGTGCCGAACGTATTGGGCGTGGTGGTGGTGTATGCCTCACTGCTGGTGCCGAGCATGATCCTGTTTGAATCTTTTCTGAGCTTTCTCGGTTTAGGTACCCAGGAGCCGTTAAGCAGCTGGGGCGCATTGCTGAGCGATGGGGCGAACTCGATGGAAGTTTCTCCGTGGCTGCTGCTGTTCCCGGCCGGTTTTCTGGTGATTACTTTGTTCTGTTTTAACTTTATCGGCGATGGCCTGCGTGATGCCCTCGATCCGAAAGATCGCTAAGGAGCGCCCTGATGAGCACCCATGAACAGGCTATGAGCCAGGCGCTGTTAGACGTTAAAGATTTACGTGTGACGTTCAGCACCCCGGACGGTGACGTAACGGCGGTCAACGATCTCAACTTCAGCCTCAACGCGGGCGAGACGCTGGGCATTGTCGGTGAATCCGGCTCCGGTAAATCACAAACCGCGTTTGCGCTAATGGGCCTTTTAGCGGCCAATGGCCGTATCGGCGGTTCCGCTACCTTTAACGGCAGAGAAATTCTGAACCTGCCGGAACGCGAGCTTAACCGCCTGCGCGCCGAGCAAATCTCGATGATTTTCCAGGATCCGATGACCTCGCTGAACCCCTATATGCGGGTAGGTGAGCAGTTGATGGAAGTGCTGATGCTGCATAAGGGCTTGGGCAAAGCGGAAGCGTTCGAAGAGTCGGTGCGCATGCTGGATGCGGTGAAAATGCCGGAATCCCGCAAGCGGATGCGCATGTTCCCGCACGAGTTTTCCGGCGGGATGCGCCAGCGCGTGATGATCGCGATGGCCTTGCTGTGCCGTCCAAAACTGCTGATTGCCGATGAGCCGACAACGGCGCTGGATGTCACGGTACAGGCGCAAATCATGACGCTGCTGAACGACCTGAAGCGCGAATTTAACACCGCCATCATCATGATCACCCACGATCTCGGCGTGGTAGCGGGGATTTGCGACAAAGTGCTGGTGATGTACGCCGGGCGCACCATGGAATATGGCCGCGCGCGCGATGTGTTCTACCAGCCAGCGCATCCGTACTCTATCGGTTTGATTAATGCGGTTCCGCGCCTTGATGCCGAAGGGGAGTCGCTGATGACTATTCCCGGCAACCCGCCGAACCTGCTGCGTCTGCCGAAGGGTTGCCCGTTCCAGCCGCGCTGTCCGCATGCTATGGAGATTTGCAACACCATGCCGCCGTTGGAGCGATTTGCCGAAGGGCGTTTGCGCGCCTGCTTTAAACCGGTGGAGGAACTGGTATGAACGCTGTGACTGAGGAAAGAAAAGTTCTGCTGGAAATCGCCGATCTTAAAGTGCATTTCGAGATCAAAGACGGCAAACAGTGGTTCTGGCAGCCGCCGAAAACCCTGAAAGCGGTGGATGGCGTTACTCTGCGTTTGTACGAAGGCGAAACGCTGGGCGTGGTCGGGGAATCTGGCTGCGGTAAATCTACCTTCGCGCGGGCGATTATTGGTCTGGTTAAAGCCACCAGCGGCCGCGTGGCGTGGCTCGGTAAAGACCTGATGGGGTTAAACCCGCAGGAATGGCGCGACGTGCGCAGTGATATCCAGATGATTTTCCAGGATCCGCTGGCGTCACTGAACCCGCGTATGAATATTGGCGATATCATTGCCGAACCGCTGCGCACCTATCATCCGAAAATGCCGCGCCAGGAAGTGCAGGACCGCGTGAAAGCTATGATGATGAAAGTGGGACTGTTGCCGAACTTGATTAACCGCTACCCGCACGAGTTTTCCGGCGGCCAGTGCCAGCGTATCGGCATTGCGCGCGCGTTGATCCTTGAGCCGAAGCTGATTATCTGCGACGAGCCGGTTTCCGCGCTGGATGTGTCGATTCAGGCGCAGGTGGTAAACCTGCTTCAGAAACTGCAACGCGAAATGGGATTGTCGCTGATTTTTATCGCTCACGACCTGGCGGTGGTGAAACATATTTCCGATCGCGTTCTGGTGATGTACCTGGGCCATGCGGTAGAGCTTGGCACTTATGACGAGGTTTACCACAATCCGCTGCACCCCTATACCAAAGCGCTGATGTCGGCGGTGCCGATCCCCGACCCGGACCTGGAGAGAGATAAGCAAATTCAACTGCTGGAAGGGGAATTACCGTCGCCGATTAATCCGCCGTCGGGCTGCGTGTTCCGCACCCGTTGCCCGATTGCCGGGCCGGAATGCGCGAAAACCCGTCCGATGCTGGAAGGCAGCTTCCGTCATGCGGTTTCCTGTCTGAAGGTTGACCCGCTGTAAGGGCCAGCCGGGTGTTTATCTGAAGCCATAAATATCAAGACCGCTTTCCGGCGTTATGCCAGGATCTCAGGGCCAGCAATCGCTGGCCTTTTTTATCAAGAGAGTGTGGAAATGGCGATGCTGCGCTCGCGTCTCTATTACCGGTTATTCGATCAACGTACCCGCAGCGGCCGGCGCTTTGAAGCGCTGTGCGGTTTTATCGCGCTGCTTAGCGTGGTTGTGGTATTTATCGAATCCGGTTTTGGCACCCAATATCATCCTTCCGGCTACCAGCGGATGATCTTTGTTGGTCTGGAAATTGGCTTTACGCTGCTGTTCACCGCCGAATATTTACTGCGGCTCTGGGTATGGCCCAATCCGGCCCACTATGCGTGGAGCGTTTGGGGCATTATTGATTTACTGACGCTGCTGCCGCTCTACGTTCTGCTGCTGTGGCCGGAGTTTGCACTGAGCTATGTCTATCTCTGGCGGGCCATGCGGGCTATCCGGGTATTCCGTATCCTGAAACTGCTGCGCATTATGCCTGCGGTAAACAGTCTGTGGCGTTCGGTGGTCAATGCCCGGCATCAGTTGATCCTGTTTTACAGTTTTATTGGCATTGTGATGGTGATTGCCGGGGCGCTGATGTACGGCATTGAAGGGCCAGAAAGCGGCTTTAAAACGCTGGGGACGGCGGTGTACTGGGCAGTGGTGACGGTTACCACTGTCGGTTATGGCGATATTACGCCGCAAACCGCTGCCGGGCGGCTGGTGGCGTCGCTGCTGATCTTAATCGGTTATTCCGTTATCGCCATCCCGACCGGGATCCTGACCGCGCAAATGACCACGGAATTGCAGAACCGAAATAAAGCGCGGGCTTGCCCAAAATGTAAAACACAGGGCCATGAAGTGACGGCGAAATATTGCAATAAGTGCGGCGGGGCATTACCAAAAAGCGATGAATAAGACGCGGCGGACGCCGCGCCAGATTATTCACGCCACAGGATATGACAGAATTTATGATCTTTTTCGCGGCACAGCAGTACGCGGGCAAATACATCGGTGATTTCACCGTCTTCGCTATCCGCCAGGCCAATCACCACTTCGGAGAAGAAATCAGGATTTAAATCGAAATCCACATGCTGTTCCCATTCCTGGGACGGGTCGAAAAGCTCTGCGCCGCCGCGCTCTTCGAACTGCAAATTAAACAGAATAATATCGGCCGGATCGAGATTATCCGCCGCCAGCTCGAGAAAAATATCGTATGCCTGATCCAGCGTTTCGTCTTCCGTCAGGCGATTATTCAGATCCATTTCCATCATCACTACCTTGATTGATTCATTGAGGCCCGTTTTACAGCAACGGGCTAAAGAAGTAAAACAAACGCTCGGTGATCCGCTGCCATAACGGGCGTTTTACCCACAAACGCACGTCCAGCAACCGGGAGCGTGAAATATAATCGTCCTGTACGGCGGCGAGATCGGCGGCGAAACCCGCGTCGTCGATCACCAGCGTGATTTCAAAATTGAGCCACAGGCTGCGCATATCCAGATTGACGGTTCCCACCAGGCTTAATTGCCCATCCACCAGTACGCTCTTGGTATGCAGCAGGCCGCCTTCAAACTGGTAAATTTTCACCCCGGCGGCCAGTAGCTCGGTAAAGAAGGCCCGGCTGGCCCAGCCCACCAGCATCGAATCATTTTTGCGCGGCAGAATAATGCTCACATCCACGCCGCGCTGCGCAGCGGTGCAAATCGCGTGCAGCAAATCATCCGACGGCACAAAGTAGGGCGTGGTCATAATCAGGTATTCCCGTGCGGCATACACCGACGTTAACAGCGCCTGGTGAATCAGATCTTCCGGGAAGCCCGGCCCGGAGGCGATGGTCTGTATCGTATGCCCGCTGGCCTGCTCAAACGGCATAATATTGACATCCGGCGGGGGCGGCAGCAGGCGCTTACCGGTTTCGATTTCCCAGTCGCAGGAATACACAATGCCCATCGCGGTCGCAACCGGGCCTTCCATGCGCGCCATTAAATCCACCCACTGGCCCACGCCGGCATCCTGTTTAAAAAAGCGCGGGTCCACCAGGTTCATACTGCCGGTATAAGCGATGTAGTTATCGATCATCACCATTTTGCGATGCTGGCGTAAATCCATGCGGCGCAGGAACACACGCATCAGGTTTACTTTTAACGCTTCCACCACTTCCACGCCCGCATTGCGCATCATCGCCGCCCAGGGACTGCGGAAAAACGTCACGCTGCCGGCGGAATCCAGCATTAAGCGGCAATGCACGCCGCGCCGCGCCGCCGCCATTAATGACTCCGCGACCTGATCGGCCATGCCGCCCGGTGCCCAGATATAAAAAACCATCTCAATATTGTGGCGGGCGAGCTGGATATCGCGGATGAGCGCCTGCATTACATCGTCGGAATCCGTCAGTAACTGAAGTTGGTTGCCTTTAACGCCGCTGATGCCCTGACGCCGTTCACACAGTTGGAAAAGCGAGCTCGCCACCTCGCTGTTCTCTTCGGCGAAGATATGTTTGCAGGCTTTTAATTCATGCAGCCATTTTGCCGTAGAAGGCCACATCGCGCGGGCGCGCTCGGCCCGGCGTTTACCGAGATGCAGTTCGCCGAACGATAAATAAGCGATGATTCCAACCAGCGGAAGAATATAAATTATCAGCAGCCAGGCCATGGCGGAGGGAACGGCGCGGCGTTTCATCAAAATACGCAGCGTCACACCGGCAATAAGCAGCCAATAACCCAAAAACACCAGCCAACTCATCACGGTGTAGAAAGTCGTCATATCCTGAAAATCCTTTTGATTCGCTGTCTTATGAGTGTACGCACAAGTCGCCATCCATCAAACAGAAAATGCGCCAGAAAACCCCTATGAAGCCACCCGGAAGGGTCTATAATGACGCGTCTGTTCTTATTAAGAGTAGTAGTCATGAGGCGTAGTAGAACTGAGGTTGGGCGCTGGCGGATGTTACGCCAGACTCAGCGGCGCAAATCGCGCTGGCTGGAAGCGCAGTCGCGACGCAATATGCGGATCCACGCCATCAGAAAGTGCATTGTTAATCGTCAACGCGGCACTTTACTGTTTGCAATCCACGCGATGTAAGCGCAAAAAAGAGGGCACCGCATGCGGTGCCCAATGATTTTTTACTCGTCTGCTCAGAAAACCTTTTTATACGGCTTCACCGAAACGGTTTTATATACGCCTGCCGCGATATAAGGATCTGCCTGGGCCCAAGCCTCGGCATCTTCGAGCGATTCGAATTCAGCGATAACCGTTGAACCGGTAAAACCCGCAGCGCCAGGTTCATTGCTGTCGACAGCTGGCATCGGCCCGGCGGTCAGCAATTTCCCTTCATCCCGCAGCAATTGCAGACGAGCCAGGTGAGCAGGGCGCACCGACAAACGTTTTTCCAGAGAATCAGCATTATCTTCAGCGTAAATCACGTAAAGCACAGGCAGAGTTCCTTTAAAAATCATAAGAGCGTTTACGGTATTGGAAAGTGCCTGATTCTGCAACGTAAAGATAAACTCCCTGCTAATTCCTTAACATATTCCGGGTGTTTTTGAGGTTTGCCAGACGAGATTTATCTCAACGGGTGATGCGTTGTTGAATATGATTGCTATTTGCATTTAAAATCGACCCATCGCTCATTTAACGAAATTGCTATGACTTCAATGACCCTCGATTTACCTCGTCGTTTTCCATGGCCAACACTGCTGTCAGTGGCGGTACATGGTGCCGTAGTGGCGGGGCTGCTTTATACCTCGGTACATCAGGTTATTGAATTGCCTGCGCCGTCGCAGCCTATCTCCGTGACAATGGTTGCGCCGGAAGTGCTTGAGCCGCCGCAGCCGGTGGTCGAGCCGCCACCACCGGAACCGGTGGTTGAACCGGAGCCAGAGCCTGAACTGCTGCCGGAGCCGCCGAAAGAAGCGCCGGTGGTGATCCACAAACCCGAGCCGAAGCCAAAACCGAAGCCTAAGCCAGTGAAAAAAGTGGAAGAGCAGCCGAAGCGTGAAGTGAAGCCCGCCGAGCCGCGCGCTGCCTCGCCGTTCGAGAATAAAACCCCGGCGAAAACGGTGACAAACCGTCCGGCTGCGCCCGCGCCTGCCGTGGCCGCGCCGTCAGGTCCCCGCGCGGTGAGCCGAAACCAGCCGACCTATCCGGCGCGTGCCTTTGCGCTGCGGATGGAAGGTAACGTCCGGGTGAAATTCGACGTGGGTGCCGATGGCCGGGTAGATAACATCCAGGTGTTGTCTGCCAAACCGACCAACATGTTCGAGCGAGAAGTGAAAAACGCGATGCGCAAATGGCGCTATGAGCCAGGTAAACCGGGTAATGGACTGGTGGTGAACATTGTGTTCCGCATCAATGGCGGCGCGACGGTGGAATAACCCTCTCCATAAATAACGAAGCACGCCAGATGGCGTGCTTTTTTTTACGTTAACGCGGGCAATGGTCGGGGTTTCCCCTGTTCGTCCACCGCGACATAAATAAACAGCGCTTCGGTGGCTTTATAACGCTGGCCGATAGGTTCGGAAGAGACTTTTTTCACCCACACCTCCATATTAATGGTCACTGAGGTGGTGCCGCGCTTGATACAGCTGGCGTAGCAGCAGACCACATCGCCTACCGCGACCGGGCGCAGAAAGGTCATCCCGTCAACGCGCACGGTCACCACGCGGCCATGAGCCTGCTCTTTCGCCATAATTGCGCCGCCAATATCCATTTGCGACATCAGCCAGCCGCCGAAAATATCCCCGTTGGCGTTGGTATCCGCTGGCATTGCCAGTGTGCGTAATACCAGTTCTCCCTGCGGCGCAACTTGCTCATTACTCATTTTTTTTCTTCCTGCGGCATATGGCGGTAAATATAAATCCCGCTTAACAGCGTGAACACCAGGGTTAACGCCGTCAGGCCAAAGACTTTGAAATTGACCCACACGCTTTGCGGCAGCCAGAACGCGATATAAATATTGGCGAGGCCACAGCCAATAAAGAACAGCGCCCAGGCGACATTCAACCGCGACCACACCGCCTGCGGCAGCGTCAATTCTTTGCCAAGCATACTTTGGATCAGGGGCTTTTTCATGATCCACTGGCTAATCAGCAAGGCGCTGGCAAACAGCGCGTAAATCACGGTGACTTTCCATTTAATAAATTCATCATTGTGGAAAAACAGCGTCAGGCCGCCGAATACCGCCACCAGAACAAAGGTAATTAACGCCATTTTTTCAATTTTGCGGTATTTAAACCAGCTATAAACCAGCACCACGGCGGTGGCAACAATCAGCGCCGCGGTTCCGGCATAAATGTCGTACAGCTTATAAAACGCAAAGAAGACAATCAGCGGTAAAAAGTCGAGAAACTGCTTCATAATCGATTCCGTAACGAAAGGCTCCTGACTATAACGCCACAGCCAGGAGCAGGGACAGGTTATTGGCGTAACAGCATGTACAGGCGATAAAGATAGATTAGCAGCAGCGCTGAAATTAAATTGCTCAGCGTGTTCGCCACAATCGCGCCCACCTGAGGAGTCAACGCCGCAAAGCCGGAGGCCATCAGCAGCAGGGCAGTTTTCGCCAGCAGCCAACTCATCACCGCCGGCGCGACCAGGCGCATATTGCTCCAGGCCAGGCGCATACTGTTACGCATCGCCTGGAAAATACCCACTTTATCCTGCACCAGCATGATCGGCGCCAGCGAAAGCACAATCGCCAGAATCACGCCCGGCAAAACGATCAACATTATGCCGACTTGCACTAAGAGCGTGGTCAGTAAAATCAGCAGAAACATGCGCGGCAAAACCGGCGCGCTGGCACCAATCGCGCGCAGGGCGCTCACCGGTTGTCCGGCGGAAACCATCTGGATCAGCAATAAAATGCCGCCCGCGAGGATCGCGTTCCCGAACAGGCCGGAAAACGTCGACACCGCTGAGGCGCGCAGTAACACCTGCTGCTGCTCTGGCGTCATATTTTGCACCAGTTCAAACAGCCCAACGCTCCCGGTTAAATTATCGCCCTCGCTAAGAATCGACAGCTGTTCTTCGCTGGGTGAAAAGGCATGCCCAAAAAGAACGGTAATAAAGGCACATAACAGCGCGATCAGCAGGATAGTAACCAGCTGATTGCGAAAAAAATTCCCCGTGTCACGGTAAACGGATTTTGCCGTGATAGACATGCACTCTCCTTGAGTTGATTGCCGTATTAATCTGGCGGCAATTGTAACCTGGATGGGCTGTCACTTGCAGCACTGTGAATGGTCAAGCTCAGTAAATCTGTGCCATACAGCGGCGGCAAACCGTAATGGGCGCGGGCGCGGTTACAAGCGTCTTCGGTAACACCGTTTTCACCCGACTGGGTAAATTCCCGGCACGGAGAAGGCCGCTGCTGATAAATCGCACAGCTCACGTTAATGCCTGGTTCACCCCGGAGCGCCACGCAACGGCTCTGGCGCTGGTTGGTGCCGCGCATGCAGCGAAGAAAAGGGCTGACAGGCTCCGTCAGTTGGGCAGGGACCAGACCCCCCGCATCATCGGCTTCCGCCCAGTAAAAAGAGACACGAAAAAACGCACAACAGGCACCGCAAGACAAGCATTCATTACTCATCGTACACCCGCACTCAACGCATTCGCTTAAAGAGGAGTTATCACGTTAGCCAGCCTTAACGGTGCACGCAAGATGTTAAAAATAAATTTTATTTGTTCTGTAACCTGGCGATTGATGTGGATGCAAAGTGTTGATGGGTGAAAGACATGTAAAAATTAATCTAAATCAAGAAATGTTAAATTTACAAAATAAGTGTGATCGAATCGAGATCACTTATTACTTCTTTGTAGGTATATTCATCGCGCAAATAAAACCACAAAGAGGGAATGGATATGAAGAAGCTGACAGTGGCATTGGCACTTTTGGGTTGTTTTTCGGGTGTTGCGCCAGCTCACGAAGCAGGTGAATTTTTTATGCGCGCGGGAACCGCGACGGTGCGCCCAACGGAAGGTTCGCAGAATGTACTGGGCATGGGGGGTTTTAACGTCAGTAATGATACCCAACTGGGCCTGACGTTTACCTGGATGGCGACGGACAATATCGGTGTGGAACTGCTGGCAGCGACGCCGTTTCGTCATAAAGTCGGTCTGGGCCCGACAGGCGATCTGGCGACCGTTCACCAGCTACCGCCGACACTCATGGCGCAGTGGTACTTTGGCGATGCCTCCAGCAAAGCGCGTCCTTATGTTGGCGTTGGGGTGAACTACACCACGTTCTTTGATACCAAATTCAACGACACCGGTAAGGACGCGCAGCTAAGCGACCTGAGCGTTAAAGACTCCTGGGGCGCGGCGGGTCAGGTCGGCCTGGATTACCTTATCAATCCGGACTGGCTGATTAACATGTCTGTGTGGTACATGGATATCGATACTGAAGTGAAATTCAAAGCGGCAGGCGAGCAGCAGAATATTAAAACCCGTATTGACCCTTGGGTGTTTATGTTCTCGGCAGGATACCGTTTTTAATTTTCCTTAGCCTCTGACGCAGTAAAGAATGGAGGCGGGTCAATTTTTGGTAAGTCATAAACTGGCCGCGCGTCGGCCAGTTTTTATCCCGGCTACACTTTCTGGGAAGCGGTAAAAAATAAACTGAAATCGTTCGGATAGTTGTTATGAATACTATTGGTTTTAACATAAATGTTACTTCCTATCGCATTGATAGCGATTTCCGGCAGGCGTTACGGATCCTTCAGCAATAAGATTGAATCGGTGCCATTTCAGGGAGAGCAGCAATGAATATCGAAAAATATCAAGAATTTGCGAATTATCTCAGGGTGATTGTGGAGGGTGAGCGCGACCAGTGCGTTATTGATAAGAATTTATTATTAACGGCCGCCGCCGCCATTGATGAATTATCCAGCCGGCTGACTTCGGCTCATCCGCCGTTTCATATTAGTAAAGTCAGCACCTTGCCTCTGTCATCGTCATGCCGTACGGCGCGTTATATCGCTAAAGCGCCGCTGGAATAACCTGCCGCTATCAACAGATTTGCGTCCATCCCAGTCTGTTCTGTAACGGTTTGCGGACGAAAGACAATAACCGCCGCTTTCCGGGCATGTTCCGCTATCTCCGCGCTTTTCGCATTAACTCAATGACATCGCCTGTTATTCGCAGAAATAAAAAAGCCCCTGAATCAGGGGCCTTATAGCGGGACGATCATCCCTGGCGGGTCGCGGCTTTCAGGCTTTGCACAAAGGCCCTCAGTTCGCTCAGCATCGCGCTGTGATCGTTGAGGTTCTTCTCAATAATCTTCACGATGGCAGAGCCAGAAATTGCTCCGGCAGCGCCTGCGCTAATTGCGGCTTCCACCTGCGACGGCTCAGAGATCCCAAAGCCCTGCAACGGCGGTGCGGCATGGTATTCGGTCAGCTTGTCGATCAGATGATTCAGCGGCACGCTGGCGCGGTTTTCCGCACCGGTAACGCCTGCGCGAGACAGCAGATAAGTATAGCCGCGACCGCGTGAGGCAATCTGGCGCAGAAGATTATCATCAGCATTCGGCGGGCAGATGAAAATCGGTGCCACGTTATGGCGCAGCGCCGCTTCGCTGAACGGCGCGGATTCTTCTACCGGCACATCCGCCACCAGCACCGAATCCACACCCACCTGGGCGCATTTCTGGTAAAACGCGTCGATGCCGTTACTGAACACCAGGTTAGCGTACATCAGCAGACCAATCGGGATCTGCGGGTGCTTCTGGCGGATAGCCGCCAGCATCTCAAAGCACTGCGCAGGGGTCACGCCGGACGCAAAAGCACGCAGGGTGGCGTTCTGGATCGTCGGGCCATCCGCCAGCGGGTCAGAGAACGGGATGCCCAGCTCCAGCGCATCCGCGCCCGCGTCGATCAGGGTGTCGATAATCCGCAGTGACTGTTCCGGAGAGGGGTCGCCGAGGGTGACGAAAGGTACAAACGCCCCTTCCTTACGGGCTTCAAGCTGCGTAAACAACTGCTCATAACGTTCCATCAGATTTCCCCTCTTGCTTTCAAAATATCGTGAACAGTGAAGATGTCTTTGTCGCCACGGCCAGAGAGGTTAACCACCAGCAGTTGCTCTTTTTCCGGGTTCTCATGCGCCATTTTCAGGGCGTGAGCCAGCGCGTGTGAGGATTCCAGCGCCGGGATAATCCCTTCTTTCAGGCACAGGGTTTTAAACGCTTCCAGCGCTTCATCATCGGTAATCGACACATAATCCGCGCGGCCTGTGCTGTTCAGATACGCATGCTGTGGGCCGACAGACGGGAAATCCAGACCGGCAGAAATGGAATAGGACTCTTCGATTTGCCCGTCTTCGGTCTGCATCATCGGCGATTTCATGCCGAAGTAAATCCCAACGCGGCCATGCCTCAACGGCGCGCCGTGTTCGCCGGTTTCAATACCGTGGCCGGCTGGCTCTACACCGATCAGCCCCACGCTCTCTTCTTCAATAAAGTCCGCGAACATGCCGATGGCGTTAGATCCACCGCCCACGCAGGCCAACACTGCATCCGGCAGACGGCCTTCTTTTTCGAGAATTTGCGCTTTGGTTTCTTCGCCAATCATGCGCTGGAATTCACGCACGATGGTCGGGAACGGGTGCGGGCCCGCTGCGGTGCCCAGCATATAGTGGGCGCGGTCGTAGCTGCCGGACCAGTCGCGCAGCGCCTCGTTACAGGCGTCTTTCAGCGTAGCGGAACCGCTGTGCACCGGGATCACTTCCGCGCCCATCAAGCGCATACGGAACACGTTCGGCGACTGGCGCTCCACATCTTTCGCACCCATATAGATGCGACACTTCAGGCCGAGCAGGGCGCTCGCCAGGGCAGAGGCCACGCCGTGCTGGCCCGCGCCGGTTTCGGCGATGATTTCGGTTTTACCCATCCGCTTCGCCAGCAGCGCCTGGCCCAGCACCTGGTTGGTTTTATGCGCGCCGCCGTGCAGTAAATCTTCACGCTTCAGATACAGCGTGGTGCGGGTGCCTTCCGTGATGTTCTGGCATTTGGTTAACGCGGTTGGGCGACCGGCGTAGTTTTTCAGCAGATCGGTAAACTGCGCCTGGAACTCCGGGTCCTTCTGCGCGCTGACAAACGCTTCTTCAAGCTGGCGCAGGGCAGGCATTAGGATCTGCGGAACATACATACCGCCGAATTCACCAAAATAGGGGTTCAGTAATGTTGTCATGGTCTCTTCCTTAATAGGCCCGCAGCGTTTTAAACACCGCCGCCAGCTTGTTGCTGTCTTTGATACCCGGCGCGCTTTCCACGCCGGAATTGAAATCTAACCCGCTGCAACCGAGTTTGGCCGCATCGACGCAGTTATCCGCGCCCAGTCCGCCTGCCAGTAATACGTTATCGAGCCGTTGGCCTGCCAGTAATGACCAGTCGAAACGCTGGCCGCTGCCGCCCTGGCCGTTATCGAACACATAGCGGTCGACAAACTGTAAATCCCGCGCCGGAAGGCTGTGCGCCACGCTGAGCGCTTTCCAGATTGCCACGTCGTCGGGCAAGGCTTCGCGCAGGGCGCTAATATAGGCCTGGTCTTCACTACCATGCAGTTGCACGGCAGATAAATTCAGGGTTTTGGCGATTTCCGCAGCCTCCTGAAGGGCGCTGTCGCGGAACACCCCCACATAGCGCAGCGGTGCGGCAGCGATTACCGTACTGGCCTGCTCCGGTGAGACGTAGCGCGGGGATGACGATGCGAAAATCAGCCCGCCGAAGATTGCGCCCGCTTCATACGCGGCTTGCGCATCCTGAGGGCGGGTCAGGCCGCAGACTTTATTTTCGCCCAACAGCACGCGGCGTACTGCGGCGTTGAGGTCATCCTGGCCCATCAGGGCAGAGCCGATCAGAAAACCGTTGGCGAAATGGCTAAGTTCGCGAACCTGGGCATAGCTGTTAATGCCGGATTCGCTGATCACCGTGACGCCTGCGCCGAGGCGCGGTGCCAACTGGCGGGTGCGGTCCAGATCAATCGACAGGTCACGCAGGTCGCGGTTGTTAATGCCGACGACCTTCGCTTCCAGCGCGATGGCGCGTTCCAGCTCCTCTTCATTGCTAACCTCGGTCAACACGCCCATCTTCAGGCTGTGGGCCACGGCCGCCAGTTGACGGTACTGCTCGTCGTCCAGCACCGAGAGCATCAGCAGGCAGGCATCAGCCTGGTAGTAACGCGCCAGGTAAATCTGGTAGGCATCGATAATAAAATCTTTGCACAGCACCGGCTGTGGGGCGATCTGGCTGACGATGGGCAGGAAGTCGAAGCTGCCCTGGAAATATTTCTCATCGGTCAATACCGAAATCGCCGAGGCGTGGTGCTTATAAACGCCTGCGATACGCGCCGGGTCGAAGTCATTGCGGATCACGCCTTTGGACGGCGACGCCTTTTTACATTCGAGAATAAAGACGGTCCGCGCACCCTGCAACGCCTCGTAAAAATGGCGCTGGCTCGGCACAATGTCATTCTGGAAGCTGGACAGCGGTTGCTGTGCTTTGCGCGCTTCCACCCAAATGGCTTTGTCGGCGACGATTTTCGCTAACACGGTTTGCATGATTTATCCTCTCGCTGCCAATGCGGTAACACGATCGTAAGCGGCACCACTGCGCAGCACCTCGATAACCCGTTGAGCGTTTGCCCTGAGATCCTCTTCGCCGTGTAAACGCAGCAGCATCGCGACGTTAGCGGCCACGGCGGCCTCATGAGCGCTCTCGCCTTTACCTTGTAACAGGCGGGTCAGAATGTCACGGTTTTCTTCCGGCGTACCGCCCAGTAACGCGTCCTGATGATAAGGCGTCAGGCCAAAGTCTTCAGCGGTCAGCTGATAGCTTTTGATTTCGCCGTTATGTAGCTCCGCCACCAGGGTCGGGGCATGCAGCGACACTTCATCCATCCCGCCGCTGTGAACCACGGCGGCGCGCTGATAGCCCAGCACGCGCAGGGTTTCGGCAATCGGCAGCACCAGCTCCGGGCTGTAAACGCCAATCAGCGCCAGCGGCGGGTGCGCCGGGTTAATCAGCGGCCCCAGCACATTAAACAGGGTGCGGGTTTTCAACTGCTGGCGGACCGGCATGGCGTGACGAAAGCCGGTGTGGTATTTCGGGGCGAACAGGAAGCAAACGCCCAGTTCATCCAGCGCTTTACGTGATAAATCGGCGTTCATATCCAGATTGATACCGAACGCCGCCAGCAGATCCGACGAACCCGAACGGCTGGAAACGCTGCGGTTGCCGTGTTTCGCCACTTTCATCCCGACCGCTGCCGCCACAAAAGCGCTGGCGGTAGAAATATTGATGCTGTTGCTGCCGTCGCCGCCGGTGCCAACGATATCGGCAAACAGGTAATCCGGGCGCGGGAAAGGTGCGGCGTTCTCTAACAGCGCCGTCGCGGCCCCGGCGATTTCATTCGGGTGCTCGCCGCGTACTTTAATGCTGACCAGCGCCGCCGCCAGCTGTTCCGGCTTCAGCTCGCCGCGCACAATTGCCGAGAACAGCTGGTGGCTCTCTTCGCGGCTCAGGGTTTGCGCCTGATACAGCTTGTCGAGGATCGGCTGAATAGTATTTTTCTCTTCCAGCGATTTCAGCGCCCAGGCGAGGGTTTGCTCCAGCAGGCGCGCGCCCTGGCTGGTAAGGATTGATTCCGGGTGAAACTGGAAACCGACCACGCGATCCGCATCGTGGCGCACGCCCATCACCATCCCGTTGAAGTGGGCATTGATGGTCAACCCCGCCGGGACGTTGCTGCCTACCAGCGAATGGTAGCGCGCCACCGGCAGCGGATTGGGCAACCCGGCGAACATTGCTTCCCCGTCGTGGGTAATGTTGGAGGCTTTGCCGTGCAGGATTTCCCCGGCCTGGCCCACGTAGCCGCCATAGGCTTCGACAATCGCCTGATGGCCGAGGCAGATGCCGATAATCGGCAGCTTGCCGCGCATCCGGGTCAGCAGTTCCGGCATACAGCCCGCTTCTGACGGCGTGCCCGGGCCAGGGGAGAGCATCAGTACCGGGCTTTTCATGGTCGCCAGCCGATCAATTAAGGTCTGCGCCGGAACATGGTTACGGTAGATCACCACATTGTGCCCGCTGGCCCGCAGCTGATCGGCCAGGTTATAGGTGAACGAGTCGATATTATCGAGCAGCAGAATGTCGGCCATTAGAAAATCTCCTGTGCGTGGTGTGCCGTGGCGATTGCGCGCAACACCGCGCGAGCTTTATTACGTGTTTCATCTGCTTCTGACTGCGGCACCGAGTCGAGTACCACGCCTGCGCCCGCCTGGACGGTGGCGATGCCATCTTCGACATAGGCCGAACGGATCACAATGCAGGTATCCAGATCGCCGTGGGCGGTGAAATAGCCGACCGCGCCGCCGTAGCTGCCGCGCCGCGTACCTTCCGCTGCCGCGATAAGCTGCATGGCGCGGACTTTCGGCGCGCCGCTCAGGGTGCCCATGTTCATGCAGGCGCGATAGGCGTGCAGCACATCCAGATCCCGGCGCAGTTCGCCCACCACGCGTGATACCAGGTGCATCACGAAGGAGTAACGGTCAACTTTGGTTAAGTCCGCCACGTAGCGGCTGCCCGGTGTGCAGATGCGCGCCAGGTCGTTACGCGCCAGATCCACCAGCATCAAATGTTCAGAGAGTTCTTTATGGTCGGTGCGCATTTCCAGTTCGATACGGCTATCCAGGTCGCGGTCCAGCGAGCCATCGGCGCGGCGGCCACGCGGACGGGTGCCGGCAATCGGGTAGATTTCAATCTGGCGGGACACGGCGTCATATTTCAGCGAGCTTTCCGGCGATGCGCCAAACAGCGTGAAATCGTTATCCTGCATAAAAAACATGTACGGGCTGGGGTTGCTGTTTTTCAGCGTCTCATAGGCGGCGAGCGGCGACGGGCAGGGTAGCGTAAAGCGGCGTGACGGCACCACCTGGAAAATTTCCCCGGCGCGAATCGCTTTTTGCATATCGCGTACGACCGCGCCGTACTCTTCATCGCTCTGATTGCATTCGCAGCGCAGGGTCGGCACGGTTTCCACCGGCAGCGGCTCTGCAGGCTGACTCAACTGTTGGGTGATTTCGTCAATACGTTGCGCCAGACGACGCGCTTCGCTGTCTGACGGGGTGAACTGGCTGGTTTGAATACGGATATATTTTTTCTGATGGTCGATAACCAACAGGGTTTCCGCCAGGTAGAAGCAGTAGTCCGGGCAGCGGTTATGCTGCTCAACCGCAGGCAACTCTTCAAAACCGGCAACCAGGTCGTAGGCAAACAATCCGCCGAAGAACATGGCTTCACGCTCTTCTGCCGGAACGGTGACCAGTTCCTGTAACAGGCGGAAGGTATCGAACACCGACAGCGAGCACAGGCGCGCGTCTTCATCCAGCAGCGCGCTCACCGGCGGGAAGCGCAGCACGCGGCCCTGGGCCAGGATTTGATTGTCGATCCCGGCAGGCAGCGCTTTATCCAGTAAATCCAACAGCGCTGCGCCGTTAGCGGTCAGCGCGTCAATGGTGACAGTGTCACCCAGCGCCGTAATGCGCAGCGCGCTGTCCACCAACAACAGGCTTTTTAACGAGTCTTTACTGTCGATATCCGCCGATTCCAGCAGCAGCGTGGCAGGGCGAGAAGCGCAAAGCTGATGAAACAGCGCGGTCGGATTATCGCGATAGGCGGCTTCGTAAGCCTGGAGTTGCAACGCGGGTTTCTGGGTTTGCATATCGGTTCTCATTATTCTGTTCAAAAAAAAGCCCGCTTGATGGCGGGCTGGGTATCTGGTGTGCGTGGCGCACAGTGGATTCACTGCCCTGAGTCAGGAAGTGCGCCACCAGCGGTTAACAATCATGTTTGCTTTCATCTTCAGATACCTGTCTTGTGTGAACTTGTGTACTAGTTAACTAGTTCGATGCGTTGGCGTCAAGAGGTTTTCTTATTTTTTTCCAGACAAGAGTAAATCATGACCTCGACCAGAGCCTGTTGACGCCAGGCGCAGTATAAAACGTTGCCCATCACAGGAGGTTTTATGCCAGGGATAAATTATAAACAGGGCGCTATCGTCGGTTCGATAGTTGCGCTTATCGCATGTCGTTCGACGCTGAACAGCAATGACGTGGAAATGCTTCACCGTAAACCGGGCGCAAACGAGAGTACATTAGTTGTACAAGGTTCGATGCCGGCCAATACTGCGTTAAGTGTCAGCGCTGAATATGAATCCAGCACGTGCCGGGAAACCGAGCTGATATTTCCGTATGGTGAAATCACCAATCCCACCTTTCATGAAAAAAACCGTTACGCCTGGGTGAGGCATAATATTGCCGCGTCTTCGTCTGAACAGCCCTTTAATGTTGCGTTACTAAGCGGTGAGCCGGGAAAATGTCAATGGCACATGACATCGCTGATTGCCGACTGGTCTTACACCGATGTCGGTCATGCAAAAAAACCGCTGTCGTGGCGTAATAAATTTATTGATCGAAGCAATAGCGAGGAAGCACGCGATTTACGCTATACGCCACTAATTTATGCATTGCAGGTTCACGAAGATAATAATGCTAAAACCACAGAGGAAATCCGTCTGGCGTCGAGCGATAATAATAACAGTGAGTGGTTCCAGGCTGATGAAGTTGAAGATTATATTGATTTGAATCCGACAACGCAGCGTTCCATTACTCTCAAGCCGACGCTCGATTTAAACCATATCGTTGCGATTACCAGCCATTTCAAAACCGGTACCCAATGGGGCGAAAAATATTACGACGAAACCATTCGATACCCCGATGGAACAACGTTCTTCTTCGATCGTAATCCAGACGCGCAGGTGCCAGCGGGGGCGTTGAGAATGCAGCAAAACCGCGCGCTTTTTAGCCCTGATCGGCCTGAGTCGCAAATTAACACCCTAATAAAAAGTGCCGATCCCTCCGCCAAACGGCAGTTGGCTGAAATCTATGAACTGGGCCACGCCGTGGAACAGGATCGACCCAAAGCGCATGCGCTGTACGAAACAGCGGCAAAAGGGGGCGATATTCCCGCCATGCAGTGGATGAAAAAGCAGGCGGGATACGCTCAGCAGCCAAAACAGGTACGCTACTGGCAGCATAAGCTGGCGATGGCTGATGACATCCAGGCAAAATTTGATGACGCCCGGGATGACCTGTGCGAACAAAAAAATCAAGTTCATGCCGAAGAGGTTATTGCGTCTCTGGCGGCGAATGGGACGCAGAGAATGAAAAATTTCGCCCTTTTTTGGCAGAACATAAACCAGCCTGAAAACGCTCAGGATAAACGCGCATGGTTTGAGGATTGCCGCCGCTAACAAGTTTACTGGGGTGACAGGCGTTAAATTGATAAGATAGCTTTTTAACATCCGTTACCTCCGGAATCGCTTTGAATCACACGACGCAACCCCCTGTTTACGATCTTCACAGCCATACGGTCGCCTCTGATGGCGCGCTCACGCCGGAACAACTGGTGCACCGCGCCGTTGAGATGGGCGTGACCACGCTCGCCATTACCGATCACGACTCCACCGCAGGCCTGCCCGCTGCGCATCGGGAAATCACCCGACAGCAACTGCCTCTGCAACTGATCAACGGCAGTGAAATTTCCACGCTGTGGGAAAACCATGAGATTCACATCGTCGGGCTGAACATCGATATTGAACACCCTGCGTTAATTGAATTCCTTGGCGAACAACATGCGCGCCGCAACCGCCGTGCCGAAATGATCGCCGAACGGCTGGAGAAAGCGCGTATTCCCGGTGCCTGGGAAGGCGCGCTGCGCCTGGCGGACGGCGGAACGGTCACGCGCGGCCATTTTGCCAAATTTTTAATAGAGGACGGGCGCGCCAATTCGATGGCTGACGTGTTTAAACACTATTTAGCCCGTGGGAAAACCGGTTATGTGCCGCCGCAGTGGTGTACAATAAAACAAGCTATTGATGTGATTCACCATTCTGGCGGTCTGGCGGTGGTTGCCCATCCGGGGCGTTATCGGCTGTCGGCGAAGTGGCTTAAGCGTTTGCTGGGACATTTTGCCGAACAGGGCGGCGACGCGATGGAAGTGGCGCAGTGCCAGCAAGCGCCCGACGAGCGCGCGAAACTTGCCGCGTATGCAACCCAATTCGGACTGTTGGCATCACAGGGATCGGATTTTCATCAGCCTTGCCCGTGGATCGAGCTGGGCCGCAAACTCTGGCTTCCCGAAGGCCTTCAGCCTGTCTGGCAGCGCTGGGACGCGCCAGAATCGAGTAAAGAGAGGGCAGTATGAGTCAGTTTTTTTATATTCATCCGGATAACCCGCAGCCGCGGCTGATCAACCAGGCCGTGGACATTGTGCGTAAAGGCGGGGTGATCGTTTACCCCACCGATTCCGGCTACGCGCTGGGCTGTAAACTGGAAGAGAAGGGCGCGATGGAGCGCATTTGCCGTATTCGTCAGTTGCCGAACGGCCACAACTTCACGCTGATGTGCCGCGACCTGTCGGAGCTGTCGACCTATGCGTTTGTGGATAACGTGGCGTTTCGCCTGATTAAAAATAATACGCCGGGCAATTACACCTTCATCCTGAAGGGCACCAAAGACGTGCCGCGTCGGTTGTTACAGGAAAAGCGTAAGACTATTGGTCTGCGCGTGCCGTCAAACCCGATCGCGCTGGCCCTGCTGGAAACGCTGAACGAGCCGATGCTGTCCACCTCGCTGATGCTGCCGGGCAGCGAATTTACCGAATCCGACCCGGAAGAGATCAAAAACCGCCTGGAAAAAGTGGTCGATTTGATTATTCACGGCGGCTACCTCGGCCAGCAGCCCACCACGGTGATTGATTTAACCGACGATTCGCCGGTGGTGGTGCGTGAAGGCGTGGGCGACGTTAAGCCTTTCCTGTAATGCCCTGAGCCGCTATACTACGCGGCCTTAAAGGCGGCGGGTCACTGCCGCCTTCCCCATTCGACGCCTGGGAAGGCGACATCTTAAGGAAGCTCTATGAGCGAGAAGCTACAAAAAGTATTGGCCCGCGCCGGTCACGGTTCGCGCCGCGAACTCGAAACCATGATCTCTGCTGGTCGCGTCAGCGTTGATGGCAAAATTGCCACCCTGGGCGATCGCGTTGAAGTTAACAGCGCGCTAAAAATTCGTATTGATGGCCATCTGATTTCAATTAAAGAATCCGCCGAGCAGATTTGCCGTGTGCTGGCCTATTACAAACCGGAAGGCGAGCTGTGCACCCGTAACGATCCGGAAGGCCGCCCGACGGTGTTTGACCGTCTGCCGAAGCTGCGCGGCGCGCGCTGGATTGCGGTAGGGCGTCTGGACGTGAATACCTGCGGTCTGCTGTTGTTCACCACCGATGGTGAACTGGCTAACCGTCTGATGCACCCGAGCCGTGAAGTGGAACGCGAATACGCGGTACGCGTGTTTGGTCAGGTTGAAGACAGCAAAGTTAACGATCTGGCGCGCGGCGTTCAGCTCGAAGATGGTCCAGCGGCGTTCAAAACCATTAAATTCACCGGCGGTGAAGGCATTAACCAGTGGTACAACGTCACCCTGACAGAAGGGCGCAACCGTGAGGTGCGTCGTCTGTGGGAAGCGGTAGGCGTACAGGTTAGCCGTTTGATCCGCGTGCGCTACGGTGACATCCCGCTGCCGAAAGGCCTGCCGCGCGGTGGTTATACCGAGCTGGACTTAGCGCAAACCAACTACCTGCGCGAGCTGGTAGGCCTGCCTGTTGAAACCAGCAGCAAAGTGGCGGTAGAAAAAGATCGTCGTCGTATGAAGGCGAACCAGATCCGCCGTGCGGTAAAACGTCACGGCCAGACTACTGCGCGCCGCAGCAGCGGCCCGGCAGTGAAGAAAACCCGCGAAAGATAATCGCCTTTGCTCATAAACAGAGATGGTCGCTTAAGGCGACCATTTTTTTGCGCACAGATCAGTAATCGATGCCCATCTGGGCTTTCACGCCCGCGTCGAATGCGTGTTTTACCGGACGCAATTCGCTCACCGTGTCGGCAATTTCAAGAATATCGCGATGGCAGCCACGCCCGGTAATAATCACCGTTTGCTGTTCAGGGCGATTATTTAACGCTTCCAGCACCACCTCCAGCGGCAGATAGTCATAGGCCACCATATAGGTCAGCTCATCCAGCACCACCAGATCCAGTGACGCGTCGCGCAGCATACGCTCGGCGTGCTGCCATGCAGAGAGGCAGGCGGCGGTATCGGATTCGCGGTTTTGGGTTTCCCAGGTAAAGCCGGTGGCCATGGTCTGGAACTCGACGCCGTGTGGCTCCAGTAAATTCCGTTCGCCGTTAGGCCAGGTCCCTTTGATAAATTGCACCACACCGGCTTTTTTACCGTGGCCCACCGCGCGGGTCACGGTGCCGAAAGCGGCGGTGGTTTTGCCTTTGCCGTTGCCGGTAAACACCATCAGTATGCCACGCTCTTCCTGGGCATTGGCAATGCGGGCATCCACTTTCTCTTTTACTCGCTGCTGGCGTTGCTGGTAACGATCGTCACTCATTCAGAAATTCCTGGTTTTCGGTTGGGTTGGGCATCAAAGGTCATGCCGGTTTTGCGACGGCTGTCGTCGCCCATCAGCCACAGATAGAGCGGCATCAAATCGCGTGGGGTCTTGAGTTTATTCGGATCTTCCGACGGAAACGCATTGGCACGCATCGCGGTGCGGGTACCGCCGGGGTTGATGCAATTTACCCGCAGATTGCGGTGGACATACTCTTCCGCCAGCACCTGCATCATGCCTTCGGTGGCGAATTTCGACACGGCGTAGGCTCCCCAACCCGCGCGGCCCTGACGGCCAACGCTTGAGGAAGTAAATACCAGCGAGCCCGAATCAGACTTCAGCAGCAGCGGGATCAGCGCCTGGGTCAGAAAGAAGGTGGCATTTACGTTCACCTGCATGACATCCAGCCAGCTTTCCGGGGTTTGTTCGATCATTGGCCGCACTTCGCCGAGCGCGCCCGCGTTATGCAACACCCCGTCGAGCCGGGGAACCTGGGCGGCGATTTGGCTTGCCAGCTCCTGGCACTGCTGCGGCGTGGCGCTGGAGAAGTCGAGAATGAACCAGCGCGGCTGCGCATAGCCTTGCTGATGAATAGCGTGCGCGACATCGCGCAGTTTTTGCTCGTTGCGGCCCAGCAGGACCACCTCGGCACCGTATTGCGCATAGGTCATCGCCGCTTCTCGGCCAATACCATCGCTGGCACCGGTGACCAGAATGATGCGATTTTGCAGCAAATCGCGTTGGGGTTGATAGTGCACAAATCACTCCTGAGCGGGCAGTTAGCGTGCGAAACAGGGTCTTTTCACAGAGATTTAACGTGTTATGCCTGAATCCGCCCGCTATTTCAATCAGCCATCCGCCCCGGTAGCCGAAGGTTAACATTTTGAAATAATTCACCGTCGATGAAATTTACGGGATAGATTCCATGATAAACATGTCATACGAGACTGATCGGGCTTGAGTCGGTAAACTCAAGCTAACTTTTGGACGTAATATCAAGGCGGATGTTGTGGATCTACTTTCTGAATATGGGTTGTTTTTAGCCAAAATCGCCACGGTTGTGATCGCTATTGCGATTGTTGCAGCCATTATCGTCAATGTTGCCCAACGCAGGAAACAGCAGCGCGGGGAATTACGCGTGACCCGTTTGAGCGAACAATATAAGGAAATGCAGGAAGAGATGGCGGTGTCGCTGCTCGATCCCCATCAGCAAAAACTGTGGCATAAAGCGCAGAAGAAACAGCACAAGCAGGAAGCCAAAGCGGCGAAAGCGCTGGCGAAGCAGGGTAAACCGACCGCGGATGGCCGTGCCAAATTGTACGTGCTCGACTTTAAAGGCAGTATGGATGCCCATGAAGTGACGTCACTCCGTGAAGAGGTGACGGCGGTGCTGGCGGTGGCGACGCCGCAGGATGAAGTGCTGGTGCGTCTTGAAAGCCCCGGCGGCGTGGTTCACGGCTACGGTCTGGCGGCCTCGCAGCTCCAGCGGCTGCGCGAGCACAGTATCCCGTTAACGGTCGCCGTGGACAAAGTTGCGGCCAGCGGCGGTTATATGATGGCCTGCGTGGCCAGCCATATCGTGGCGGCACCGTTTGCCATCGTCGGCTCGATTGGCGTAGTGGCGCAGATCCCCAACTTTAACCGTCTGCTTAAACGCAATGATATTGATGTGGAATTGCATACCGCCGGGCAATATAAACGTACCCTGACGCTGTTTGGCGAGAACACCGAAGAAGGGCGCGAGAAATTCCGCGAAGATCTCAACGATACGCATCTGCTGTTCAAAAGCTTTGTTAAAGAGATGCGCCCGAGCCTGAATATTGATGAGGTGGCGACCGGCGAACACTGGTATGGCGTTCAGGCGAAAGAGAAAGGGTTGGTCGACGCCATCAGCACCAGCGACGATCTGATTCTGGAAAAGATGAAACAGCGGGACGTGGTCGGTGTGCGCTATCTGCGGCGTAAAAAAATGATGGACCGTTTTACCGGCAGCGCGGCGGAAAGCGCCGATCGCTTGCTGCTACGCTGGTGGCAGCGCGGTGAGAAACCGCTGCTGTAACCGCGCAACGTGAAAGAGGCCATACGGCCTCTTTTTTAATCCTGCAAACGATATTTTTCAGACAGTTCGTGGGCGAGGTATTTAAACATGTTAAATACCGCCGTGCTCTTCGGCGTCGGCAAACCTTGTTCGTCCAGGAAGTATTCGCCTCTAAAAACCAGCACCCCGCTTTTCTGCTCAACGTCAGTGGCTACGATGCCCGCGATATAATCTTCATGTTCGACAATTAATGCATTTGCTTTTTCAAGCAGTGTTTTTTTGTCTATCGGTTGAATCGTCTGTTGCATAGTCTACTCCTTCAAAACTGCGCGTAGTGTACGCCGGGCCTGACATAAGGTGCAAATTTTCCCAGAAAGAGAGTGTGGATTTATCCTCACCGACAAGTTGGCGCTCACGAGCAAGGCATGCTAATAAAGTTGCGTAACGAATTTTATCAGGTAGAGTGTGACGCTTTCGCAAATCTGGCAACAGAATTGCTTGACATTCGACCAGACTTTCGTCGTGCTGTGTCGTCATGGCGCGAAAAACCTGCTGTCTCAGGCACCTGAAAGTGCGTTCCGTCGCATTGGTCAAAGAAGCAGGGTTGAATTCCTTTACGGCTATCGCAATATCTCCTGGCGTATGGCCCGATAAAGTGAATTATCGTGCGACGTCATTTGGAAGAATCAACCAGGTAAAGGTGAATATGGGTAAAGCTCTCGTTATCGTTGAGTCCCCGGCAAAAGCCAAAACGATTAACAAGTATCTCGGCAATGACTACGTGGTGAAATCCAGCGTCGGTCATATCCGTGATTTGCCGACCAGCGGATCAACCCAAAAAAAGAGCGCTGACTCTGCCTCCACCAAAACGGCCAAAACCGGCAAAAAAGTCAAAAAGGATGAACGCGGTGCGTTAGTCAATCGCATGGGCGTCGATCCGTGGCATGACTGGGAAGCACAGTACGAAGTGCTGCCGGGCAAAGAGAAAGTTGTCTCTGAACTGAAATCGTTGGCTGAAAAAGCTGACCACATCTATCTCGCAACCGACCTTGACCGCGAAGGGGAAGCCATTGCATGGCACCTGCGGGAAGTGATCGGCGGCGACGACACCCGCTATAGCCGCGTGGTGTTCAACGAAATTACCAAGAATGCGATTCGCCAGGCGTTTGAGAAGCCGGGCGAACTGAATATCGACCGGGTTAACGCTCAGCAGGCGCGCCGCTTTATGGACCGCGTCGTGGGCTACATGGTTTCTCCGCTGTTGTGGAAGAAAATCGCCCGTGGCCTGTCTGCCGGACGCGTGCAGTCCGTTGCAGTTCGTCTGGTTGTTGAGCGCGAGCGTGAAATCAAAGCCTTCGTGCCGGAAGAATACTGGGAAATCGATGCCGCGCTGACCACCCCGAAAGGCGACGCGCTACAGGTTGAAGTGACCCACCAGAACGACAAACCGTTCCGTCCGGTTAACCGCGATCAAACTATGGCGGCGGTAAGCCTGCTTGAAAAAGCGCGTTACACCCTGCTGGATCGTGAAGATAAACCCACCAGCAGCAAGCCTGGCGCGCCGTTTATCACCTCGACGCTGCAACAGGCAGCCAGCACGCGCCTCGGCTTTGGCGTGAAGAAAACCATGATGATGGCCCAGCGTCTCTACGAAGCGGGTTACATCACCTATATGCGTACCGACTCCACCAACCTGAGCCAGGACGCGGTGAGCATGGTGCGCGACTACATTAAAGACGAATTCGGCAAAAAATACCTGCCGGAGTCGGCTAACCAGTACGCCAGCAAAGACAACTCCCAGGAAGCGCACGAAGCCATTCGTCCTTCGGATGTAAGCGTGGTCGCGGACGTGCTGAAAGATATGGAAAGCGATGCGCAGAAACTGTACCAACTGATCTGGCGTCAGTTCGTGGCCTGTCAGATGACCCCGGCGCAATACGACTCCACCACATTGACCGTTAAAGCAGGCGATTTCCGCCTGAAAGCGCGTGGCCGTACCCTGCGCTTTGATGGCTGGACCAAAGTGATGCCTGCGTTGCGTAAAGGCGACGAAGACCGTACGCTGCCTGCCGTTGAGCCTGGTGACGTACTGTCCCTGGTCGAACTGACGCCGGCGCAGCACTTCACCAAGCCGCCTGCACGCTTTAGCGAAGCGTCCCTGGTCAAAGAACTGGAAAAACGCGGTATTGGCCGTCCGTCTACCTATGCATCGATCATCTCTACTATTCAGGATCGCGGCTATGTGCGGGTTGAAAACCGCCGTTTCTACGCGGAGAAAATGGGTGAGATCGTCACCGACCGCCTGGAAGAAAACTTCCGCGAGCTGATGAATTACGACTTCACTGCCCAGATGGAAAGCAGCCTCGACCAGGTGGCAAACCATCAGGCTGAATGGAAAGCGGTGCTTGATAACTTTTTCGGTGATTTTACCCGTCAGTTAGCTACGGCGGAGAAAGACCCGGAAGAGGGTGGGATGCGTCCGAACCAGATGGTGTTGACCAGCATCGACTGCCCGACCTGCGGTCGCAAAATGGGCATTCGCACCGCCAGCACCGGAGTGTTCCTGGGTTGTTCCGGCTATGCGCTGTCGCCAAAAGAGCGCTGCAAAACCACCATCAACCTGGTGCCAGAAAACGAAGTGCTCAACGTGCTGGAAGGCGATGATGCCGAAACCAACGCCTTGCGCGCCAGGCGCCGTTGCCAGAAATGCGGCACCGCGATGGACAGCTACCTGATCGATCCGAAGCGCAAAATCCACGTTTGCGGCAATAACCCGACCTGCGATGGCTATGAAATCGAAGAGGGTGAGTTCCGCATCAAGGGCTATGACGGCCCGATCGTCGAGTGCGAGAAGTGCGGTTCGGAGATGCATCTGCGTATGGGCCGTTTCGGTAAGTACATGGCCTGTACTAACGACGAGTGCAAAAACACCCGTAAGATTTTACGTAACGGCGACGTTGCGCCACCGAAGGAAGATCCGGTTCCGTTACCGGAGCTGCCGTGCGAGAAATCCGACGCGTACTTCGTGCTGCGTGACGGCGCGGCGGGCGTGTTCCTGGCAGCGAATACATTCCCGAAATCGCGAGAAACCCGTGCGCCGTTAGTGGAAGAACTGTACCGCTTCCGCGATCGTCTGCCGGAAAAACTGCGTTATCTGGCAGATGCCCCGCAGAAAGATCCGGAAGGTAATCCGGCGGTGGTTAAATTCAGCCGTAAAACCAAACAGCAGTACGTTTCTTCAGAGAAAGCGGGTAAAGCCACCGGTTGGTCTGCGTTTTACGTCGACGGCAAGTGGGTGGAAGGCAGTAAGTAACTTGCTGTAAATAGAAATAAAAAAGGGCTGGAGAAATCCGGCCCTTTTTGTTTATTACGGCGTTATTATTTATTTTCACCATCTATACACAGAAGATATAAATGATATAGTGGTTATAGTTAACCTCTTTTTTAGACTGATTCGGTCTTAATCTCGTCAGAAAGCGCAGTCAGCGCGGATGGTCTGCCATGAAACTACAACAGCTTCGTTATATCGTTGAGGTGGTCAATCACAACCTTAATGTCTCGTCGACAGCAGAAGGGCTGTATACGTCCCAGCCCGGTATCAGTAAACAAGTCCGCATGCTGGAAGACGAGTTAGGAATTCAAATTTTTGCCCGTAGCGGCAAGCATTTAACCCAGGTGACGCCAGCCGGGCAGGAAATCATCCGCATTGCCCGGGAAGTGCTGTCGAAAGTGGACGCCATCAAATCGGTCGCGGGAGAGCATACCTGGCCAGATAAAGGCTCGCTGTATGTCGCCACCACCCATACTCAGGCGCGTTACGCGCTGCCTGGCGTGATTAAAGGCTTTATTGAGCGTTATCCGCGCGTATCCTTGCATATGCACCAGGGCTCGCCAACGCAAATTGCTGAAGCGGTCTCAAAGGGCAACGCGGACTTTGCCATCGCCACCGAAGCGTTGCACCTGTATGACGATTTAGTGATGCTGCCGTGCTACCACTGGAACCGTTCGATTGTCGTCACGCCGGATCATCCGCTGGCGTCTAAAGAGTCGGTCACTATTGAGGAACTGGCGCAATACCCCCTGGTGACTTACACCTTCGGCTTTACCGGGCGCTCGGAACTGGATACTGCCTTTAACCGCGCCGGGCTGACTCCGCGTATCGTGTTTACCGCTACCGATGCGGATGTCATTAAAACCTACGTACGCCTCGGCTTAGGGGTAGGGGTTATCGCCAGCATGGCGGTGGACCCGATTGCAGATCCGGATCTGGTGCGTCTGGACGCCCACGAAATTTTTAGTCACAGCACCACGAAAATCGGTTTTCGCCGCAGCACGTTTTTAAGAAGCTATATGTACGACTTCATTCAGCGTTTCGCTCCGCATTTAACCCGCGATGTGGTGGATACCGCCGTGTCGCTGCGTTCTAATGAGGATATTGAAGAAATGTTCAAAGACATTAAATTGCCTGCTAAATAAGCGGCTCTTTAATAAAGAATATATTATCTGCTGCCGATTAAACGGTAAGATTTCCCGTTAAAAGCCCACGTGTTAAACATGGGCTTTCTGTCTCTGTGGGACGACAAAAATAGAAAATAATTTCCATCCCGGCAAATCCCGGGTTTCGATTATTTATTTGATGTCAAAAGATTGATTATTTAGATGGTGATCTCACATAAATCTGCTGGCTTTTTTGATACTTTTTAATTAGGATTTGTCTCATCAATTGATTAATTCTGACTATTGTTTGGTGAAACATGATAAGCAATGTCGATTATATGAGGACCCCGATGCCTTCAGAAAGCCATCAGCCACAATGTGGTGCGAACCTGAAACGTAGAGCCTGGCTCGCGGCGTTCGCACTGTCCGCCCTGTTTTGGGTTGTGGTTGGCGGGCTTGCCTGGTACATCTGGGGCTAGTATGGTTTCGGAAGAGAACAAGACGACGGGCGCTGAGACGGATCGCGATGGCGAGACGCAACAGGAACAAAAACCGACAATCCCGACGTCATGGACTCTGACCAAACAGCAAAAAGCGTTTATCGATTTGTTTTCGCAAGATGACGAGACAAATAACGAATAACAGATACGAGTAATATTGCCTGTTTTCGCAAAACCCTCTGAAGTTTTCAGAGGGTTTTTTCTTTTTGATAATAACGTAATTATTCTTTTACTACCGCCTGGCGACTGACCCGCTGCCCGTCAATACTCACTGAACGCACGCGGATATTTCCCGTCACCTCCGGGTGGGATTTATCGTTATAACGCTGCCAGCTCTGCCCGTTATCCAGCGAATACTCAACCGGCGTACCGGGAAGCGCGCTGTTTACCAGCAGTTTGCCGTTTAGCACCCGTGCGCCTGGCACCGGGAGGCGGTACTGAATACCTGCTTTTTCCAGCTTCGTCAGTTCACGTTGCCCCACAAGATTGGCGAATCGCTCCCATTCTCTGTTCATCGCTGTCACATCGATAAAATGGGTTTCGCCACCTTTGTATTCGCGTCCGGCCTGATAATCCTGTTCCCAGCCAGCCCGATGCCAGGCACGCTCCGCCACGGAAATCATTCGCGGATAAATCATGTACTCCATCTGTTTATCGGTGCGCACCACTTCGCTCCACAGTTGCGCAGACAGGCCGTAAGCGCCGGGCCAGGCCTTATCAGATTTGGCGGTAAAGGCGTTGCCGTCGCGATCGACGGAGGTTTCTGCATTCTGAGGCAGGTTATCTGGTGCGAAGCTGAAGATTTTGCGCTCGTCGCTAAAGCGCGTCCCCCAGTAATAACCGCTTTCTTCCGGGTTAACTTCATTGGGGAAGTCCAGATAGAGATAGTCTGGATTAGATACCACTACACGGAATCCTTTATTGGCCCAGTCGTTTGCGGTATCAAAACCACCCCAGTAGAGCGTATCCCAGAAGTTGACGTTAACGTGGTCGGTCCCGAACGTGCTGGCGTCTTTGGCATCTTTCAGGCCATCCTGCCACGCCTGCATCGCTGTGATGCCGTGCGCTTTAACCAGCTTACTGACTTCAATGCCAAAATAGCTGGAGAGATGCTCGACATCGGCAACGCTGCCTTCTTTGACCATCCGCTGGCAGGCGGGGGATCTCGCCCAGGGTTTATCCTGCTGGCTTTGGTCAATCACGCCTTTTCCGTCTTCAGGCTTCGCCCGATCGGTATAGCCGGTACCCAGATAAATATTCTTCGCTTCGTCGCCGCCGAAATGCCAGGTATTGAGTGGGATACCCGCTTCTTTGTGCATCTGTTGGATTTCGCCGATGACCTTATCCACAAAACGGCTTGATGCGGGCAGGCACGGATTAAGATAACCGGTACGGTTATAGTACTGAACACCGGTGGTATTCGAGATGTCGCCAGGCTCCAGCAACCGGTACTGCTCCGCTTCCTGTGTTTTACCTTGCTGGTTCAACCGTTCATAGCGCGCTTCCATAGCGATAATTGCCGCACGGGCATGTGCGGGCATATCGATTTCCGGGATCACCTCGATTTGCCGGGCCCCGGCATATTTCAGGATCGCGATGTAATCCTCGCGCGTGAAATAGCCGCTGCCATTATTGTCGCTGTCTGGCCCGGAGCCGAGCTGTGGCAGCAGGCAGGTTTTTTCGTTCAGGTCATGGCAGCGTTTGGCACCCACATCGGTCAGTTCCGGCAGACCGGGTATTTCCAGACGCCATCCTTCATCATCGCTAAGATGAAAATGGAATTTATTGAGTTTATAGGCGGCCATTTGTTCCAGCAGGCGCAACACCGCTGCTTTGGAGTGAAAATTACGGCCTACATCCAGATGAATACCGCGGTAAGCAAAGCGCGGAGCGTCCTTGGCATCCAGCGTGGCGATGACAGGCGCGCCTTCTCCCGGCATCATCGACAGCATTGACTGTAGCCCGTAAAACAGTCCGGCCTGGTCATAACCCGTCACCACGGCTTCTTTCTGGCCCACATTAAGGTGATACGCGCCGCTTACCGCCTCTTTCCCGCCAAATGCCCGGGGAGCGATTTCCCCGCGGATCGGGTAGTCACCATCGGTTTTTACGCTAAGCAGCGCAAAGCGAGACTCAATGGCCTGCCGGGCAGGGGCCGCCAGCGCCGCCAACTGCAATGTAACGCCCCGGCTTAAATCAACGTCCTGCTTATAAATATGGGTTTCAAGTGGTGTAGGGATAATCTGCCCACGCAGCGTCCGGCTATCGAGTAAATGCAGATCGCTGTTTTTATCGAAACGCGTCTGCGCAGTCATCAGGATATTTTTATCATCCGGGGTGCGCTTCCATTGTTCGCCTAACGGCGTAACGAACTGGGTCAGTTCTTCGGTATCGGTGTTGGCAATAATCCTGGGCACCGCATGGTCTGCGGTCACATACCAGCGCGGCAAAATATCGGTGATAAAAAGCTGCCAGTATTCATTGATAATCGGAATTTCCACACGCTGTCCCGCCGGGAAGCCGGTAAATTTATCGGTGGGCTCCAGCTTATGCAGATCGCCCATGATATGGCTGACCTTGAACTGGTCGTTTTCAACCTGAAGAATGCGGCGAATACTGTGAAAATAGATGGTCCATGATTTGTCCGTTACCGCGTCGCCGTTATTGGCCAGCGTAATCGTCGCTTTGGTGCAGGACGCCCAGTCTGCGCCTAATTTCGCGCAGTCGGTGCCGTGCAGGGCGGCATGATTATCGTTGACCGTGTAGTTCAACGTGAACTGACTGATTTGATCCACCGTTTGCTGGCTGGCGGCGGCTGAAGGGCTATTAAGCAGCGCCAGAACAGACGCGGCTAAAAGACTCAAAGATAATTTATTCATGTCAAAATCCTTATGATGTCTCGCTGATTTTCCCGATCGTAACGATCGATATTTAACGCTGAGGTATTCCGACCGTTCAGAAAATCGTGAACGGGGCGATGACCATGAATTTCACGTCGCGCTCATCCTGGAAAATATTTCCATATCCACCGCCGTAGCTGGGAATGTCGGAGTGGTTGTCATACTGCGTGAAATGAAGCTTAAACAGAGTGCCTTTAGCGCGGCCTTGTTGCAGCGTGTAGCTGGCATCCAGACTGTATGCGGATTCCTTCAGGCGATTACCGGCATCGTAGTACCCATCGCGGGTGGGCGCTGAGCTGGGTTTCGCATCCCATGCGTAAACGTAAGAGCCGCCAACGGCGAAACCGGCTAAATCCCAGTTGCCCAGATCGTACATTGCGCCGAAATACACCGCCTTTTCGCCGTTGGCATTAAAATCTGAGCGGTTATCCCACCAGATATCCAGACGACCATTGGAGGACGCGTAAGTAGGGGTCATACGTTGCAGAAAATAACCCTGCTGACCGTCCGCCCTGACCCATGTGCCCTCAAGGCGCAAATCCACCTGACCGAGCTTATAGCCGAAGGTTAATGCCTGAAGCCAGGCGGTGCCGTCATAAATATCATTGATGCCGCCGTTGTCCACCTTATCGCGCGTGCCGTAGAACTGATAACTGGTGGTCAATGGGTTCCCGCTTATCGGCCATTTATAGCTGGCTTTGGCAAAATACTGGTCGATATATCCCTGAGCCTGACCAAATGCGGCTTCGAGTATCAGGTTATTTTTAAAATCATATTTCGCGCCGACAGAATGGAGATAATCCACATGGGTGGTTTTATCGTTCTGATAAAAATCATCCATCTCAAGGTGCCAGGGTGATTTATATTCATTGGTCCACATGTAAGAAAAACTGAATGCGCCCGAATCACCGTAATCAATATTCGCGCCTGCTTCAGCGCCCTGGTAGGTGCCAGGCATAAAACTCCAGTGTGGCGCCAGCAGCGTCTGGCCGGTGGGTTGAATATAACCGGCGCGCGCCCATACCGGCCCCAGTTTCAGTTTCGCCGCAGCCTTATACAGGCTAATACCGCTTTTATCGCCAGACCAGTCTTCGTCATAGGCCTTATTGCTGGAAGAGAAGGCAATTTCGTTAGGATGGCCGCTGTCACTTGCTTCCGCCATTTCAACGGCGGTAAAGGCCGCGATATCCAGACCCAAAATATCGTTAATATAGCCTGACTGGAAATCAAGATTCGCGTTCCAGGTAGAATGGGAAAGGTTGGTTTTATATTTATCTTCCGCAACGTCTTTGCGATCGCGTTCCCGTTGCCAGTAATAAACGCCGCCCGTTAGCGTCGAATCTTCAACAAATCCTGCGGCACTGGCCTGGGGGGTAAATAGCCCCGACGCGCCTGCGCTCAGGCTTAGTAATGCCCAGCCGAAGGCATGCCGTTTGTTATTAAACGAATGCATAATAATTCCTTTTAAAATAATAAGAGAGCGAGTGTGAGTGATTCGCCATATTCGGCGTTTAATGTGAGAGGTTAATTTCCGTACGGGTTAAGGGTGCGTTCACCTTATTTTTCGCGAAGCGAATTATCAATAACTATTTTGATGATATTTTTGCGTTTATGATGAAGTGCACAAAATTTTATCATCATATTACCTTTGCGCTAATTTGTTTGTTTTTGGGTTTTTAAATTATAATATGACAATATTATAGATGATGGTTTTGATAATGGTCTTTTTTTAGCGTTTAGCTCTGTTTTGACATAATTGAATCATTCGTGAAAATATCGAGATAAATAGAATTAATTCGCGACGCGAATATTAATGAGGTAATTAAGAATGTCCTTATTTCTTGTCGCCATCCTTATTCGCTTCCTGAAAGCAGACATTCCACTCGGCAGACAACGTCCCGATTCCACGGACATTTTCCTGAACAATGTTCCGGCCCCGCCAGCGGTGATTTATCAATTTGGGTTGTTATCAAAACGTTACGACATGTTTGTGTTATCTTTAATACAAACCCTGATTATCGTCAGGGTATCGCATCTCAGCTATTAAGGAGGAGCATATGTCGTCGACACTACGCGAAGCCAGTAAGGATACGTTGCAGGCACTCGATAAAACTTACCACTATTACAGTCTGCCGCTGGCTTCCAGGGAACTTGGGGATATTTCGCGATTGCCCAAGTCGCTAAAAGTGCTGCTGGAAAACCTGCTGCGCTGGCAGGACGGAGGTTCCGTTACCGGTGAGGATATCGCGGCGCTGGCCGGTTGGCTGAAAAACGCCCATGCTGACCGGGAAATTGCCTACCGCCCGGCGCGCGTGCTGATGCAGGACTTTACCGGGGTGCCCGCCGTGGTAGATCTCGCCGCGATGCGTGAAGCGGTGAAACGCCTGGGTGGTGATGTCTCGAAGGTGAATCCGCTCTCGCCGGTTGACCTGGTGATCGACCACTCGGTCACGGTGGACCATTTCGGCAATGACGACGCATTTGAAGAAAACGTGCGTCTGGAAATGGAGCGCAACCACGAGCGCTATGTGTTTCTGCGCTGGGGCCAGCAGGCATTCAGCCGGTTCAGCGTGGTGCCGCCGGGCACCGGTATTTGCCACCAGGTGAACCTGGAGTATCTCGGCAAAGCGGTCTGGAGCGAATTGCAGGACGGTGAAATGGTGGCCTACCCGGACACCCTGGTCGGCACGGACTCCCACACCACCATGATTAACGGCCTCGGCGTATTGGGCTGGGGTGTAGGCGGGATCGAAGCGGAAGCGGCCATGCTTGGCCAGCCCGTGTCGATGCTGATCCCGGACGTGGTGGGCTTTAAGCTTACCGGTAAGTTACAGGAAGGCATTACCGCCACCGACCTGGTGCTGACCGTTACCCAAATGCTGCGTAAACACGGCGTAGTGGGTAAATTCGTGGAATTCTATGGCGACGGGCTGGACGATTTGCCGCTGGCGGACCGCGCGACCATCGCCAACATGGCCCCGGAATACGGCGCGACCTGCGGGTTTTTCCCGATTGACGGCGTCACGCTGGACTATATGCGGCTCAGCGGGCGCAGCGAAGAGCAGGTGGCGCTGGTTGAAGCGTATGCCAAAGCCCAGGGGATGTGGCGCAATACCGGCGATGAGCCGGTGTTTACCAGTACGCTAGCACTGGATATGGCAGAAGTGCAGGCGAGCCTCGCCGGGCCTAAACGCCCACAAGATCGCGTGACCCTTAAAGATGTACCTGCCGCATTTGCTGCCAGCAATGAGTTGGAAGTGAACCACAGCCAGAAAGATCGCGCCCCGGTGGATTATGTGATGAACGGGCAGCAGTATCAGTTGCCTGACGGCGCAGTGGTGATTTCCGCGATCACCTCCTGTACCAACACCTCAAACCCCAGCGTGTTGATGGCCGCTGGCCTGCTGGCGAAAAAAGCAGTCACCTTAGGGCTGAAGCGCCAACCGTGGGTGAAAGCATCGCTGGCGCCAGGGTCAAAAGTGGTTTCCGATTATCTGGCCCAGGCGAAGCTTACGCCTTACCTCGACGAGCTAGGCTTTAACCTGGTAGGTTACGGGTGCACCACCTGTATCGGTAACTCCGGGCCGCTGCCGGACCCTATTGAGCAGGCGATCAAAAAAGGCGATTTGACCGTGGGTGCAGTGCTCTCCGGCAACCGTAACTTTGAAGGCCGTATCCATCCCCTGGTAAAAACCAACTGGCTGGCGTCGCCGCCGCTGGTCGTGGCGTATGCGCTGGCGGGGAATATGAACGTTAACCTGGCGACCGATCCGCTGGGCCATGATAAAAAAGGCGACCCGGTGTATCTGAAAGATATCTGGCCGTCATCCCAGGAGATCGCCAGGGCGGTGGAACAGGTTTCTACCGATATGTTCCGTAAAGAATATGCCGAAGTGTTCGAAGGCACCGACGAGTGGAAATCCATTGAAGTTGAACGCTCCGACACCTATGGCTGGCAGAATGATTCGACCTATATTCGCCTGTCGCCGTTCTTTGACGACATGCTGGCGGAGCCGAAGCCGGTCGAGGATGTCCACCAGGCGCGCATTCTGGCGATGCTGGGCGACTCGGTCACCACTGACCATATCTCTCCGGCGGGTAGCATCAAAGCCGATAGCCCGGCGGGGCGCTATCTGCAAAGCCACGGCGTGGAGCGGGGCGATTTCAACTCCTACGGTTCGCGCCGTGGTAACCATGAAGTGATGATGCGCGGTACTTTTGCCAATATCCGTATCCGTAACGAAATGGTGCCGGGTGTGGAAGGCGGGATGACGCGCCTGCTGCCGGGTGATGAAGTCATGTCGATTTACGACGCGGCGATGGCCTATCAGGCCAAATCCGTGCCGCTGGCGGTCATTGCCGGTAAAGAGTACGGTTCCGGCTCCAGCCGCGACTGGGCGGCAAAAGGCCCGCGCCTGCTGGGCGTTCGGGTGGTGATTGCGGAGTCTTTTGAACGTATCCACCGCTCGAACCTGATCGGTATGGGCATCCTGCCGCTGGAATTCCCACAGGGGGTGACGCGTAAGACGCTGAATCTGACCGGGGAAGAGCACATTGACATTAGCGGGCTGCAATCACTGACGCCGGGCGCGACGGTTCCGGTCACGCTTACCCGTACCGATGGGACAACAGCGGTGGTGAACTGCCGCTGCCGCATCGATACCGGCAATGAGCTGACTTATTACCAGAATGACGGCATCCTGCATTTTGTGATACGCAACATGCTCACCTAAAAGCAAAGGCCTGCGAATGCAGGCCTTTTTCTGAAGATATTTAGTCGCGGGACAACAGATGGCCCATTTTCGCGGCTTTGGTATCCAGATAGTGTTCGTTGTTTGGATTACGGCCCACAATAAGCGGTACGCGTTCAACAATATTGATCCCCGCCTCGCTAAGAATTTCCACCTTACGCGGATTATTAGTCAGCAAGCGTACTTCATTCACGCCCAGCAGCTTGAACATATCGGCGCACAGCGTGAAATCACGTTCGTCAGCGGCAAAGCCGAGCTGGTGGTTGGCTTCAACGGTATCGTAACCCTGATCCTGCAACGCATAAGCGCGGATTTTATTCAGCAGGCCAATATTACGGCCTTCCTGACGATGGTACATCAGGATACCACGGCCTTCTTCGGCAATGTGGGACAGCGCCGCCTCGAGCTGGAAACCGCAATCGCAGCGCAGGCTGAACAGCGCATCGCCGGTTAAACATTCGGAATGCACGCGTGCCAGTACCGGCGACTCGCCGGTAATATCGCCGAACACCAGTGCGACATGATCATGACCGGTAGCCAGTTCTTCAAATCCCACCATCAGGAAATCGCCCCAGGGGGTTGGCAGTTTAGCTTCCGCCACACGTTTAAGCTGCATGTGATTCTCCAGATCGTTATAGGACGCTTTCGCGCCAGCCACTATTTTGGCTTTCTGTTATTGGCGCTATTTTGCCACAATGCACTGCCGTTCGCCTACTGTGAGCCCGGTCACGCAATTGTTAAGCGCACAAAACTGGCAGTAAATGGGTGAATGTTAAATTTTCGGTTATCCTTGTGTGACATTACGATGAAGGAGACGTCATGCTGTCGATTGCTACGCGCACCACCTTTGGCGCGGGATTGTTATTGGTGATGCCTTTATTGGTTTGGATTTCCGGCTGGCAATGGGAACCTACAACCGGCTCATTCTGGTTAAAGGGCATGTTCTGGATCACCGAAACGGTTACCCAACCCTGGGGGATCATCACGCATGTGCTACTCTGCGGCTGGTTTTTGTGGTGCCTGCGTTACCGTCTGCGCGCTGCGGTGGTGTTGTTTCTGATCTTAGGTGCCGCGATTCTGGTCGGGCAGGGCGTCAAATCCTGGATCAAGGATTCGGTGCAGGAACCGAGGCCATTTGTCATGTGGCTTGAAAAAACGCGTCACGTTCCGGTGGACGACTTCTACAATTTAAAGCGTAAAGACCGCGGGCATTTAGTCAAAGAGCAATTGCAGAACGAGGCAAACATTCCGGTCTGGCTGCGCAAACACTGGCAGAAAGAGACCGGTTTCGCGTTTCCTTCGGGGCACACGATGTTTGCCGCCAGTTGGGCGTTGCTGGGCGTGGGGCTCTTATGGCCGCGCCGCCGCACAATCACGCTGGCGGTGCTGTTAGTCTGGGCCAGCGGCGTGATGGCCAGCCGCATGCTATTAGGGATGCACTGGCCACGTGATTTGGTGGTCGCCACGCTGATCTCCTGGCTGCTGGTCACGCTGGCGGTATGGGTTGCGCAAAAATTATGTGGGCCGTTTGCGCCGCCAGTGGAAGAGAAGAAAGAAATCGCCGAACGCGAAAATGACTAGCGTTGGCTTGAAAAGCGTGCAGGGGATCCGCATTTATTCCTTTTGCAATGGTGCATTCTCATTTCCCGATTAGCCAGGAAATGTTAATTTATAGCGTTACAAGAAAGAGTTGAACACGATTTATTCGCTCAAACCACATAACGGGAAGTAATGTGAAATATTTACTCATTTTCTTACTGGTATTAGCGATATTTGTCATTTCCGTCACACTGGGCGCGCAAAACGACCAACAGGTAACCTTCAATTATCTGCTGGCTCAGGGTGAATATCGTATCTCTACACTGCTGGCCGTGCTGTTCGCGACGGGGTTTATCATTGGCTGGTTAATTTGCGGGCTTTTCTGGCTGCGGGTACGCGTACAGTTGGCGCGGGCCGAGCGCAAAGTTAAGCGTCTGGAAAACCAGCTCTCTCCGCTGCCTGAAACCACGCCGGCCCCTGCCGCGCCTGCGGTAAAAGGCTGATTCGATGCTGGAACTGTTATTTCTGCTGCTGCCTGTTGCCGCCGCCTATGGCTGGTATATGGGGCGCAGAAGTGCACAACAGGCGAAGGATCAGGAAACCAACCGCCTCTCCAGAGATTACGTCGCTGGGGTTAACTTTCTGCTGAGCAATCAGCAGGATAAAGCGGTGGATCTGTTCCTCGAGATGCTGAAAGAAGATACCGGCACCGTTGAAGCGCACCTGACCCTCGGCAACCTTTTCCGTTCACGCGGCGAAGTAGACCGGGCTATCCGTATTCACCAGACCCTGATGGAAAGCGCCTCGCTAACCTATGAGCAACGCTTGCTTGCGGTACAGCAACTGGGCCGCGACTATATGGCCGCCGGGCTTTATGACCGGGCGGAAGAGATGTTTGGCCAACTGGTGGATGAAACCGACTTCCGTATCAGCGCGCTTTCCCAGCTGTTACAGATTTATCAGGCGACCAGCGACTGGCAAAAAGCCATCGACGTGGCCGAGCGCTTGGTGAAACTGGGTAAAGAAAATCATCGGGTTGAAATTGCGCATTTCTATTGCGAACTGGCGTTGCAAATGATGGCCAGCGAAGAGATGGACAAGGCGCTGGGCCTGCTGAGAAAGGGCGCGGCGGCAGACAGCAACAGCGCGCGCGTTTCCATCATGATGGGCCGCATTTATATCAATAAGCAGGAGTATGCCAAAGCGCAGGAGTCGCTGCTTAAAGTGATTGAGCAGGACCGCGAACTGGTGGGCGAAACCCTGGAAATGCTGCAAACCTGCTACCAGCAGTTGGGCAAGCATGACGAATGGGCAGAGTTTCTCAAACGCTGCGTTGAGGAAAACACCGGCGCGGTGGCGGAGCTGATGCTCGCTGAGTTAATGGAGCAACAAGAAGGCTCTGATGCGGCGCAGGTCTATATTACCCGGCAATTGCAGCGGCACCCGACGATGCGCGTATTCCATCGTCTGATGGACTATCACCTCAACGAAGCGGAAGAAGGCCGGGCCAAAGAGAGCCTGCTGGCGCTGCGCGATATGGTCGGCGAACAGATGCGCACCAAACCGCGTTACCGCTGCCAGAAATGCGGCTTTACCGCGTTTACCCTGTACTGGCATTGCCCGTCGTGCCGGGCGTGGTCCACCATTAAGCCGATTCGTGGTCTGGATGGACAATAAATTTTTTAATCTATCATCTTAGTTACAACATACTTAGAGGTTATCACCGTTATTGGCCGTAACGCCGTACCTGGATTCGTCTGGCAGGGCGCTAAGCGCCTGTAATTTTTCAGGCTCCGCAGGTAGAATGCTTGCCGTTTATTGTTTCGCGCCTTATCGGTGCCCCTATCAGAAGGTCTGGTCATGACGCTACTTGCCTCCACTTCCCGTTCTGCGACTGATTCACCGATTGTGGTTGCCCTGGATTACGATAGCCGCGATAAAGCGCTGGCCTTCGTCGATCTTATTAATCCGCAAGATTGCCGGCTGAAAGTCGGTAAAGAGATGTTCACCCGGTTTGGACCGCAGCTGGTTCGCGATTTACAAGGCCGTGGGTTCGACGTATTCCTCGATCTAAAATTTCATGATATTCCCAATACTGCCGCGAAGGCGGTGGCGGCAGCGGCGGATCTGGGCGTCTGGATGGTAAACGTTCATGCCAGCGGCGGGGCGCGAATGATGCAGGCTGCGCGCGAGGCGCTGGTGCCCTTCGGTCAGGACGCGCCGTTGCTGATTGCCGTGACGGTGCTTACCAGCATGGAAAGCAGCGATCTGGCGGATATCGGCATCACGCTTACACCGGCGGAACATGCGGAACGCCTGGCGCGTTTAACGCAGCAATGTGGCCTTGACGGCGTGGTCTGTTCGGCTCAGGAAGCCGTGCGCTTCAAATCAGCGTTGGGCAATGCGTTTAAATTAGTGACGCCGGGCATCCGTCCTGAAGGCAGCGCGGCAGGCGATCAGCGCCGTATTATGACGCCTCAACTAGCGCAACAGGCCGGTGTGGATTATATGGTGATTGGACGTCCAGTGACGCAGTCGGACAACCCGTCGCAAACCCTGCGCGATATTCTGGACAGCCTGCGGGAGGCGTAATGAAAGACGATAACAGCCGGTTAGTCTATTCCACCGGGACCGGGCGCATCGAGGAGCCGAAAACACAGCCCGAGCGCCCAAAAGGGGACGGCATTGTGCGTATCCAGCGCCAGACCAGCGGGCGTAAAGGCAAAGGGGTGTGTTTGATCACGGGTATTGATGAAGATGACGCTACCCTGAATAAAATCGCGGCAGAACTCAAAAAGAAATGCGGCTGCGGCGGTGCAGTAAAAGACGGGATTATTGAAATTCAGGGCGACAAACGCGATTTAATCAAATCGCTGCTGGAAGCCAAAGGGATGAAGGTCAAACTGGCTGGCGGCTAAAATAACATGGCCACGGTAAAACACCGTGGCCATTAATTTAAACTGCTGTATAGCCCAACGTTAAAATACTGTTCGTTCTTTACGTTAAAGCATTATTCTTGACATTATTATTAGTCAATCTGGTGACCGATAATACCGCCAACCGCTGCACCGCCTAATGTCCCCAGGGTGCTGCCATCGGTCAGTACGGAACCGCCAATTGCGCCGGCACCCGCGCCAATTGCGGTGTTACGGTCGCGTTTAGACCAGTTAGAACATGCGCTCAGAGACATAACCAGAGTAACAGCAAGCATCGCAGCAGCCGCTTTTTTGTAATTTAATGTCATAATACTTTCTCCTGAATAATTGATTCACGGAAGGAAGTCACGCCTTAAGTATAGAAGCTCTCTGCTAAATAAAGCGTCGATCCGTGAAACGGGGTTGCGTCAGGTAATTCACATCACGCAGGTGATAGTTACTTCCTGTGATATCGCTACAGTAATTTTAAATTCTTTGTAACATTGATACAGGTAAATAGTCCTAATTGGACGATGGGAATAGTCTCAGAGAGCGGGCCTGATAACGAACAGGCCCTGATAATTACGCGGCGGGGAATTGCGGTATCAGGTTAACCTGAAGCCCGGTGTTTTGAAGATGGCGGAGTGCGTCGGGTTTGATCCCGTCATCGGTGATCACGCGGCTAAAACTGTTGGCCGGGCTCAGTGTATATGGATGCACCGCGCCGAATTTGGAACTGTCGGTCAGGACAATGGCTTCGCCGCCCTTTTCAAGCACGGCGTTGACCACATCGGTACGCATCATATCGCGCCCGGTAAAGCCGGTTTCCGGCTGCCAGCCATCAATGCCGATAAACGCCTTGCTGAAATGCACCTGCCGCACGTACTGGCGGGTGAGGGGACCAACCATGCTTTCGCTTTTCTTTTGATAAATCCCGCCCAGCAAAATGACTTCGCAGTCCGTTTCTTTCAGAAGATGGGCGATGTATCCGCTGACGGTGATCAGGGTGACGTTTTTCTGCTCGGCGAGGGTGCGCGCCAGTAACGCGTTGCTGCTGCCGTTTTCGATAAACACCGTTTCGCCGTCATTCACCAGAGAGGCTGCGAATTCTGCCAGACGACGTTTCAGCGCATAGTTATTCAACATCCGCGTTTCTACATCGTCGCTGTCCAGCGGCACGGCGTAACCATGTGCACGGCGCAAATAGCTGTGCTTCTCAAGAAGATTCAGGTCCTGGCGAATCGTCACTTCAGAAACCCCGGTCATTTTCGCCAAATCCGAGACGCTCATTCGGCCCTGGTCGATGACCATTTGCAAAATTATTTGTTGTCGAGAATTCATATCAGCAAGTTTAGCGTGGTTAAGCCATCTATCAGTGGAGCCTGCCGTTCTGCACAAGGGATTACCGCGCAGGGGGCAGTGCGAAAAGTCGAGTGTGACCGTTTAAGCGCAGCGATTCAACTTTAAAAAAATATCCCGCTTACGAAACCGCCAGGTCCTGTACGGTATCGCAGCGACTATATTTCCCAGGGCGCTTTGGGTTGAGAGGGCAATTCATCGCCGTGACCCTGGTCCTGCGCCAGTAATTCGGCTTTTAAGATTTCCAGGTTATTTATGGCGGAGTGGTAATCACCGGCCACCAGAATATCCAGCACGGTGTCGATTCGATGGGCGAGGGCTTTGGCGTCGAGCGTTGACATGATGCGTCCTTATTCATTTAGCGACCACCATGATGCTAAAAAGCGCTGCAAAAGAGAAGCCTTCATCCCGGCTTTATGTCGTTTGCAACCAATTATTTGATCCTAAAACATAAAGAATAATTATAAATAACCGCAAACACACGCCGACGTAATTGCGGTGAATTAGTCTTTCTCTGCGGTTACCGCATTCACATAAAAGAGGAATGATTATGACAGTTTTAAATCACCCCACCTGTAAACTCTTCACCGATCCTGCACGTTTCACGCAACTTTGCGCCTGGTATGACGAAGAGCGCCGTACCCTCTGGATGATGCTGCGGGCACAGCCGCGTCCGTGCTTTAACCATGCCCTGATCGAAGAGATTATGAATCTGGGCTATCTGGTGCAGAAAAGCGACTATAAAGTCGATTTCTGGGTAACCGGCTCTCTGGTTCCCGGTATCTACAACGCGGGCGGCGATTTGCACTTTTTTGTCGAATGCATTCGCAATGGACGGCGTGAAGCGCTGCGCGCGTATGCTCGCGCCTGTGTGGATTGCGTACACGCGGCCTCAAGAGGGTTTGATACCGGCGCGGTCAGTCTTGCCATGGTCGAAGGCAGCGCCTTAGGCGGCGGGTTTGAAGCGGCATTAGCGCACCACTTTGTGCTGGCGCAGCGCGACGCGCGGCTTGGGTTCCCGGAGGTTGCTTTTAATCTCTTCCCGGGCATGGGCGGCTATTCTCTGGTGGCTCGCCGGGCAGGAATGCGGCTCGCTGAAGATCTTATTTTTACCGGAGAATCGCATACCGCCGAATGGCATCAGCAAAAGGGTCTGGTCGATGAATTGTTCGAGCCGGGACAGGGTTACATCGCTACCCGGACCTTTATTGATACGTTGCAACCCCGGCTCAACGGCGTGCGCGCTATGTTACGCGCCCGTCAGCGGGTGCTGAGGCTGCCGCGCGCCGAGCTGATGGATATTACCGAGGACTGGGTCGAGGCGGCGTTCTGCCTGGAACCTAAGGATATCGCCTATATGGAGCGGCTGGTGCTGTTGCAAAACCGCCACACCACCAGCGCGTTACGCAAAGCCAGTTAACGCATCATTCTGGTCTGATATCGTTTGAGCCAACGCTCGAGTGCGGCAGCGGGCATCGGCTTAGCAAATAAGAAACCTTGCCGTTCATTGACGCCGTTCTTTGTGAGAAAGGCGTCTTCTTTCGCATTTTCCACGCCCTCGGCAATCACCTGCAAATTCAATGCCTGCGCCACCGCCACAATCGCACGCACCAGCGACTGGGACACCGACTGCTTGTGCACATTGCTGACAAACGTCTGATCGAGCTTTATCGCATCAATGGGGAAGCGCGCCAGTTGCGACAATGACGAATAGCCAGTGCCAAAATCGTCCAGATGAATTTGCGCGCCCAGGCTGCTGAACTGCTGGATAACCGACAGCGCTAACTCCTCGTTTTCGATTAAACAGCTTTCAGTGAGTTCCACATCGATGGGGCAATACTCGAAATCCAGATCTGCCAGCGCCTGTTTTAAATCCGTAAAAATGGTTTGATCGGCGAGCTGGCGGGCAGAGACGTTGACGGCCACCCGCAGATTCAGGCCTTTGTCGCGCCATTTGGCGACCTGGCGCACCACATCAAGCATCACCCAGCGCCCAAGCGGCACAATCAGCCCTGATTCTTCGGCATAAGCGATAAAATCCTGTGGCTGGATCATGCCGCGCTCTGGCGACTGCCAGCGCACCAGCGCTTCGACACTGCGTACTTCGCCTCGCCAGGTGATTTTCGGTTGGTAATGGATAACCAACTGGTCGTTATCCAGCGCCTTACGCAGGTTGGTATCAAGCCATAAATATTCAAAAACCCGTTGGTTCATTTCGGGAGAGAACACGCAAAACTTGCCGCGGCCGCCTTCTTTCGCGGTATACATGGCGGTATCGGCGTTGCGGATCACGCTCTCATGGTCGAGCCCATGCTGAGGTGCCAGGGCGATGCCCAGCGAGCAACTGGTATACACCTCGATAAGGCCGATGCGAAAAGGCTGTTTTAACCGGGTCAGAATGCGCGACGCCATCGCTTCCAGCGCGCTCTGGGACGTGTCGTTGGCCAGCACGATAAACTCATCGCCGCCGAGACGCGCCAGCACCTGGCCTTCCTCCAGACAACTTAATATCGCCAGCGAAACCGACTGGAGAAGCTGATCGCCAAACAGATGCCCATAGGCGTCATTCACTTTTTTGAAGTTATCCAAATCCAGATACACCACGCCGACCTGTGTGTCGCCGCGCTGAGTAATGGCTTCGGTAATCAATTCATAAATGGCGTTGCGATTGGGTAAACCGGTGACGGTATCGGTATTGGCTAATACCCGTAAACGCTCCTGGGCGCGGCGCTCTTCGGTAATATCCGTACCGGAACAGATAAGGAAAATTTCATTTTTCCCACTGCCGCTGTGCACAAATTTATTGCGGAATAAAAATAAACGCTGCCCTTTACGGGTTTTAATCCAGCGCTCGACTTCATAGGAGCTGCCATCGCGGAAGAAAGTAGAGATATTTTGCCGTGACGCGGCCGCCTCAGACGGGCTCATAAATAATTTATATACGTTCTGGCCGATAACTTCGTGCTCTTTTAGCCCGGTATATTCCTCGCACAATCGGTTAAAGCGCTGAATATTTCCCATCTTATCGAGAATGACGATCACCGAATTCGCTTCAGAAACCACCTGCTCGGCGAACGAGAGGCCCTGGACTAAATCGCGGGCGACGGAAGGGGTATCATTCCAGGCGGACGCTGTTCCTCCCCATTCACGGCGAGAAATTTTTCGGCCCACTAAATGTAATGGCATGGTCACGCCAAAAAAAGAAACATTCAGGGTAACGCTTGACGTTATTACCGTCATTTCGCGTATTTGCAACGCCTCTTCCGGCGTCAGGCTAATAACCTGATTGCTGTCGCCATTTTCCGTTGCGGATAATTGCAATGCGTTACTATCCAGCGGCAGCCGCCAGTAAGGGCTGGCCGTTCCCAAATAGCGATACAGCAAGTTTTGTTCCAGGTCATCTTTCATGGGTTCTCCTGAACACCTTTTTAAAATCGCAACCGCTGAATTTTATAGCGAAAATCAAGGGTTACTGGCAAGCAGGATTCGGATGTAAATATTTTGTTTTTACAGAAGTTAATTGATTTAACGCGGCAATGTGAAGTGTAGCACTATCTGCTTAGTTCATCGTTATTAATGAATAACAACGCTAAACGCTATTTTACCGGGAAATTTTGATGAGGACTGCGAGCAGAACCGATAATCCTGGTCTGCATTGGCCGTAAAAATCTGAAAGTACTCCCCGGCGTTAACCGGGGAGAAAGACATTACGCTGCCGGGCGAGCGATGACGCTACGGGTTTCCATGCGCACTTCAGCAATGGTCACATCGATCACATCAGTCACTTTGTAAGCCACTTCGCCTTTAATCTGCACGGTGCCGTTTTCCTGGCTGCACACCAGCTCATCGCGCACCGCATGCAAGAACGGCGCAGGGATAAACGCCACCGCGCCGTTATCCACCAGACGCACACGCATGCCGCCACGGCTGATATCAATAATTTCCGCCGCAAAACGCGTGTCCGTGCCGGCTTTATCCTTCAGGAAACGGGCATAGAGCCAGTCGCCAACGTCACGCTCCGCCATACGGTTGGCGCGGCGGCGTTCCGCCATCGGCGTCAGGACGTCATCTTGCGGGCGCTCTGCGGTTTCGCCTTTGATGATGGCTTTCAGCAGGCGGTGGTTGATCATGTCGCCATACTTACGGATGGGCGATGTCCAGGTAGCATAGGCTTCAAGGCCAAGACCAAAATGCGCGCCCGGCTCGGTGCTGATTTCAGCGAACGACTGGAAGCGACGAATGCGGCTATCCAGGAAACCGGTCGGCTGCGCGTCTAATTCGCGGCGCAGTTTACAGAAACCTTCCAGCGTCAGAACTTCCTGAGCATCAACATGCATGCCGTGAGATTGCAGCAGGCTCGCCAGTTGCTCAGTATTCGCCGGGTCGAAACCGGCGTGCACGTTGTAAATGCCAAAGCCCAGCTTGTCGCGCAGCACGCGCGCGGCGCAGACGTTAGCGGCAATCATCGATTCTTCCACAATGCGGTTGGCGATACGGCGCGGCTCAGCCACGATATCCAGCACTTCGCCTTTTTCACCCAGCACAAAACGGTAGTCAGGACGATCTTTAAAGACCAATGCATGCTGGTGGCGCCACGCGTTGCGGCGCTCGCAGACCTGTTGCAGCAAACGGATTTGTTGGGCAATCGCGTCGCTTTCCGGTTGCCATTCACCGCTGTTTTCCAGCCAGTCAGAAACATTGTCATAAGCCAGTTTGGCTTTTGATTCCACGGTCGCGGCGAAGAAATGGATCTCGTCGTCGATAGCGCCGTCCGGCTGGATCACCATGCGGCAGGCCAGCGCCGGACGCGCTTCATGGGCGCGTAGCGAGCAGAGATCGTCTGACAGTTCGCGCGGCAGCATCGGGATATTGAAGCCCGGCAGGTAGTTAGTGAACGCACGGATTTTCGCCATGCCGTCAAGCTTGCTGTTGGGCGCGATCCAGGCGGTAGGATCGGCAATCGCTACGGTCAGCGCCAGGCTGCCGTCTTCGCGTTGCTCGACGAACAGCGCATCATCCATATCTTCTGTGCTGGCGCTGTCGATAGTGACGAAATCCAGCGCGGTAAGATCTTCGCGTACCATGCCTTCGTCCAGCATTTCCGTCGCCACGCCGTTCGGTGCTTCACGTTCCAGATTATGGCGTGCCAGCGTTACCCACCACGGGGCGAAATGGTCGTCGCCAAAGGTAATGTACTGGGTGAGTTCCGCGTAAAAACCGCGATCGCCCTTCAGCGGATGGCGGCGCATTTCTGCCACGACCCAGTCGCCGTTTTGGAAATCGTGTTCAACATCGCGGGCGGCGCGGCAGGAGATAACATCTTTGATCAATGGATGGTCCGGTACGATGGAAAGACGGTCATCTTTCTTTTGTACCCGGCCAACGAAACGGGTCAGGAAGGGTTCAATCAGCGTTTCTGGTTCCGCGCTTTCTTTCTCTTTTTCAGTGTGAATGACGGCGCTGATCCGGTCGCCGTGCATCACTTTTTTCATCTGCGGCGGCGGAATGAAATAGCTTTTTTGCGCGTCAACTTCGAGAAAACCAAATCCTTTTTCGGTGGCTTTTACCACGCCTTCGGCGCGTGGCGTTTGGGAATGCAGTTGCTGTTTAAGCTGCGCTAGCAGCGGGTTATCCTGAAACATATTTTCGCATTTTCGTGGCCAATTGAGCGGCTGACAGTTTTACGCGATTCCAGGGGTGTCAGCAAGCGCTCTTTGCCCTGAAATCACGCGATCGGGCGGTTTTAGCCGATATCGCCGAAACCCAGTTTCAAGCGGTTGAGCCACCCGCAGAACCCCACCCATATTAGTAAACGCAGCGCCTGGTGGCAGGATAACCCCTGTTCAATTAACGGCTGGAAATGCGCCTGGCTAAAGCGATCGGGGGCACGGGTTAGCCATTGCGTCGCCTGAATAATGGCTCGCTCGGCCGAATGATGGTGGCTCCAGGCATTCAGCGCCCGTTCGCCGTTGCGCACCGCTTCCGGCAAACTGGTATCGCCGCTCCATATCTCAGCCGCATCATTAAAACAGGCTACGCTACCGTTGATTCTGGCACTCACCAGCGTGGCAAGGGTGGCGGCATTAAAAATATCTTGCGAGGGCCGAAGTTCTGTACTTAGCTGCACAAAAGGCTCAATCGTCAGCGGATCCTGAATCAATAAACCCGCCAGCTCGCGCAACAGCGGCTCTCGGGCGCAGTGAAGAAACCGCTCCTGAAGCTTATCGTTAGCCAGTGGTGTGTCGGACTGGGGTAAATCAGCGCGCCAGCTTGCAGGGGTTTGATGGAACCGTTCGGCGGGCGCATCTTGCTGCATATCAAAACCGGGCAACCAGCGTACCGGTATCCCCATCGCGGCCTGAAACGCCGCAACAACCCGCGCCTGGAAACCAACAAAGCCGATAATGTGATTAAACGTGACGATATCGCCCGTCGACAACCCGGCTTCGTCAAGTTGCTGGCGAAGATGACTATCGATTAGCGTCGGCTGGCTGGCGAGTTGGCGCGCGTACTGGGTAATAAGGGTTAAGCGGCGGTTACTTTCGCGGGAGGAATCGGGGCCGGGTAGCGGCGTGAGGCGGGCGGCGTAGTGATTACACAGCCGCTGTACGCCGCACACCTGCGCTACCGTGAGGGCGGTGCTCAGGCGGTCGTAACTGCTTAACGTATTAAGCCGGTCAGGCACAACGCGATCGGGGAAGAACAGAGCGCTAAGCTTACGGGCGGTGGATAACCCTAACAGGTGCGGAGCAACCAGGTCGTCCTCCACCGTTAAATCCAGTAAAAACCGATCCTGCACATGGGCAGCTTCCGGTACGAGCGACACCACATCATCAGGAAGACGGCTTGACTGAGTTTCATGATACCAGTGGTTACGACCGGTTTCGCGGCGGCGTTGTTCCATGAGCTTTCCTTGAAAAAAATGAAAGACCCGAAGCCCGAGCGGCTTACCGGGCCTGGTTCGCAGCCTTATCCTGGCGTAAGGGCAACGGCCAACAAAAGATTGTTCAGTGATATTTAAGATCGGAAAGCTATAAACAGCGGGAGGGAAGGCGGGGCGATGGTAATAAAAAGGCGGGCCGCAGCCCGCCTTAGCAATACGGAAATCTGGATTACTTGAGTTCCAGCTCGTTCATCGCGGCGATGCTGAATCCGCCATCCACGTGAACCACTTCACCGGTAATGCCGCCAGAGAGATCGGAGCACAGGAATGCTGCGCTGTTGCCCACGTCTTCAATGGTGACGGTGCGACGAATCGGGGTAACCGCTTCGCAGTGCGCCAGCATTTTACGGAAATCTTTAATGCCAGAAGCCGCCAGTGTGCGGATCGGACCCGCAGAGATCGCGTTGACGCGAACGCCTTCAGGACCCATCGCATTCGCCATATAACGCACGTTAGCTTCCAGCGACGCTTTCGCCAGGCCCATGACGTTATAGTTCGGGATAGCACGCTCTGCGCCCAGGTAGGAAAGGGTCAGCAGGGCAGAGCCAGGGTTAAGCATTTCACGGCTGGCTTTCGCCAGGGCAACAAAGCTGTAAGCACTGATGTCGTGCGCGATTTTGAAGCCTTCACGGGTCACAACGTTGACATAGTCGCCATCAAGCTGGTCGCCCGGCGCGAAACCGATGGAGTGCACAAAACCGTCGAACTTCGGCCACACTTTCGCCAGCTCGACAAACAGTGCGTCAATGCTGGCATCTTCAGCTACGTCGCACGGCAGCACGATGCTCGAACCCAGTTGAGCGGCAAACTCTTCCACGCGGCCTTTCAGCTTGTCGTTTTGATAGGTGAACGCCAGTTCAGCCCCTTCGCGGTGCATCGCTTGCGCAATACCAAAGGCGATGGAAAGTTTGCTGGCGACGCCAGTCACCAGAATGCGCTTACCGGTAAGAAAACCCATAGCTTTTAATCCTTATCGTCGTTACTTATTCTGTTTTAAAATCATACGATTATGAGTCTAAAACCAAATTACATGCAATGCAGAATGAAATTATAGCCTTTTACAGGCATGAGTTGTCACGCCTTTTTGCTAACACGGATGCATCAAAAACCGCGTTAAGCCCTTCACCGCATCCATCAACGACTCAAATATACCACGAGGATAACGACGCACTGATCCAACCTTTGAGGAGGCATCAGTATTTGAGCGGCAAATGCTTGATTTCACGTAGGCGCCCTACCTCTATAACGATATAGCCGCCTTTTTTGAGATCGGATAGAATTTTCATTACGCAAGTACGGGAAAGATGCACTTTGTCACGAATGTAACGCTCAGCTGAAAGGCTATTGCGCAGCGATTCGGGTTCGTTGATTAACTCAATGAGTTGTTTACGAACCAGTTCATAGGAAGTCGGTGCGGTAAGCTGGTTACTGTAGAGGTACAATTTATTGGTCTGTACCATCATATGCCGCGCTAAAATTTCCCACAGACCTTTTTCTTCGATGTGCTGAAGAACCTGTTCCTGGGGAAGAGTGTGTATTGAGGCGGTTTCTTTAATCACGATATACGCATCGGAAACGCCCAGGCCCAACACACTTGGCGCGGCTATTCTGACAATAAGTATCTGGTCGGTGCTACGACGGAGTTCAATGACGCCTGTTTCGACAATATGACAAATCCTAACGCCGCCCTGAATGAAATCAAGCCGAGTCCCTTTTGCATACATGCGTGGTGTAAAGGGTTTTAACGACTCGATTAATGGCATCGCATAAGGCGATGGTTTATTAACTGCTGCTACTGGGCTTTTTTCGCTCATATAAATTGTATCGCCTTTTCCTTAGCTAGTTTCTATTTGTAACGCTCATGCCCATATTTTTACATAATTTAGGCACACCATTCCCTTCGGTTATCTGTAAATATAATTAAGAAATAGTCATATTAAACTTAGGGTGTTAATAGTGACTCCTTGGATGAAAAGCTATTGAATTTAATGATATAAGATGGATTTTTTACATCTTGAGGGGGTTGGTTTTATTTCCATCTCTGTTAAAGAAGTTAACGTTATTTAGCCATGGCAGTGATAAGTGTGCCATACCAGAAAAAAAGAGAAAATATAGTGTTTTATTTCATAAATTACAGGAAGCGTATTTTTGTTCAAAATCGCACCAGAAATATACTTAAAGTTTATATTTAAAGCGAATTCATTGACGCCATTGATTTATACAGATTAACTTATTAGGAATTGATTGCAGGGCGATTAAAATAAGCTTTTAAATATATGTTTCGATGTAGGTGATATTATATACCTAATTCGCACCAGAAAGGCGATTTTTTTTGGCGGGTCGCCCCGCCCATCGTTCAGCGATCTTTGCGCCAGGCGTCCGCCGTCAATGCCTCACCAAAATGGCTGGCGATTAACCGCTTAGTCAGATCGTGCAGCGGAGACGCCAGCACATCAGCAGTGCTGCCGCGCTCCACCACTTCGCCCTGGTGCATTACCATCACCAGATCGCTGATGTGCTTCATCATGCCGATATGCTGAGTCACATAGATATACGAAATCCCCTGTTTCTCCTGCAACTCCAGCATCAGGTTGATTAACTGGGAGCGCATCGACATATCCAGCGACGCCAGCGCCTCATCGGCAATAATCACTTTCGGGCGCAGGATCAGCGCACGCGCCAGTCCGAGACGCTGTTTCTGGCCGGGGGCCAGCATATGGGGGTAGTAGCTGGCGTGATCCGGCAGCAGCCCCACCATACGTAGCGTTTCCAGAATCTGCTTCTTACGCAGTTCCGGTTCCAGATCGGTATTCAATCGCAAGGGGAAATCGAGGATCTGCGAAACGCGCTGGCGCGGATTAAGCGACGTCGAAGGGTCCTGGAAAATCATACGGATACGCTGGCTCCGGAATGAATAATCACCGTAGTGCAGCTTATGATCGTCAATCAACAGTTCCCCGCTGGTGGGTTCCACCATGCCGGCCAGCATCTTAGCCAGGGTAGATTTCCCCGAACCGTTTTCGCCAATAATCGCCAGCGTCTGCTTTTCCCGCAGGGTAAAGCTTAACGGCTTAACGGCTTCCACGGTCTGGCGGTGAAACCAGCCGGTGCGATAGCGAAAGGTTTTGCTGAGATTGCGGACTTCTAATAGCGTCTCGACCACTTCACTCTTTCTCCATATTCAGCGGGAAATGGCAGGCGAAAAGATGCCCTCTCGGGCCGGCAAGACGCGGCGTTTCGACGCATTTGCGCTGGGCATAGGGGCAGCGCGGCCCCAGACGGCAGCCAATCGGCAGGTGTTCCAGCAACGGGATCGCGCCCTGGAGTGTATTCAACCGGCTTTTATGCGGCATGGCGCTGCCAAAATCGGGAATCGCGCGGATCAGCGCCTGGGTATAAGGATGATGCGGCATGGTGATCAGTTCTTCGCTTGGTGCGGTTTCCACCGTCTGGCCGCAGTACATTACGTTAATCCGATCAGCCCACTGGCTGAGCATCTGCAAATCATGGCTGATGAGCAGAATGGTGGTATTGTTATTCTGGTTAAGCCGGGTCAACAAACGGAAAATCTGCGCCTGAGTCGTCGGTTCCATCGCATTGGTCGGCTCATCGGCAATCAGTAAACGTGGCTGGTTAGCCAGCGCGATGGCGATCATGACTTTCTGGCACTCCCCGTCGGTAAGCTCATACGGGAAGCTGTTCATCGCATCTTTGTGATCTTTAATCCCCACCCGGTGCAACAGCTCAATGGCGCGCTGTTTGCGCCAGCCAACGCGCTGCCACCAGCGACCTTTCCAGGTCCAGGCGGGAATGTTTTGCATCAGCTGGCGGCCAATTTTTTCTGAAGGATCCAGACATGATTGTGGCTCCTGAAAAATCATCGACACGTTATGTCCCACCAGACGGCGTCGTTCACGCGCGGAGAGGCGCAGCAGGTCGATATCATCAAAGCGCATACGGTCGGCGGTAACGCGCCAGTTGTCTTTAGTTACGCCGCAAATTGCTTTAGCGATGAGACTTTTGCCGGAACCCGATTCGCCCACCAACCCACGGATCTCCCCCTCGGCCAGCGTCATACTGACCCGGTCCACGGCTTTCACCCACTCTTCACCGGCTTTAAATTCAATGGTGAGATTACGGATATCAAGTAACGGCATTATTCCACTCCCGCATTAATGGCGCGTCGGATACCTTCGCCAAGCAGGTTGATCAGCAACACGCTGACCATAATGGCGGCACCGGGCAGCATCACCGTCCAGGGCGCGACATAAATTAATTCTAGCGCATCCCCCAGCATCGCTCCCCACTCGGGCGAAGGTAGCTGCGCGCCGAGATCAAGAAAGCCGAGCGCGGCAATATCCAGCACCGCCATCGACAGGGCGCGCGTCACTTCGCTAACGAACACCGAGGCGGTATTGGGCAGCACGGCGAACCAGAGAATATTCAGGGTTGATGCGCCGTCAAGGCGGGCCGCCACGACGTACTCTTTTTCCAGTTCATCGTGCACCATGCTGTATACCGAACGCACAATGCGCGGCAGCAGTGCCAGCCACACCGCGAACATCGCATGGGTCAACCCTGGCCCGGCAAACGCGACCACGATAATTGCCAGCAGCAGGGAAGGGATCGACAGCAGCGTATCCAGAATATGGTTAAGCAACGCCGAACGCAGCCCGTGGGTAGATCCGGCGATTACGCCTAACACTAAACCCACTACCGCCGCGCCCAGCGTCACCACGAACGCGCCACCTACGGTGGGTGCCGCGCCGCTCAGCAGACGGCTTAATACATCGCGGCCTAAATCGTCGGTGCCTAAAAAGAATGACACCTCGCCATAGCGCGACCATGACGGCGGCAGCAACTGATAGCCGAGAAACTGCTGATTAATGTCATAAGGAGAAAACAGCGAGCCAAACACGCAGAGCAGCATCAGCCCGGCGCAGCCGTACAGGCCGACCATCGCCATGGTATCGCCGTAGAATTTGCGCCATACCGTGCGTAACGCCCCCGGCGGTCGCTTTTCGCTGTAAACATTATCGTAGGGCATACCATTCCTTATGCTTCAGCGGGTTCGCCATGGCGCCGAGAATATCCGACAGCACGTTAACTGCAATCACCAGTGCGCCAATGACCATGACCCCGGCGGAAATCGCCGCATAATCCTGCTGGCGGATGGCATTAATCAACCAGCGGCCCAGCCCAGGCCAGCTAAACACCATCTCAGTAATCATCGCCAGCGTCAGCATGGTGGAAAATTGCAGGCCCAGGCGGGGGATCACCGGAGGGAGGGCGTTATGCAGCACATGGCGGCGCAAAATCGTTAGCCGCGACAGGCCGCGTGTGGCAGCCGCTTTGACATAATTCTGATCGAACACCTCAATGGTACTGATGCGCATCAGACGGATCACTTCGGTGGTCGGCGCCACCGCCAGCGTCAGTACCGGCAGCACCATATGGCGCGCGGCGCTGATAATCATCTCATCGCGCCACGGCGAATCGGAAAGCCAGGCATCAATCAGAGCGAAACCGGTCACCTGTTTGACTTCATACAGCAGATCGAACCGGCCCGACACCGGCAGCCAGCCGAGGGTGAGCGAGAAAAACAGCGTCAGCAGCAGGGCCAGCCAGAATACCGGAATAGACAGGCCCACCAACGCCAGCCCGCTGATAAACGTATCCTGCCATTTATTGCGCAAAATCCCGGCCAGCATTCCAACCGGAATACCAATCAGCAACGCAAAGCCAAACGCCAGAATGCACAGTTCCATGGTAGCCGGGAACACTTCCCGCAACTGGGCGGTGATGGGCTGACCGTTGATGCTGGATACGCCAAAATCCCAGTGCAGCACGCCGTCAAACCAGAACCACCACGCATTCCACAATGATGCGCCTTGTAGCGGGGCATGCGGGGTAAAATAGCTCAGGCAGAAGCCGACGATACTTAAAAACAGCAGCGTTACCAGCAACAGCAGTAAACGACGCAGGGTAAAAATAATCATGGCGCTTTCACCTCCGCCTCGTCCCGGGATACCCCGGCGAATGACGCGTTGCCGAACGGGCTTAATACCAGCCCTTTGATATCATAACGGGATGCCTGTAAGCGCAGAGACGACGCCAGCGGCAGCACCGGCAACTCTTTTGCCAGCATCCGCTGGGCTTCGTCGTAGGCTTCGATACGCGATGCCAACTGCTGTGATGACAGCGCTTTTTGCAGCACCTCGTCGAATTCACGGTTGCACCAGTGCGCCACGTTGCTCTGGGAACGAATTGCCGCGCAGCTCAGCAACGGGCGGAAAAAACTGTCCGGGTCGTTACTGTCGGTGGCCCAGCCCGCGAGCGTGAGATCGTGATTCATATCCATCAGCCGTGCTTCCTGGAAACGCCCCTCAACAGGCACGATCACCACCGTCACGCCCACCTGCGCTAAATCGGCCTGAATCAGTTCGGCGGTTTTCAGCGGGCTGGGGTTCCAGGCCTGAGAACTGGTCGGCACCCACAGTTGCAGGGTTAAATTCTGTACGCCCAGCGCCTCAAGCTGCGCTTTGGCTCTGGCGGGATCGTATTCGGTGATTTTCGCATCATTGTCATAAGCCCATGATGCGCGCGGCAAAATTGAGGCGGCGGTTTCGGCGGTGCCGTAATAAATCGACTGCATCAGGCGTTGGTTATTAATCGCCAGCGCCAGCGCGTGGCGTACCGCCGGATTATTCAGTGGCGCTTTATTGGTGTTGAACCCCAAATAGGCGATGTTCATACCGGGGCGCAGCGTCAGGCGCAGGCGCGGATCGTCGCGCAAGATGGAAAGCTGGCTGGCGGCTGGCCAGGCCAGCACATCGCACTCGCCAGTCAGCAATTTGGATAAACGCCCGGTGCCGCCGGAGCCCAGATCGATAACCACTTGCGGCATTAACGGCTTGCCGCGCCAGAAATTATCGTGGCGTGCCAGGCGAATATATTGCCCGGTGCGGTACTCGCTCAGTTTAAACGGGCCGGTGCCAACCGGTTCGCGGTCCAGCATCTCCTGGCGATCGGCTTTGGTCAGTTTCGCCGCGTATTCTGCTGACATTACCGACGCGTAATGGGTTGCCAGATGCCACAAAAACGAGGCGTCCGGCTGGGCGAGGCGAAACTCAATGCTGTATTCACCCGTTTTGCGTACGCTTTTAACGGTATCGGCAAATTGCAGGCTATCGAAATAGGGATAACTCGCGCCATTGACGCTGTGCCACGGATTATTGCGATCGAAAATGCGCTGGAAGCTAAACACCACGTCATCGGCGTTCAGGGGGCGGGTCGGCGTAAACCAGGCGGTGGTCTGGAACTGCACGTTGCGGCGCAGGTGGAAGCGATAGGTTGCGCCATTGTCCAGAACTTCCCAGCTATCAGCCAGCTCGGAAACCAGCCGGTAAGTGTAAGGGTCAACGTCCAGCAAGCGATCGTAGAGTTGCGCCGCCAGGGTATCAACGGTCAGGCCGCTGCCCGCTTTTTGCGGATTAAAGGTGTTCACCTGCCCGCTGACGCAATAAACAAACCCACTCTGGCGAATATCGGCAAGAGGTTTTGGGGCAGGGGCCGCATGGGCGTACCCGCCAGAAATGCCGAGCGCCATAATCAGGGAAGACAAAAATACGCGCATAAGTTTTTGAGTTATTTTGACCAATAGTCAAAGTGTATCGCACTTGGACGGGCCAGGGAAAAATCTCTGCGCCAGTTGGCGCAAAAGCCATCACTGGGCGGCAATCTCATGCTTTTTCAACAGGGCGCGCAACTGATGATAGGTGACGCCCAAAAGCTGCGCGGCACGTTTCTGGTTATATTTCGCCTGGGCGAGGCTGGTTTCTACCAGCGTTTTTTCGCTTTGCTGCTGCCAGTGGCGTAAATCGAGCGGCAGGGCGGGTAATTCGCTGTCATTGGCTTCGGTTTTTAGCGCCATTGGGCGTGAAAAGGGGTCGAGAATAATGGTATCTACCGGCGTATCGCTGCTGCCGTGGCGATAAATCGACCGCTCTACTACGTTTTTCAGTTCACGGATATTACCCGGCCAGCCGTATTCCAGCAGAGTCTGTTCGGCATCGGGGGTAAAACCAGGGAACAGCAGCCAGCCGAGTTCCCGGCACATCTGGATGGCAAATTGTTCTGCCAACAGCATGATGTCGCTGCGCCGCTCGCGCAGCGGCGGGAGCTGCACCACGTCAAACGCCAGCCGGTCGAGCAGGTCGGCGCGGAATTTTCCTTCTTCCACTAAATCCGGCAGGCTGGCGTTGGTGGCGCACACCAGACGCACATTGACCTGCAACGGCTGGCTGCCTCCCACGCGTTCCAGTTCGCCGTACTCAATGACTCTGAGCAGTTTTTCCTGCACCATCATCGGTGCAGTGGCCAGTTCATCAAGAAACAGCGTCCCGCCGTCGGCCCGTTCAAAACGACCGGGATGGCGCTTCTGCGCACCGGTAAACGCCCCTGCCTCATGGCCGAACAGCTCGGAATCGAGCAGGTTTTCATTCAACGCCGCGCAGTTCAACGAAATAAACGGTCCCTGCCAGCGGCGTGACAAAAAGTGTATGCGGCTGGCAATCAGTTCTTTACCGGTCCCGCGCTCGCCAATCACCAGTACCGGCTTATCCAGCGGTGCCAGCCGCGACACTTGCTCCAGCACTTCAAGAAAGCTATTCGCCTCGCCAATCAAATTATCTTTGTAATCTGCCATGATGAAATTGACCACTTGTTGGTGGATATGACTACTATTAAAGATAACACACCGGGCGATAAAACGCGTAACATCTTTAAAAACAGCAAGTTAAAAAAGTGGCACGATGTTTGTATTAGTTAAAACGAAATCGAGCAGGGCGCATAACGCCCGGATAATCAAAGAGGATTGAGTTATGGGTATTTTTTCTCGTTTTGCCGACATCGTGAACGCCAACATCAACTCCCTGCTGGAAAAAGCAGAGGACCCGCAAAAGCTGGTGCGTCTGATGATTCAGGAAATGGAAGACACCTTAGTTGAAGTGCGTTCCACCTCCGCGCGTGCGCTGGCTGAAAAGAAACAGCTCAGCCGTCGCATTGAGCAGGCTACCGCGCAGCAGGCCGAATGGCAGGAAAAAGCCGAACTGGCGCTGCGTAAAGATAAAGACGATTTAGCCCGTGCGGCGCTAATCGAAAAACAAAAGCTGACCGACCTGATTACGGTGCTGACCGACGAAGCCACCCAGGTTGATGAAACCCTGGCGCGTATGAAAACCGAAATCGGCGAACTGGAAAACAAGCTCCAGGAAACCCGCGCTCGCCAGCAGGCGCTGACGCTGCGCCACCAGGCGGCATCGTCTTCCCGCGATGTGCGTCGCCAGCTCGACAGCGGAAAAATTGATGAAGCGATGGCGCGTTTTGAATCGTTTGAGCGCCGTATCGATCACATGGAAGCAGAAGCTGAAAGCCAGCGTTTTGGCAAACAAAAAAACCTCGATCAGCAGTTTGCCGATCTCAAAGCGGACGATGAAATCAGCGCTCAACTGGCTGCGCTTAAAGCCAAAGTACAGCGCGACGTTGAATAAAAACTTTGCTGCGGCGACGTGACGCGCCGCAGCGCTTTTACTGTCAAGGAGTACACATGAGCGCACTTTTTCTCGCTATACCGCTAACCATTTTTGTGCTGTTCGTCGCGCCAATCTGGCTGTGGCTGCATTACAGCAACCGCAGTTCGCGCAGCGAGTTAACGCAAAGCGAACAGCAGCGCCTGGCGCAATTGACCGAAGACGCTCGCCGGATGCGCGAACGCATCCAGTCGTTGGAGCAGATTCTGGATGCTGAACACCCCAACTGGAGAAATGACTAATGACCCCCTCTTTTGGAAATCGCAAGCTGTGGCGTATTCCCCAGCAGGGCATGGTTAAAGGGGTTTGCGCGGGCGTCGCGCAGTATCTCGACGTGCCGGTTAAGCTGGTGCGCCTGATTGTGGTGCTGTCGATGTTTTTCGGTCTGTTCTTTTTTACCCTTGTGGCGTATATCGCCCTGACATTTATACTCGACCCGATGCCGGAAGGCGCGGAGCAGGGCGAAGGCGCGCCGCGCAGCGGTGATTTGCTGAACGACGCCGATGCCCAACTGGCTGAGTCCGAGCAGCGTTTACGCGTAATGGAGCGTTATGTCACATCCGACACGTTCACCTTGCGCAGCCGTTTTCGTCAGCTTTAACCCTTAACTGGAGAGCGAATGAAACAAACCCGTTGGCAGCAGGCTTCTGTGAAAGCGCGTCCCGGCCTGAAACTGGCCGGTAAACTGATCATACTCGGCGCATTGCGTTACGGGCCTGCGGGCGTAGCAGGCTGGGCGGTGAAGTCGGTTGCGCGCCGGCCGGTAAAAATGCTGTTGGCATTCGCCCTTGAACCGCTGTTAAAACGCCTGGCGACCAAATTGTCGCGCAATATCAAACCCTGATTCACAAAAAACGCATCGCCAGGGCACAACGGGGACGTGCCTGTCGGATAAATCATCCCCATAATATCCTTATCTATACGCTTGTTCGAAAACAGGATGACGATGAAGCGAATCAAGACTGAATTCAATGCACTGGTCAACCGGGGCGTCGATCGCCATTTACGGTTGGCCGTCACTGGCCTGAGCCGCAGCGGCAAAACGGCGTTTATCACCGCGATGGTGAACCAACTGTTAAACCTTCATGCCGGGGCGCGTCTGCCGCTGTTGAATGCGGTGCGCGAAGAGCGGCTACTGGGCGTGAAGCGCGTGCCGCAACGTGACTTGGGCGTGGCGCGTTTTACCTACGATGAAGGGCTGGCGCAATTGTACGGCGAGCCGCCGGCCTGGCCGACGCCGACCCGCGGCGTCAGCGAAATGCGCCTCGCACTGCGTTACCGCTCAAATGAATCCCTGCTGCGCCATTTCAAAGACACCTCAACCCTGTATCTGGAAATCGTCGATTATCCCGGCGAATGGCTGCTGGATTTACCGATGCTGGCTCAGGATTACCTGAGCTGGTCGCGGCAGATGACCGGTCTGCTCAAGGGCGATCGTGAAAAATGGTCTCAGCAGTGGCGTAAGTTGTGCCACGGGCTTGACCCGCTGGCCCCCGCCGATGAAAACCGCCTTGCGGCAATTGCCGAGGCCTGGACTGACTATCTGCACACCTGTAAACGCGAAGGGCTGCATTTCATCCAGCCGGGGCGCTTTGTGCTGCCCGGTGATATGGCGGGCGCGCCCGCGCTGCAATTCTTCCCCTGGCCGGACGTGGACGGCATCGGCGAATCGCGCCTCGCCCAGGCGGACAAATCCACCAACGCCGGGATGCTACGCGAACGCTATCGCTACTACTGCGAAAAAGTGGTCAAAGGCTTTTATAAAGACCACTTTCTGCGTTTTGACCGCCAGATCGTGCTAGTGGACTGCCTGCAACCGCTTAACAGCGGGCCGCAGGCGTTTAACGATATGCGCCTTGCGCTGACGCAACTGATGCAAAGCTTTCACTACGGCCAGCGCACGCTGTTCCGCCGCCTGTTCTCCCCGGTGATTGATAAACTGCTGTTTGCCGCCACCAAAGCCGATCACATTACCGCCGATCAGCACGCCAATATGGTCTCGCTGCTACAGCAACTGGTGCAGGACGCCTGGCAAAACGCGGCGTTTGAAGGCATCAGCATGGACTGCCTCGGGCTGGCGTCGGTGCAGGCAACGCAAAGTGGGCTGGTGGAGGTGAAGGGCGAAAAAATTCCGGCGTTACGCGGTCACCGATTAAGCGATGGTGCACCGCTCACGGTCTACCCCGGCGAAGTCCCGGCGCGCCTGCCGGGTAACGCCTTCTGGGAAAACCAGGGATTTCAGTTTGAGCAGTTCCGCCCGCAGCAGATGACAGTGGATACGCCACTGCCGCATATCCGGCTGGATGCGGCGCTGGAGTTTTTAATAGGAGATAAATTGCGATGAGCGAGCCGTTAAAACCGCGAATCGATTTCGCCGAGCCGTTACAGGCAGAGCGGGAGCCACAGATTAAAAGCGCCCAGGCATTTAGCGAGCCGGAAGCGGAACGGTTTACCCCCGCGTTGACCACCGAGCTGGAGCCAGAAAACGGCCAGGCTGAAGCGGTGGTGGAAGCTGCGCTGCGTCCTAAACGCAGCTTGTGGCGACGTATGGTCACCGCCGGGCTGGCGCTGTTCGGCGTTAGCGTGGTGGCGCAGGGCGTACAGTGGACGATGACTGCCTGGCAAAATCAGGACTGGATCGCCCTGGGCGGGCTGGCGGCGGGCGGGCTGATTGTCGCAGCGGGTGTGGGTGCAGTGGGCACCGAATGGCGGCGATTGCACCGTTTGCGCGAACGCGCCACCGAACGCGACGAAGCGCGGGAACTGCTGACCAGCCACGGCATGGGCAAAGGCCGGGCGTTCTGCGAGAAGCTGGCGCGCCAGGCGGGGCTGGATCAGGGCCATCCGGCGTTACAGCGCTGGTATGCCGCTATCCATGAAACCCATAACGACCGGGAAATCGTCGAGCTTTACGCCCATCTGGTGCAGCCGGTACTGGATAGCCAGGCGCGGCGTGAGATCAGCCGTTCGGCGGCAGAATCTACGCTGATGATCGCCGTCAGCCCGCTGGCGCTGGTAGATATGGCGTTTATCGCCTGGCGGAATTTGCGCCTGATTAACCGCATCGCCGCGCTGTATGGCATTGAGTTGGGTTATTTCAGCCGCATCCGGCTGTTCCGGCTGGTGCTGCTGAATATCGCCTTCGCCGGAGCCAGCGAAATGGTGCGCGAAATTGGCCTCGACTGGATGTCTCAGGATTTGGCGGCGCGGCTGTCTGCCCGTGCGGCGCAGGGCATTGGCGCAGGGCTGCTGACGGCGCGTCTCGGCATCAAGGCTATGGAACTGTGCCGCCCCCTGCCGTGGCTTGATGATAAGCCGCGCCTCGGCGATTTCCGCCGCCAGTTGCTGACCCAGGTTAAAGAGACTCTGCAAAAGAAACCGCGCGAAAACTAACCCTTCGGCGCTGTGAACGTTTAACTTTACGGCGCAGCGCCCAATTTTCCGCCATACTGTCAATGATTGTTGACAGACATCTTCCTGGTGAAGGTTATCTTGAGTATCATCGCCCCGTCATTGGCCCTTAAGCATGAAGGTTACCCCCATGCGTCTGGAAGTATTTTGCGAAGACCGTATCGGTCTTACCCGAGAATTACTGGATTTACTGGTGCTGCGCAGCATTGACCTGCGCGGAATCGAAATTGACCCTATCGGGCGTATCTACCTCAACTTTTCCACCCTGGATTTTGATTCCTTCAGTAGCCTGATGGCGGAAATCCGCCGTATCTCAGGCGTGACAGATGTGCGCACCGTGCCGTGGATGCCGTCGGAGCGGGAGAACCGTGCCCTGGCGGCCCTGCTGGAAGCGTTGCCGGAAGCGGTGCTATCGCTGGATTTAAAAAGCAAAGTGGAACGGGCTAACCCTGCCAGCTGCGCGCTGTTCGCCCTGAGCGAAGCAAAGCTGCGTAACCATAACGCCAGCGCGCTGATTAACAGCTTCAACTTCCAGCGCTGGCTGGATAGCGACCCGGTGGAATCGCATTCCGAGCATGTGATCATCAGCGGCCAGAATTTCCTGATGGAAATCACCCCGGTGCATCTGGAAGAGGACAAAGGCGTTAACACGCTGATTGGCGCGGTAGTGATGCTGCGCTCCACGGTGCGTATGGGCCGCCAGTTGCAAAACCTGTCGAGCCTGGATGCCAGCGCGTTTAGCCAGATCGTCGCGGTCAGCCCGCGCATGCGCCAGGTGGTAGAGCAGGCGCGTAAATTCGCGATGCTGAATGCGCCGCTACTGATTGTCGGCGACACCGGCACCGGTAAAGATCAATTAGCGCGCGCCTGCCATCAGGCCAGCCCGCGAGCCGAGAAACCCTATCTGGCGCTCAACTGCGGCTCTATTCCGGAAGACGTGGTGGAAAGCGAACTGTTCGGCCATGCGCCGGGCGCGTACGCCAACGCCACGGAAGGTAAAAAAGGCTTCTTTGAGCAGGCTAACGGCGGCTCGGTGCTGCTGGATGAGATCGGCGAAATGTCGCCGCGCATGCAAACCAAACTACTGCGCTTCTTAAATGACGGCACCTTCCGGCGCGTCGGCGAGGAGCATGAAGTGCATGTGGATGTGCGGGTGATTTGCGCGACCCAGAAAAACCTGGTGGAGATGGTGCAAAAGGGCACGTTCCGTGAGGATCTCTACTATCGCCTTAACGTGCTGACCCTGAACCTGCCGCCGCTGCGCGATCGTCCGCAGGACATCATGCCGCTGACCGAGCTGTTTGTGGCGCGTTTCGCCGATGAACAGGGCGTGGCGCGTCCCAAGCTGTCCAGCGATCTGAGTAATATGCTGACCCGCTACGGCTGGCCGGGCAATGTGCGCCAGTTGAAAAACGCCGTATACCGGGCGCTGACCCAGTTGGAAGGCTATGAACTGCGCGCGCAGGATATTTTGCTACCGGACTTTGACGCCGGTACATTGCCGGTCGGCGAAGAGGCGATGGACGGTTCGCTGGATGAGATCACCCGGCGCTTCGAGCGTTCGGTATTGAATCAGCTTTATCGCACCTATCCCAGCACCCGTAAGCTGGCGAAGCGCCTTGGCGTGTCGCATACCGCGATTGCCAATAAGCTACGTGAATATGGATTAAGCCAGAAGAAGGGCGAAGAGTAGCGGTTGTCAGGCGAAGAACAAAGGGGGCTTAACGCCCCCTTTTGTTATTTCAGTGCTTCCAGAGCGGCGTCGTAGTTCGGCTCGTGGGTGATTTCATTCACCAGTTCGCTGAATACCACTTCGTCTTGCTCGTTGATAACAACCACTGCGCGAGCGGTCAGGCCTTTCAGCGCGCCTTCTTCAATGCCGACGCCATAGTCCTGCTGGAACTGCGGGTTGCGCAGCGTAGACAGGGTGATGACGTTGCTCAGGCCTTCCGCGCCGCAGAAGCGAGACTGAGCGAACGGCAGGTCAGCGGAGATGCACAGCACCACAGTGTTGTCCACGCTGGTCGCCAACTGGTTGAATTTACGCACTGACGCAGCGCACACGCCGGTATCAATGCTCGGGAAAATATTCAGGACCTTACGTTTGCCGGCGAATTGGCCAAGCGTAACGTCAGACAGATCTTTTGCCACCAGGCTGAAGGGCTGAGCTTTGCTGCCTTGCGCCGGGATCTGACCGACTACGGATACCGGATTGCCCTGAAAATGAACGATTTGTGACATAGTTATCTTCCTGTTTACATATAGTTAACGTCGCCGACAGTGTATGCCATCATTCAACAGATGAATATAAAAAACTGAGTCGGCGTAAGCTAAATTCGCTCGCTATAATGAGGCAAACCCTTGGAGAGGCTAATGAAATGCGCAGCGTAAAGGTCTATCAGGAATCCTGGCCCCTGCATTCGCCGTTCGTTATTTCGCGCGGGACGCGCAATGAAGCGGTGGTGGTAGTAGTAGAAATCGAGCAGGACGGCGTTAAAGGCGTCGGGGAGTGTACCCCGTATCCGCGCTACGGCGAGAGCGTCGAATCGGTAATGGCACAAATCATGACCGTGGTAGAACCGCTGGAAGCCGGCGCCAGTCGCGACGCGCTTCAGACGCTATTGCCCGCCGGTGCGGCGCGCAATGCCCTGGACTGCGCGCTATGGGATCTCGACGCGCGCCGCGAAGGGAAACCGCTCAGCGGCCTGCTGGGCGTGACGCTGCCGGAGTTCGTACTCACTGCGCAGACGGTCAGCATCGGCACCCCGGAGCAGATGGCGAGTTCGGCGGCGGTGCTGTGGGACAAGGGCGCGCGGCTGCTGAAAATCAAGCTTGATGACCGGCTGATTACCGAGCGCATGGTGGCGATCCGCACCGCCGTACCTGACGCCATACTGATTGTCGATGCCAATGAATCCTGGTCCCACGATGGCCTGGCGGCGCGCTGCCAGCTCCTGGCGGATTTAGGCGTGGCGATGCTGGAGCAGCCGCTGCCTGCGGCGCAGGACAGCCAGTTGGAAAACTTTATCCATCCGCTGCCGATATGCGCCGATGAAAGCTGCCATACCCGCGACTCGCTTGCCGGTCTGGCGCGGCGCTATGAGATGGTGAATATCAAACTGGATAAAACCGGCGGCCTGACCGAAGCGCTGCTGTTAAGCGACGCAGCGCGGGAGCAGGGCTTTGAGGTAATGCTCGGCTGTATGCTGTGTACTTCACGGGCCATCAGCGCCGCCTTGCCGTTAAGCGTTCAGGCGCGTTTCGCCGATCTGGATGGCCCCACGTGGCTGGCGGTGGACGTGGAGCCAGCGCTTAACTTTTCAACCGGCGCGATTCACCTGTAAGGCTGCCAGTGAAGCAGCGCCGTCATGGCGTCCAGATAGCGCTCGCTGGCTTCATCAGCGGAAATGGGCGGGAATTCGGCGGTGATGCAGGGCAGATTGATGTCCGCGCACCAACTGCCGAAGGAACCCGGCGTGTCATAGCCGACGCTGGTGACCTGCGGCAAACCGAACGCCTGCGCCAGCCACTGCCCGAGGGCGCTGCTGCGCGGATCTTCAATACAGGCCAGCGGATCGTGGAACGAGATTACCCAACGCGGCGCAATCTGGTGAATTAACTGGCACAGCGCCACGGTTTCCGGTTCTGAACCGGGTTTATCCCCGGTGGACAACACCACGTCGCGCTTATCCGCTGCGCTGTTCCAGCGGTATACCGTCTCGCCTGCTTTCCAGTTTGCCGCCGGGAAATTCCGGTTTAAATCCACGCCGTGCGCATTGGCCCGCAGGCCAAGCTGGCAGCCATCTGGATTGACCGCCAGCACCACGTGATGCTGGCGGTGCGTTGGCTCAAGGGTGCGCAACGCGCAGGAGAGCGCCACCATCGCGGCATTTTCATCACCGTGGGTGCCGGCGAGGATCAATCCGGCATTTTCACTGGCTTCCGGTGCCGGGAACCACAGCAGCGGCGCGCCTAATACGCTTTTTCCGTAGCGTTCCGCACCGGGTGGAAAATGGCCGCGCTGCGAACGAGGGCGTAACGTCGTCATAGGTCTCATTCCTTGAAGTGATGATGAGATGAGTGTTGAGCAAAAGCGCCGGGAAATCAACTGCCTGCGCCTGTCCACATTTCTGAGGATAAATTCCCCCCGGCGTTTGCATTTCAATACATCAAAACAAATAATAAACGCCAATTAATAATCAGCTGGCCCGCCTGAAAAGACGCGTCGGTATCGTTGAGTTTAGGGGGTTGGTATGAAATTTCCCGTGCGTATCGCAACCGGTGTGTTGCTGGCGGGTAGTACATGGGGGCCTGCTGTCGCGGCGGAGGTTCCGCAAGGCACGGTGCTGGCGGAGAAACAGGAGCTGGTGCGCCATATCAAAGATGAACCGGCCTCGCTGGACCCGGTAAAAGCCGTGGGCCTGCCGGAAATTCAGGTGATCCGCGATTTGTTCGAAGGGCTGGTAAACCAGAACGAGAAGGGCGAGCTGACGCCTGGCGTCGCTACCCGCTGGCAGAGCAGCGACAACCGCGTCTGGACCTTCAGCCTGCGCAGCGACGCCCGCTGGTCCGACGGTACGCCGGTCACCGCGCAGGATTTCGTGTATAGCTGGCAACGGCTGGTGGATCCGAAAAACACCTCGCCCTTTGCCTGGTTTGCGGCGCTGGCGGGCATTACCCACGCGCAGGCGATTATCGATGGCAAAATGCCTGCCGATAAGCTGGGGGTTTCTGCACCCGACGCGACCACGCTGCGGGTGGAGCTGGACAAACCGGTGCCGTATTTCCCCAACCTGACCGCCAATTTCTCGCTCTATCCCACCCCTAAAGCCACCATTGAAAAGTGGGGCGGCGAGTGGACCAAACCCGGCTATCTGGTAGGTAACGGCGCTTATACGCTGACCGAGCGGGTAGTGAATGAAAAGCTGGTGGCGACGCCGAATAAAAATTACTGGGATAACGGCAAAACGGTGATTAGCAAAGTCACGTTTATTCCCGTTAACCAGGAATCCGCCGCCACCAAACGCTATCTGGCGGGAGATATCGATATCACCGAGTCCTTCCCGAAAAACATGTACCAGAAGCTCCTCAAGGATATTCCCGGCCAGGTGTATACGCCGCCGCAGTTGGGCACTTATTACTACGCGTTTAACACCCGGAAAGGCCCGACGGCGGACCAGCGGGTCCGGCTGGCGCTGAGTATGACGATTGACCGGCGCATTATGGCCGAAAAAGTGCTGGGCACCGGTGAGAAACCGGCCTGGCGATTCACACCGGACGTCACGGCGGACTTCAAACCAACGCCGTCGATGTTTGAGGAAATGAGCCAGCAGGAATTAAACGCCCAGGCGAAAACCCTGCTCCAGGCCGCCGGTTACGGTCCCAATAAGCCGTTGAAACTGACATTGCTGTACAACACGTCAGAGAACCATCAGAAAATCGCTATCGCGGTGGCATCAATGTGGAAAAAGAACCTCGGCGTGGAGGTGAAGCTGCAAAACCAGGAGTGGAAAACCTATATCGACAGCCGCAATACCGGCAATTTCGATGTGATCCGCGCCTCCTGGGTAGGGGATTATAACGAACCATCCACCTTCCTCTCATTGCTGACCTCGACTCACAGCGGCAACATCTCGCGCTTTAACGATCCGGCTTATGACAAAGTGCTGGAACAGGCCAGCCGCGAAAACACCCTGGAAGCCCGTAACAGCGATTACAACCAGGCGGAAAAGATCATTGCTGAGAAAGCACCGATTGCGCCGATTTATCAGTATACCAATGGGCGCTTAATCAAGCCTTGGGTGAAAGGCTACCCGATTAACAACCCGGAAGATGTGGCCTATACCCGTACGATGTATATGATTAAGCATTAATTTCTTTTCTGTTTATTCTTCCTGCTCAACATGGCGGGCGCAAAAACTCGCGCCCGCCTCTTTTCATAATCCTGAAACATGTTATGTTATATTGTAACGTAAATCACAGGGCAAATGAGGAAGACATGTTGGTGGGTTATTTTTCTAAATTAGCGTTCACTCTGGGTGCGATACTGGTAAGCGGCCATGCATTGGCGCATGGGCATTCCCACGGGAAGCCGCTGACGGAAATTGAGCAAAAAGCCACTGAAGGCGTGTTTGATAACAAAAACGTGAAAGACCGCAGCCTGTCTGACTGGGACGGCGTCTGGCAATCGGTCTATCCGTATTTGCAGAGCGGCGATCTGGATCCGGTATTTAAAATGAAAGCCGGGAAAGATAAGACCCAAACCTTCGAGGAGATCAAAGAATATTACCGCAAAGGCTATGCCACCGATGTGGACACGATCGGCATCGAAAATGGTGTGATGGAATTTCACGTCGGCGATACCGTTAGTGCCTGTAAATATGATTATGCCGGGCATAAGATCCTGACCTATAAATCCGGTAAAAAAGGTGTGCGCTATCTGTTTGAGTGTAAGGATGCCAGCAGCCAGGCGCCGAAATTCGTCCAGTTCAGCGATCACATTATCGCGCCACGTAAGTCCACGCATTACCACATCTTTATGGGAAATACGTCGCAGGAAGCCCTGCTGGAAGAGATGGACAACTGGCCGACGTATTACCAGTACCAGCTCTCTAAGGAGCAGGTGGTGGACGAAATGCTGCACCATTAATTATTGCCAGCACCAGGTTCAGGCCGCTCGCGTTGAGCGGCCTTTTTCATTCATTACTATGGCTGGTCAGCAGCGCGTTACTGATGAAATTCCGCGACCATCATGGTGAACTCCAGACGAGTACTTTGCATGTTTGCGTACCGGCGCGAGGCTTCGGTTTTCGCCACGGCGGAGCAGTGCATTTAAAAGCCATCAAGGCTGATGCGCTTTCAGCCTATGCCTGGAGGGAAATTTCTTAAAACCCGATATACTTATTCTTAGGTGAAGCAGAATGGAAAATCGATATGTGGTGGATGGTAGTAGTCATTGCATTACTGATTTTCATGGCTGCTGTGTGGGTATTTATGTCGGCAGCTGACGATAGTAAACACGACTACTAAGCATTTATGCTTAAGGGGGCGGTTATGGCATCGGGTTGGGCGAATGACGATGCGGTACAGCAGCAAATCGACAGTACGATTGAAGACGCAATTTCCCGGGCTCGACAGGATCTGACATCAGGCGAAAGCCTGACGCATTGCGAAGAGTGCGGCGAACCTATCCCACTCGCCCGGCAAAAAGCGGTGCCGGGGGTACGGTTATGCATTAACTGCCAGCAAAAGGCAGATACTGAAAAACAACGCTTCTCGGGTTACAACCGGCGGGGTTCAAAAGACAGCCAGTTGCGTTAGTCCGGATGACGTGCCGCAGTATATTCATTCCAGCGGTTACGTCCGCTCTCCTTAGCCTGATACAGCGCCGCGTCCGCCTGGGCAATAAATACCGTTCCTGACATGTCTGGTTTCCAGACCGAAATCCCCTGGCTGACCGTCACGTGTTTATTGACCGGCGATGCGGCATGCTCAATCGCTAAATTTTCCAGACGCCATGCCAGCCGACGCGCCACGCGGTGTGCCGCCTCGCCGCCGCCGCCCGGCAGCAGGATAGCGAACTCTTCGCCGCCGAGGCGCGCGACACTGTCTTCCCGTTTTCTCACCGCGCTTTTAAGTTGGTTCGCCACTTCCTTCAGACAGACATCCCCGGCCTGATGACCGTAATGATCGTTAAAACGCTTAAAATGATCGACGTCCACCATAATCATTGCCAGTTCGCCGCCTGTCTGGGTGGCCTCATGGATAGCAATATCAAGCTGCTGCTGAAAGTTACGGCGATTGGCGATGCCGGTCAACGGATCGTAACTCGCCAGCGTTTCCAGTTGCTTAATCAAATCCCTTTTTTCTTGCCCACGTCGCAGCGCCAGGAAAAACCAGTTATTCAGCATCCGGCGGCCTGATTCCAGCAGCGCGGCCAGCAGCAACCACAGCACCACATTGAGCGCGGTAGGGCTTTGGTCGTAAGCAAACGTGCTCACCAGTATCGCCAGCCAGATCGGCACAATAAACGTGAGCAACACGCGAACATCAAAATAGAGCGAAATCAACGCGGTAAACAGCAGCAGTGCCGCCAGGGGAAAGATAACGCGCATATCGCCGCTGGCGATAAACACATAAAACGAAAGCGCCCAGGCCAGGCTTAAAAACAGCACCGTGCCTTTGGCGAGCTGGCTTAACCATATTGCCTCGCGATCCGGCGCCATGCGTAAAATAAACAGCACGCTGGATGACGCTGCAAGCACCAGCACCATCGCGCTTTCCAGCACGTGGTGGGGGCGGTGCAGCACGGCGACGAGCGGTTCCGGCGAAAAGTAGTTACGTCCAAGAATAAACAGCGAAAACAGGATATTTACCCACAGGAACCAGCTTGTGCTGACGGTAATGGCCTGGCGACGCATTTCAGCGGCATGAAGTTCAAAATTAACGCAGCGTGGCTGTTTATCAGTCACTTAAAGCTCCTGGTACGAAGAAAAACAAAAGAAAACAGGAAAGGGGATTAACGTATTTTTATTGCTTATGTTAACTGTTTGCTTTCGTAATGAGCAAACGGTATGACAGCAAACGGTGGCCTCTTGCCACAGAGAAGCAGGAGACTAGACTGACACCATTGCCCGGTCAAACCAGGAGGCTTACGTGCAGGCGATAAAGGGATCGGAACTGAATGTGCCGGATGCGGTATTTGCATGGATACTGGATGGAAAAGGCGGCGTGAAACCGCTGGATAACGATGACACCATTGATAAAGAGCACCCTTGTTGGCTGCATCTCAATTATACCCACCCTGAAAGCGCCCAATGGCTGGCGACCACGCCGCTGCTACCCAATACCGTGCGCGATGCGCTGGCAGGGGAAAGCACCCGTCCGCGCGTGACCCGTATGGGCGATGGTACGTTGATTACGCTGCGCTGTATTAACGGCAGCACCGACGAGCGCCCCGACCAACTGGTGGCGATGCGCCTGTATATGGACGAGCGGCTGATTGTTTCCACCCGGCAGCGTAAAGTGCTGGCGCTGGACGACGTGGTGCAGGATCTCAACGACGGTACTGGCCCGACGGATGGCGGCAGTTGGCTGGTGGACATCTGCGATGCGCTAACCGATCACGCCAGTGAGTTTATCGAGGAGCTGCACGATAAGATTATTGACCTCGAAGACAACCTGCTGGATCAGCAAATCCCGCCGCGCGGCTTTCTGGCGCTATTGCGCAAGCAGTTGATCGTGATGCGCCGCTATATGGCACCCCAGCGCGACGTGTATGCGCGGCTCGCCAGCGAACGCCTGCCGTGGATGACCGACGATCATCGCCGCAGAATGCAGGACATTGCTGACCGGCTGGGGCGCGGGCTGGATGAAATCGACGCCTGTATTTCGCGTACCGCCATCATGGCCGATGAAATCGCCCAGGTGATGCAGGAATCCCTGGCGCGCCGGACTTATACCATGTCGCTGATGGCGATGGTGTTTTTACCCAGTACGTTTTTAACCGGGCTGTTCGGCGTTAACCTCGGCGGCATCCCCGGCGGCGAGTGGCGGTTAGGATTTAGTTTGTTTTGCCTGATGTTAGTGGTGCTAATTGGGGGTGTTACCTGGTGGTTGCATCGCAGTAAATGGCTGTAAAAATTCACATTTTTAACAATATTGGAACCTTTTAAAGCGTTTCTTATTGAGCAAAGTCAATAAAAAAAGCGGCTACTGCGGGCAAACTCTCTCTTGCAGGTGAATGCAACGTCAAGCGATGGGCGTTGCGCTCCATATTGTCTTACTTCCTTTTTTGAATTACTGCATAGCACAATTTAATTCGTACGACGCCGACTCTAATCAGTCGGCTTTTTTTTTGCCAGTCGGAAAGGGGCTTCTACGCTTAAGGAGTACAGCCACTTCTGGAGGTAATGATGACTATCAAGATGAGTGACCCGGTACCCACCGATCCGGTTCCCGTTCCGGACCCGATCCCACGGCCTCAGCCCATCCCTGAACCCACACCCGATCCGGGCCCGATCCTGGCGGCACCGCCGCAACGATAAAAAAACGCCCTCGAGATTGAGGGCGTTTCGCTTATTTCACTTCGACGATATCCAAACGGTTGCTGATATCCAACTGTTCGTCCTCATCCGGCTGCCAACCCACCGGCTGCACCGGGATTTCATCGCGGTCGAATGCCAGATCGCCGCCATCTACCACGTCGCTACCGTGCGTGATGGATTTAAAATCAAACAGGTTGATATCGCTCAGGTGCGACGGCACCACGTTTTGCATGGCGCTGAACATGGTTTCGATGCGCCCCGGGTAGCGTCTGTCCCAGTCGCGCAGCATATCGGCAATCACCTGGCGCTGGAGGTTTGGCTGGGAGCCGCACAGGTTACAAGGGATAATCGGGTAGGCTTTGGCTTCGGCAAAACGCTCGATGTCTTTCTCACGGCAGTAGGCCAGCGGACGGATCACAATGTGTTTGCCGTCATCACTCATCAGCTTCGGCGGCATGCCTTTCATTTTCCCGCCGTAGAACATGTTCAGGAACAGGGTTTGCAGAATGTCGTCACGATGGTGGCCGAGTGCGATTTTGGTGGCACCCAGTTCGGTGGCGGTGCGGTACAAAATGCCGCGACGCAGACGGGAGCAGAGTGAACAGGTGGTTTTCCCTTCCGGGATTTTATCTTTGACGATCCCGTAAGTGTTTTCTTCCACAATTTTGTATTCGACGCCGATGCTTTCCAGATATTGCGGCAGCACATGCTCCGGGAAACCCGGCTGTTTCTGGTCGAGATTAACCGCCACCAGGCTAAAGCTGATCGGCGCGCTTTGTTGCAGATTGCGCAAAATCTCCAGCATGGTGTAGCTGTCTTTGCCGCCCGACAGGCAAACCATAATCCGGTCGCCGTCTTCGATCATAGTAAAATCGGCAATGGCTTCGCCGACATTGCGGCGCAGGCGCTTCTGGAGTTTATTCAAGTTGTATTGCGTTTTTTTATCAATCTGCTGGGTATCTTGCATAGTTCGCGTGACCGGTTGATTCAGAGGGATACGGAGCGTTCCCGTATCAGTTAATGCATGAGCAATGCGTTGCGTGGCGTGTATGGTACGGATTACGGCGGCGATTGCCAGCAGGATTTATCTCTGCCCGCTATCCGTTGTCATCAATAAAGCGTAAACGGGATGCCGGATGCAGAATATATCGCCGGGCCTGGTGACATTCCGTTTATGATCCGCTGAGGTTTATGCATTATGCTGCGCGTAAATTAATCTGGGGTGAAATCATGAAAAAAATCATTATGGCGTTGGGAATGGTAAGCCTGGCGGGTTGCGCGACGGTTAACCCGCAGGCGGAACAGGTCGGTATCATTAAAGGCAACAGTGCGTTTTCCGCGCAGTGCCAGTTTGTCGGCAACGTGGTATCGCACCGTAATCCTATGGCTTTCCTGGACATGGCTGAATACCAGCAGCAGGTGAAAAACGATCTGCAAATGGAAGCCTTAAAACTGGGCGCGGATTCGGTGGTGTTGCAAACCCTTGATGACCGGGGCGGCACCGGTAGCGCATTGAAGTGTGCAAAGACCCGCTGAATATCTTCACTTTTCCCCCGTCGTCTACACTTAACTCACGACATCTGATGGGAGAAAGTTATGTCTGATAAAACCAATTTCGAACGTAATAAAGAAGGCGAAGTGAGCAAAGGGCTGCCTGAGGCCGCGCCAAACGCGGGGAATGCTTATGAAGAGGACGAGCATCAGGTGAACGACGCGCCCAATAAGCAGGGTGAAATCCCCCGCAAGCGCGATGACAGCGAAGACGATGAAAAAGACCCGTTTAACGCGTAATAAACATCAGGCCCGGTTTTCGGGCCTGTTTGTTTTCGTCTGCCAAATGACCACGCCACCTGAATCTGCTAGCATAGCGGCCCGCTTGATTTCAGAGAGATGACCGTGACTGCCTTTTCAACCTTAAATGCTTTGCCTGCCGAACTGCTCGCCAACCTTAACGAGCTGGGCTACCACACCATGACCCCGGTTCAGGCGGCGGCATTACCGGCCATTCTCGCGGGAAAAGACGTACGCGCGCAGGCGAAAACCGGCAGCGGCAAAACGGCGGCGTTTGGGCTGGGGCTGCTTCAGCATATCGACGCCAGCCGGTTTATTACCCAGTCGCTGGTGTTGTGCCCAACCCGTGAACTGGCGGATCAGGTGGCAAAAGAGCTGCGTCGCCTGGCGCGCTATCTGCCGAACATCAAAGTGCTGACACTCTGCGGCGGCCAGCCGTTTGGCGCGCAGCGCGATTCTTTACAACATGCTCCGCATCTCATTGTCGCCACGCCGGGGCGTTTGCTGGATCATCTGGAAAAGGGCACCGTATCGCTGGAAGCGTTAAAAACGCTGGTGCTGGATGAAGCCGATCGCATGCTCGATATGGGCTTTAGCGATGCCATTGACGATGTGATCCGCCATGCGCCGTCGCAGCGCCAGACGCTGTTGTTTTCCGCCACCTGGCCGGAATCCATCGCTGCCATCAGCAGCCGCGTGCAGCGCAACGCCGAGCATATTGAAATCGACAGCGTGGACGCGCTGCCTGCCGTCGAGCAACAGTTTTATGAGGCTTCTCGCCGCCAGAAAATCCCGTTATTGCTGAGCCTGTTAAGCAAGCATCAGCCTGCGTCCTGCGTGGTGTTCTGCAATACCAAAAAAGACTGTCAGGAGGTGTGCGACGCGCTGAACGAGCACAGCCAGAGCGCGCTGGCGCTGCATGGCGATATGGAACAGCGCGACCGCGACCAGACGCTGGTGCGCTTCGCCAACGGCAGCAGCCGGGTGCTGGTGGCCACTGATGTCGCCGCGCGCGGGTTGGATATCAAGTCGCTGGAGATGGTCATCAACTATGAACTCTCCTGGGACCCGGAAGTCCACGTTCACCGCATTGGCCGTACTGCACGTGCCGGGCAGAGCGGGCTGGCGATCAGCCTGTGTGCCCCGGAAGAAGCGCAGCGGGCAACGATTCTTGCTGAGATGCTGGGCCTGTCGCTGGACTGGCGTGAGCCAGTGATGGGCACTAACGTCAAACCGCTGGAGCCGGAAATGGCGACGCTGTGCATCGACGGCGGTAAAAAGGCCAAAATGCGCCCCGGTGACATTCTCGGCGCGCTCACCGGAGATATGGGGCTGGATGGCGCGGACATCGGCAAAATCGATATGCACCCGATGCACGCCTACGTGGCGGTGCGCCAGTCGGTAGCCCGTCACGCCTGGAAGCAGCTCCAGCAGGGGAAAATCAAAGGCAAGTCCTGCAAAGTGCGTTTGCTGAAATAACTTTCGCCAGATAAAAAAATCCCCGCTCAAAAAAGCGGGGATTTTGGTTTATATAGCCAGCTTACTCGCTGCTGGCTTTCTCGGCTTTACCCGCCATCTGCGCCAGGAAGTCATAGCGTCTTTGCAGATCTGCCGTGGCATCCTTCCACAACTGCTCCGCCACTTCCGGCTGCTGCGAATTGAGCCGGCGGAAGCGTTGTTCATTGAGCAGCGTATCGGCCAGCGCGTCTGACGGCGGACGAGAATCCAGCGCCAGCGGCAGTTTGCCTTCATCGGCACGGCGCGGGTCGAAGCGGTACAGCGGCCAGAAGCCGGTAGCGGTTAACTGACGCATCTGATCGTGGCTGAGCGCCAGATCGTAGCCGTGCTCCTCGCACGGGCTATAGGCGATAATCAGCGACGGCCCCGGATAGGCTTCCGCTTCCTGAATCGCCTTCACCGTCTGGTTAAGCTGGGCACCCAGCGAGATCTGCGCCACATAGACGTGCCCGTACATCATCATGCTGACGCCGAGATCTTTACGCGCCTTACGCTTGCCGTGCTCGCCAAATTTGGTCACCGCGCCAAGCGGCGTCGCTTTAGACGCCTGGCCGCCGGTGTTGGAGTAGCACTGAGTATCCAGCACCAGAATGTTGACGTTCTCGGTCAGGCTCAACACGTGGTCCAGACCGCCAAAGCCGATGTCGTAGGCCCAGCCGTCGCCGCCAATCAGCCAGATGGATTTTTCCACCAGCGCGTCGGCATCGGTGAGCAACTGGCGCGCATCAACGCTGGTTTCCCCGGCAAGATGCTGGCGCAGTTGTGCCACCTGTTCACGGCGGACGTCCGGCGTGGCCTCACTGTGAAGTTGCTGATTCAGCTCTGCCGGGATCTTGTCGGCAAATTGCTCCAGCAAGCGCATCACGCGCGCTCGATGCTGATCCACCGTTAAGCGGAAGCCGAGGCCAAATTCGGCGTTGTCTTCAAACAGCGAGTTAGCCCATGCCGGGCCGCGCCCGTTGGCGTCGGTGGTGTACGGCGTGGAGGGCAGATTGCCGCCGTAAATGGACGAGCAGCCGGTGGCGTTAGCAATCAGCAACCGGTCGCCGTATAACTGGGTCAGCAGTTTGATATACGGCGTTTCGCCGCAGCCGGAACAGGCTCCCGAATATTCGAACAGCGGGGTAATTAACTGCGAGGTACGAATATCGATACGTTCCAGCTTGTTGCGATCGATTTCCGGCAGATTCAGGAAGAAGTCATAATTCACTTTCTCTTCTTCCACGTGCTCAAGGCGCGACATCATGTTGATCGCCTTGATGTCCGGGTTCTGGCGATCTTTTGCCGGGCAAACTTCCACGCACAAATTACAGCCGGTGCAGTCTTCCGGCGCAACCTGCAGGACATATTTCTGACCGCGCATATCGCGTGATTTCACATCCAGCGATTGCAGGGCGTCCGGCGCGTTCTCCATGTCCTCAGGCGAGACCACTTTGGCGCGAATAGCCGAATGCGGGCAGGCGGCGACGCAGTGGTTACACTGGGTACACAGCTCAGGCTTCCAGATCGGGATTTCTTCAGCGATATTGCGTTTTTCCCAGCGGGTGGTGCCCACCGGCCAGGTGCCGTCCGGCGGCAGGGCTGAAACCGGTAGCGCATCGCCGAGGCCCGCCAGCATGGCGGCGGTGACGGTTTTGACGAAGTCCGGCGCGGCGTCGGAGACCACCGGCGGGCGGTTGGCGCTCTGGCTGTTCACCGGCTGCAACGGCACGGCGGAGATCGATTCCCGCGCCAGCGCCAGCGCCTGCCAGTTGCGCTCCACCAGCTCCTGGCCTTTGCTGCTGTAGCTTTTCGCTATCGCGCCCTGAAGCTGTTGCAGGGCGTTGTCGCCCGGCAGAATCTGGGTCAGATGGAAAAACGCCATCTGCATTACCGTGTTGATACGCGCGCCGAGCTGGCATTCGCGGGCGATTTTCTGGGCGTTGATGATATAAAACCGCGCCTGCTTCTGATTGAGCACCGCCTGGACATCCTGCGGCAAACGATCCCAGACTTCTTCAGCGCTATACGGCGTATTAAGCAGGAAAATGCCGCCGGGTTTCAGGCGCTCGGCCATCTGGTATTTATCGATAAACTGTAGCTGGTGGCAGCCAACGAAATCGGCTTTGTCCACCAGATAAGCAGAGTTAATCGGCTTTTCACTGACCCGCAGATGGGAAACCGTCAGGCCACCCGCCTTTTTCGAGTCATAGACAAAATAGCCCTGGGCGTACCACGGCGTGGCGTTACCGATGATTTTGATGTTGTTTTTGGTGGCTGACACGCTGCCGTCGCTACCTAAACCGTAGAACAGCGCTTCCAGTTTGGCGTGAGACGGCAGGGTGTTTTCCGGCAGCGGCAGAGAGAGATGGGTAACGTCGTCATAAATCCCCACCGTAAAGCGTGATTTCGGCTTCGCCTGGCGCAGCTCTTCAAATACCGCCAGCGCGCAGTCCGGGCCGAACTCTTTAGAGGAGAGCCCATAGCGCCCGCCAATTACGCGCGGCAGCGTTTCGCGCTCGCCGCGGCTGAAGGCTTCCGCCAGCGAGGTCATCACGTCCAGGTACAGCGGCTCCGCCAGCGCGCCAGGCTCTTTGGTGCGGTCCAGCACGGCAACCTGGCGCACGCTTTGCGGCAGCGCCGCCAGCATCTGGCTGGCATTGAACGGGCGGAACAGCCGGACTTTCAGCACGCCGACTTTCTCGCCGCGCGTCAGCAGTTCATCCACCACTTCTTCGCAGGTGCCGATAGCCGAGCCCATCAGCACGATCACACGTTCGGCCTGCGGGTGGCCGTAATAATCAAACGGACGGTACTGGCGGCCCGTCGCCGCTGCGAAATCGTCCATCGTCTGCTGAACGTGGTCATAGACCGCGTCGTACCACGGGTTGGTGGCTTCCCGGGACTGAAAATACGTATCCGGGTTGGCGGAGGTGCCGCGGATCACCGGATGTTCCGGGTTCAGCGCTCTGGCGCGGTGGCCGTCAATTTCCTCCTGCGGCAACAGGCTTAGCAGCGTCTCGTTGGAGAGCGGAACGATTTTGTTAATTTCGTGGGAGGTGCGGAAACCATCAAAGAAATGAATAAACGGCACCCGGCTTTTCAGGGTGGCGATATGGGAAATCAGGGCGAAATCCTGCGCTTCCTGCACGCTGCTGGCGCACAGCATGGCGCAGCCGGTCTGGCGCACCGCCATCACGTCAGAATGATCGCCGAAAATCGACAGCGCGTGGGTGGCGACGGTACGCGCGGCCACGTGCAGCACAAACGGGGTGAGTTGCCCGGCAAGTTTATACAGGGTCGGGATCATCAGTAACAATCCCTGTGAGGAGGTGAACGACGTCGACAGCGCACCGGTTTGCAGCGCGCCATGAACCGTGGCGATCGCCCCGGCTTCTGACTGCATTTCCACCACGCGTGGGACATCGCCCCAGACGTTTTTCACCCCGTTGCCCGCCCAGTCGTCGGCCTGCTCCGCCATGGTAGAACTGGGGGTGATGGGGTAGATAGCAATCACTTCGCTGGCGCGAAACGCCACCGAGGCGACTGCGCCGTTACCGTCAATTGTGATCATTCGACACCCTTACATTGCGCAAAATTAAATAAACTCCCTCAGCGTGGAGTCCTGAAATAATTCACTAAGTTTAGCAAAGCGCCGCCTGGGCCATTTTCGCTTTTGTGTCCTCAATATATCTTCTGATCGTTTCAGGCGCGAATAGCCATAAAAGTGCTAAAAAATGTGTCCAGACGCCGAAAGTGGCGCAGGTGCTATCGACGTGACGGCGTTGGCTCGCCTATATTGCAGGGGTTTTGCTGTTTATTAATGAGGGGAGCGTCATGCGTGCAGCGTTTTTAGTGGGGTGTGCGGCACTTTTTTTGTCCGCGTGCAGTAATGAACCGGTCCAACAGGCGACGGCGGCGCACGTGGCGCCCGGCATGAAGGCCGCAATGTCCAGTTCCGGCGAAGCCAACTGCGCGATGGTCGGCGGCGCGGCTTTATCCGCGCGGCAACTGGACGGCTCGTTAATTGGCATGTGCGCATTACCGAACGGCAAACGCTGTAGCGAAGCCGCTTTAGCGTCCGGTAGCTGCGCCAGCTATTAATTGACCCAGTCGGCCTGCTTATAAACCAGAGTGTGCTGTGGGTTTTTTAACGTCAGCGACTGCGGCTTAACGTCGACTGTGGCACCCGTTGTCAGCATCTCGCCGATCAGGTTATCCAGTTGGTTAAGTTCAGGCTCGGCGCACAGCATCCGGGTGGAGGCCATGCCGTCTACTTTCAGCACGTTGCCATCCAGTTTGCCCTGGCCCATAAAGCGGTTACACATGCTGCCCGCAACGTGCAGATTTTCGCCGAAGCTGAGATCCTGCTGGCGCGAATTTGCGGTTAGCGGTTTACCGTCGACGCTTTCCAGCACATAACGGCGATGCTCCAGATCTTTTGAGGACAGCGCATCGCTGGCGGATTGCGCGCAGCCAGCGAGCAGGGTGATGCCGAGTGCTAAACAGGTTAATCTTTTCATAACTCCTCCATAAGTATTTACGCCATCAATGATTACGCGAGGAGTGTGCCACGTTATGTCCGCGTAATCATTGAGGATCGTCTTAAAAGACCTATACCAGCGCGTTCGGGCACTCGCCGCCGTTTTCCAGCTGGCGCAAATTATCCAGCGTGGTTTCGGAAATGCTGATTAGCGCCTCTTCAGTCAGGAACGCCTGATGCCCGGTGAACAGCACGTTGTGGCAGGCGGACAGGCGACGGAACACGTCATCCTGAATCACGTCGTTGGACTTATCTTCAAAGAACAGATCGCGCTCGTTTTCATACACGTCCATACCCAGCGAACCGATTTTCTGGTTCTTCAGGGCATCGATGGCGGCCTGGGAGTCAATCAACCCGCCACGGCTGGTGTTGATGATCATCACGCCATCCTTCATCTGATCGAAGGCCGCCTGGTTTAACAGGTGATAGTTTTCCGGGGTGAGCGGGCAGTGCAGGGAGATCACGTCCGAATGAGAGAACAGCGTCGGTAAATCAACGTATTCCACGCCGATATCCAGGGCCGCCGCGCTCGGGTACGGGTCAAACGCCAGCAGGCGCATCCCGAAGCCTTTGAGGATCCGCAGCGTGGCGACGCCGATTTTACCGGTGCCGATGACCCCGGCAGTTTTGCCGTGCATGGTAAAACCGGTTAATCCTTCGAGAGAAAAGTTGGCGTCACGGGTGCGCTGGTAAGCGCGGTGAATACGGCGGTTGAGGCACATCATCATGCCAATAGCATGTTCTGCAACGGCTTCCGGCGAGTAGGCGGGGACGCGCACCACGCGCAGGCCAAGCTCTTTGGCGGCGTCTAAATCGACATTATTAAACCCGGCACAGCGCAGGGCGATAAACTTCACGCCCTGCTTTTTAAGCTCTTCCAGAACCGGGCGGCTACCGTCATCGTTCACGAAAATACACACCCCGTCGCAGCCGTGCGCGGTTTTAGCGGTTTTTTCAGTGAGCAGGAAGTCATAAAATTCGATATCGTAACCATATTCCTGGTTAACATGCTGTAGATACTTCTTGTCATACTGTTTTGTGCTATACACGGCCAGTTTCATAAGACATTCTCCAGTGATTTTCTGTGATCACGTTAGCATGATTCAAATTTTCTTACAAAGTCTAAAAAATCTGATATGAAAGTTAGGGTTATCAATAATTTTAGGCCAACTACGCTTAAATCAACGGCCAGGTTCAACGTTGCTGATAAAAATGGCACAATGCGCGGGATAGCCCGTTTAAATCTCTTTCATTATCAGGATATTAATCACCCATGAGGGGTAAATACCGAGCTCTTATCGCCCTTGCGCTGCTGCTGGTCCTGCTGCCGCTGGCGCTGCTATTGACGGTGGCGCACTGGCTGCCGGGGCTGGTGGGGATTTGGCTGCCACCGGGCACCCGTATCGCGCTGGAAGAGAGCCCGCGCATTACGCGCAACAGCGTGCTGATCCCGCATCTCAGCTATTTGGCGGGAGACTGCGAACTGGCGAAAGTTACCCACGCCACGCTCAGCCATCCCAGCCGCTGGAAGCTCGACGTCGATGCGCTCGATATTAACAGCGCCTGTTTTAATCAACTTCCCGCAGGTGAAGAAAACCCCGCCGCGCCGCGCACCCTGGCTGAATGGCAGGCGATGCTGCCCTATAGCTGGCTGACAATTAATCAATTCACGCTTGCTTCCTGGCAGCAGTTTGCGGGCGAACTCAACGTGGGGTTGACCCCGACGCGTCAGACCATCAGCTATCAGGGCGATACTGTCTCTTTGAGTGCGCAAATCGACGGGCAAACCGCCACCATCAAATCGTTCTCCTTTCAGGCCCTTGAAGGACAGGAGCCGCTGTCGCTGGCGGGCGAAGTAACGCTGGGCCTGCTTCCGGACGGCTTGCCGACCCAGGGGCACTTGAATACGCGCGTCCACTTGCCAGGTCCGCTGCCGCTGGCGGATGCCGAGCTGGAATGGGAACAAAATCGCGGCCAACTGCTGATTAGCGCCCCGGACGATCCCGATCCGCTGCTCGACCTTCCCTGGACCGTGACCGCCGATCGCTTCTCCATTAGCGACGGTCGCTGGCACTGGACGCTTGAAGGCATGCCGCTGAGCGGCCGTCTGGCTATCAACGCCGATAACTGGCAGCAGGGGCTGGACGCGGCGCAAATTAGCGGGCGGCTGAACGTGGTGACCCAGGGGGCCGCCGGGAAAGGCAACGCGGTACTCAATTTTGGGCCGGGTAAACTGAGCCTGACCGACAGCGCCATGCCGGTACAGCTCACCGGGGAAGCCAAACAGGACCAGATGATTTTCTACGCAGTGCTGCCAGGGGCGCTGAGCGGTCCGCTGCTCGACCCGCAACTGCGCTTCGCACCCGGTGCGCTACTGCGCTCGCGTGGGCGGGTGATCGACTCGCTGAATATCGACGAAATCCGCTGGCCGCTGGCGGGGGTGAAAGTCGCCTCAACCGGTGTGGACGGTAGGCTCCAGGCCATTCTGCGCGCCCACGAAAACCAGATGGGCGATTTTGAACTGCATCTCGACGGCCAGGCGAATGATTTTTTACCCGACAGCGGCCTGTGGCAGTGGCGCTACTGGGGTGAAGGCGGCTTTACGCCGATGCAGGCGCGCTGGGATGTGAAGGGCACTGGCGAATGGCATGACAGCACCATCACGCTCAATACGCTCTCTACCGGGTTCGACAAACTGCAATACGGCTCGATGCGTATCAACGCGCCGCGCCTGGCGATGAACAAGCCGGTGCGCTGGGTGCGCGACGGAGCTCATTCGCTGTTTGAAGGGGCGATGACCCTCAATGCGGGAGAAACCACCTTCACTGGCGGTAGCGTCTTGCCGCCGTCGCGGCTCAACTTTAGCGTTCAGGGCAGCGACCCCACCTCGTTCCAGTTCAAAGGCGATCTGCATGCCGACGAGATTGGCCCGGTACAGGTTAACGGTCGCTGGGATGGTATTCGCCTGCGCGGCCAGGCGTGGTGGCCCGCCCAGCCGCTGGCAGTTTTCCAGCCGCTGATCCCGCCAGACTGGAAAATGGCGCTGCGCGACGGCACGTTCTACGCCCAGATCGCGTTTTCGGCGGCGGCGGAGCAGGGTTTTGAAGCGGGGGGGCACGGCGTTCTCAAGGGCGGCAGCGCATGGATGCCGGATAACAAACTCGACGGCGTGGATTTTGTCCTGCCGTTCCGCTTCAGCGACTCGACCTGGCAACTCGGCACGCGCGGCCCAGTAACGCTGCGTATCGCCAGAGTAGAAAACCAGGTGGTGGCGCAAAACCTCACGGCAGATCTGGAAGGCTGGTATCCCTGGAATGAACAGCAGCCGCTAATCCTCAGTAACGTCAACGTTGGCGTGCTGGGCGGCAACATCAGCATGCAGCAGTTGCGGATGCCTCAACACGATGCGGCGCTACTGCGGGTAAACAATATTTCCTCCAGCGAACTGATTACGGCGGTAAATCCGAAACAGTTTACCCTGTCCGGGCGGGTGAACGGCGCACTGCCGCTGTGGCTGGATAACCCGGACTGGATTATTCGCGACGGCTGGCTGACCAACCCTGGCCCGATGACGCTGCGGCTGGATAAAGACATGGCGGACGCTATCGTCAAAGATAATATGGCAGCGGGAGTGGGCATCAACTGGCTGCGTTATATGGAGATTTCCCGCTCCTGGACGCGGCTTAATCTGACCAATCTCGGCGTGCTGACGCTGCATGCCGAACTCCAGGGCATCAGCCGCATCGATGGCAAAAGTAATACCGTCAAGTTGAACTACCAGCATGAAGAGAACCTCTTCACCCTGTGGCGCAGCTTGCGATTTGGCGACAATCTTCAGGCCTGGCTTGAACAACATGCAAGTTTGCCGGATAGCGCGTGTGCAACCGGCGAAACCTGTGAGGAACCCCAATGAGAGTGATGTTAGCAACCGGGCTGGCGCTGCTGTTTCCGGTGCTCAGCGGCTGCACGCCGCGCATCGAGGTGGCGGCCCCGAAAGAGCCGATTACCATCAATATGAACGTGAAAATCGAGCACGACATCAATATTAAAGCGGATAAAGAGGTCGAGACGCTGCTTAACAATCGCAGCGATATGTTGAAGCCCGATCGCACACAGCACTGAGCGGCTACCCCTGACGGGTAGTCTCCGGCTCAGGCCTGAAGTGCTACGCTGTGAGTCTTATTTTGATGGAGAGCCGTCATGGAACAACACACATTTCGCCTGCCGCTGGAAGGTATCGATGCGCAGGACAAACAGCAGCTTATCCCGTTAATCACCCGCCATGCGGGGATTTTCGAACGCTTCGTGATGTCAGAGTTTCCCGGCGATCGTCGCTATGCGTACCAGCCGGAGTCGTTTGAAATCGTTACCCTCGACGATAAGCAATTCACGTTCCGTTGCCTGACGCACTACTTTGAGCCGTGCTGCGATCGCAATATGCATGATGAGCATCAGTATACGGTGGCTTATCAGCGGGAAGGGGATGCGCTGGTGATTACGCTTGATGAAACGCCGTGGGAAGTGGTGTAGCCATAAAAAAGTGGGCGCGAGGCCCACTTCTTACAAATTCTACTGAACGGTGAAGCTTACGCCGCGACCAGGCTATCAATCGCCGCTTTGGCATCGCTCTGGGCTTTGGTCGCGACTTCCGGACCGTAAGCAATCCCTTCTGCGAACACGAAGTTCACATCGGTGATGCCGATAAAGCCGAGGAACAGGCTCAGGTACGGTGCAATCAGGTCGGTCGGGGTGTCTTTATGGATACCACCACGGCTGGACAGCACAATCGCACGTTTACCGGTTACCAGACCTTCCGGCCCTTTCTCGGTATAACGGAAGGTCACACCCGCTCGCGCCACCAGGTCAAAATAGTTTTTCAACTGGGTCGGGATGTTGAAATTGTACATTGGCGCCGCAATAACAATCACGTCATGAGCTTTCAGCTCGGCAATCAGTTCATCAGACAGCGCCAGCGCGTCCTGTTGACGCGGGGTCAGCGGGGCATCGCTCGGGCGCAGCGCGCCGACCAGTTCGCCATCCAGTACCGGGATTGGGTTTGCTGCCAGGTCACGCACGGTGATGTGGTCCGCGCTGTGCTGCTCACGCCACTGATCGACAAAATAATCTGATAACTGGTTAGACTGTGAATACCCTGCCAAAATGCTTGATTTGAGAACTAATACTTTGCTCATGGGTGGTTCCTTTTATTTGATAGTCGGGGTAATGCCCCTTGCTTGAAAACACTTTATTCACAATCCGATTGCAGTGATAGCGCAATATATCGATTCCTATGTTCGAATTTATTGAACAAGGCGTGGGATTGAGCGATGTGGTACTCTACGCCGCATCGCGCTCGACGCCTTAACACCTTGTGCACCTAACATTTAAAAGCACCATGGAAACCAAAAACCTGAACGTAAACGCGCTGATGGCGCGCCTTGATACGCTGATGCTGAAAGATCGCCAGCGTTTCGCGCGCCGTCTGCATGGCGTGAAAAAAGTGAAAAATCCTGATGCCCAACAGGCCATTTTTGCCGAGCTGGACCAGCAAATTAACGAAGCGGTAGGGAAGGTTCAGCTGCGTCTTGCGGCGCGCCCTGAGATTACCTATCCGGATAATCTGCCGGTCAGCCAGAAAAAAGATGACATCCTGGCGGCTATCCGCGATCACCAGGTGGTGATTGTCGCCGGGGAAACCGGCTCGGGCAAAACCACCCAGTTACCGAAAATTTGTATGGAGCTGGGGCGTGGCATCACGGGGCTGATTGGTCACACCCAGCCGCGCCGTCTGGCGGCGCGCACTGTGGCAAACCGTATCGCCGAAGAACTGAAAACCGAGCCGGGCGGCGCGGTGGGCTATAAGGTCCGGTTTAGCGATCACGTTAGCGAATCCACCCAGGTCAAGCTAATGACCGACGGGATCCTGCTGGCGGAAATCCAGCAGGACCGGCTGCTGATGCAGTACGACACGCTGATTATCGATGAGGCCCACGAACGCAGCCTGAATATCGATTTCCTGCTCGGCTACCTGAAAGAGCTGCTGCCGCGTCGTCCGGATCTGAAAGTGATTATCACCTCGGCGACCATCGACCCGGAACGCTTCTCACGCCACTTTAACCACGCGCCGATTATTGAAGTGTCGGGACGGACTTACCCGGTGGACGTACGCTATCGCCCGATTGTTGAAGACGCCGACGACACCGAACGCGATCAGCTCCAGGCGATTTTCGATGCCGTGGACGAGCTGAGCCACGAAGCGCCCGGCGATATCCTGATCTTTATGAGCGGGGAGCGGGAAATCCGCGATACTGCCGATGGCCTGAACAAGCTGAATCTGCCGCACACCGAAGTGCTGCCGCTGTACGCGCGTTTATCCAACAGCGAACAGAACCGAATTTTCCAGTCCCATACCGGGCGGCGCATCGTGCTGGCGACTAACGTGGCGGAAACCTCGTTGACCGTGCCAGGCATTAAATATGTGATCGACCCGGGCCAGGCGCGCATCAGCCGCTACAGCTACCGCACTAAAGTGCAGCGCCTGCCGATTGAGCCGGTCTCGCAGGCCTCCGCCAATCAGCGTAAAGGCCGCTGCGGCCGCGTGTCGGAAGGCATCTGTATCCGTCTCTATTCGGAAGACGATTTCTTGTCGCGTCCGGCGTTTACTGACCCGGAAATTCTGCGTACCAACCTCGCGTCAGTTATTTTGCAGATGACCGCGCTGGGGCTGGGCGATATCGCCGCTTTCCCGTTCGTTGAAGCGCCGGACAAGCGTAACATCCAGGACGGTGTGCGCCTGCTGGAAGAGCTGGGGGCGATTACCGCCGACGAGCAGGCCTCGGTCTACAAACTTACCCCGCTGGGCCGCCAGCTCTCGCAACTGCCGGTTGACCCGCGTCTGGCGCGTATGGTGCTGGAAGCCCAGCGGCTCGGCTGCGTGCGCGAGGCGATGATTATCACCTCGGCGCTGTCGATTCAGGACCCGCGCGAGCGTCCGATGGATAAGCAGCAGGCGTCCGATGAAAAACACCGCCGCTTCCATGATAAGGAGTCGGATTTCCTGGCGTTTGTGAACCTGTGGAATTACCTCGGCGAGCAGCAAAAAGCGCTCTCCTCGAACCAATTCCGCCGCCTGTGCCGGGCCGATTACCTGAACTATCTGCGGGTGCGCGAATGGCAGGATATTTACACCCAGCTACGCCAGGTCGTCAAAGAGTTGGGCATTCCGGTAAACAGCGAACCGGCGGAGTACCGCGAGATCCACACTGCGCTGCTCACCGGCCTGCTGTCGCATATCGGCATGAAGGATACCGACAAGCAGGAGTTTACCGGCGCGCGCAACGCCCGGTTCTCAATTTTCCCCGGTTCCGGCCTGTTTAAGAAGCCGCCGAAATGGACGATTGTCGCCGAACTGGTAGAAACCAGCCGTCTGTGGGGGCGTATTGCCGCGCGCATCGATCCCGAGTGGATTGAACCGGTGGCGCAGCACCTGCTGAAGCGTAGCTACAGCGAGCCGCACTGGGAGCGGGCGCAGGGCGCGGTCATGGCCACGGAGAAGGTCACGGTTTACGGGCTGCCGATTGTCGCGGCGCGTAAGGTAAATTACAGCCAGATTGACCCGGCGCTGTGCCGCGAACTGTTTATCCGCCACGCGCTGGTTGAAGGCGACTGGCAAACCCGTCACGCCTTTTTCCGGGATAACCAGAAACTGCGTGCCGAAGTGGAAGAGTTGGAGCACAAATCGCGCCGTCGCGACATTCTGGTGGATGACGAGTCGCTGTTTGAGTTTTACGACCAGCGCATCGGCCATGAAGTGGTATCGGCGCGTCACTTCGACAGCTGGTGGAAAAAGGCCAGTAAAGAGAACCCGGACCTGCTCAATTTTGAAAAGAGCATGTTGATTAAAGAAGGCGCGGAGAAAGTCAGCAAGCTGGACTATCCGAACTTCTGGCATCAGGGCACTCTCAAGCTGCGCCTCAGCTACCAGTTTGAGCCGGGCGGCGACGCGGACGGGGTGACGGTGCATATTCCCTTGCCGCTGCTGAACCAGGTGGAAGACGCGGGGTTTGAATGGCAGGTGCCGGGGATGCGCCGCGAGCTGATTATCGCGCTGATCAAATCGTTGCCCAAGCCGTTACGCCGTAACTTTGTGCCCGCGCCTAACTATGCAGAAGCATTCTTAGGGCGCACCACGCCGCTGGAACAGCCGCTGCTCGAGTCACTGGAGCGCGAACTGCGCCGCATGACCGGCGTCACCGTTGACCGCGAGGCGTGGCAGTGGGAACAGGTGCCCGATCACCTGAAAATGACCTTCCGGGTCGTGGATGAAAAGAACCGCAAGCTCAACGAAGGCAAAGATCTCACGGCGCTGAAAGGCAGCCTGAAGAATAAAGTGCAGGAAACGCTCTCCGCCGTGGCGGATGACGGCATCGAGCAAAGCGGCCTGCATATCTGGAGCTTCGGCACGCTGCCCGATCACTACGAGCAGAAGCGCGGCGGCTACCAGGTTAAAGCCTGGCCTGCGCTGGTGGATGAAAAAGAGAGCGTCGGCATCAAGCTGTTTGATAACCCGCAGGATCAGCAGAACGCCATGTGGCGCGGGCTGCGGCGCTTATTGCTGCTTAATATTCCGTCGCCGATTAAGTATCTGCATGAAAAACTGCCTAACAAAGCCAAGCTGGGCCTCTATTTCAACCCGTACGGCAAAGTGTTGGATCTGATCGACGATTGCATCTCCTGCGGCGTGGATAAGCTGATTGCCGAACACGGCGGGCCGGTGTGGACCGAAGAAGGCTTCGCGCAGTTGCATGAAAAAGTGCGTGCCGAGCTTAACGACGCGGTGGTGGATATCGCTAAACAGGTCGAGCAGATCCTGACGGCGGTATTTAACATCAACAAGCGGCTCAAGGGGCGGGTCGATATGACGATGGCGCTGGGGCTGTCCGATATCAAAGCCCAGATGAGCGGCCTGGTGTATCGCGGTTTCGTGACCGGCAATGGCTATCAGCGGTTAGGCGATACCCTGCGCTATTTGCAGGCCATCGAAAAACGGCTTGAGAAGCTGGCTATCGATCCGCATCGCGATCGTGCCCAGATGTTGAAAGTGGAAGCGGTACAGCAGGCGTGGCAGCAATGGCTTAACAAACTGCCTGCCGCGCGTCGCGATGACGAAGAGGTCACTGCGATCCGCTGGATGATAGAAGAACTGCGGGTCAGCTACTTCGCCCAACAGCTCGGCACGCCGTATCCCATTTCGGATAAACGGGTGTTGCAGGCGATGGAGCAGGTCGGCGCTGCGTAAATAAAAAGGCTGCACATCATTTGCAGCCTTTTTTATCGGTTAACTCTGCGGCTTCGCGGCATCTTCATAGGTGAAGGAGACCGGGAAGCTGCTTTCGCCCTTCGCCAGGGGCGGTTTGGGTAGCGGGCTGGCTTTGGCGGTAGTAATAAACGCATTGCACAGCGAGCCGCCGTTTTGCTGTTGCTGAATTTCCGGCGGCGCGATAGGCGTGGCGGCGGATCCATCGGCTGATGGCCCGTTTGCCAGCGCATCATCAATACTGGCATCGGCCATCGCTGCACTGGCGGCAGCGGCCTGGGCGCTCGGCAGCGCCGGAGTGCCTTCAATCTGTTCGATAGTGCCGTCTGCGTTCACGCTCATCAGCACTTCGCAGGCCTGACCGGCATACGCGGACTGCTCAGCATCAAAGCGCTTATCTAATTCAGCCACCACCAGTTTTTGATACTCGTCGCCGGTTAACGGTTTCGGCTTCGGCTTCGGTTTAAATGCCGATTTCTGGGCATCCAGTTTTTCGAGGATTTGCGCCAGTTCCGCCGCGCCGAGCGGGTTAACGAAATTCATCCGCTTGCGAATGGCCTCTCTGGACTGGCTGTAACAGGTATCAAAGGCTTTCTGCTCGCCGTCAGATTTTTGGGTGCAATCCACGTCATACTGGGCGCGGAGCTGGGAAGGGGTGCTGCATCCGCTAAGCGCAAACAGCGCCGCAAGGGCGATTAAGGTGTAACGGGTTTTCATAACGCGTGAATACCTGGTTTATCGATAAACGTGCCGGAGCCTCAAAGGCGCAGAATAATGCCGTAAATTAACGGAATTTTCCATTGCCTCTACTCCTTTTTACCAGGCCGTCAACCGGAGCGTTGACGGGCGGTTTAACCCGTGAGGTTTATTTTTACAATGGTAAGATTTAGCGCTGTTAAGGAGCTTTTATGACGGATGAGAAACGCCCCTATCATCACGGCAGTTTACCGCAGGCGGTACTGGAAGCCGCTGAGCGGGTGCTGGTGCGCGACGGGATCGCGGGCGTAGGGTTACGTGCCATCGCGCGGGAAGCGGAGGTATCGCATACCGCGCCAAAGCATCATTTCGGCAACCTGGCGAATTTGCTGAGCGAGCTGGCGGCAAAAGGCTATCAGCGGCTGGCGGCGGCGCTGTTCAACGCCACGGAGCACTGCACGGATGACGCGGCGCGGCGGCGCGAGATGGCGAAAACCTACGTTCACTTCGCCGCTGAACATCCACACATGTTTAGCCTGATGTTTCGCAACGAGATCATCAGCTTATCCAATCCAAACCTGCTCAGCGCGATGCGTAACGCCATGTTTATGATGGCGCGCAGCGTTTCGTCGGACGCGGGTGACGGGACCAGGGTCATGGATGAGGCGGCAGCAATGCGCGTGACCGTCGCCTGGGCGTATTTGCACGGCCTGGCGACCTTGCTGATCGATAAACGCCTGACCGGTATTGCACGAGTCAGCCCGTTTGAAAATGCTCCGGCGCTGGTCGAACGCGTACTGGAGCAGGTCACGTTAACGATTCATTTGCCTGGGGATGAACCTGATAAACGCTGACATCAACCCCAGATTTCGCCAGTTCGATGAAAAACTGTGGGGAAGGGCGCGTTCCGGTCAGGGGAGTTTGTACCGCGATGCGCAGGAATAAGCCTTTCGGACGCTTCTCCCTGCAACCCTCATCTGGCGACGGTACACTGGCCGCTGGTTTCTAACATGGAGTGCCAAACGATGACGCCATTTCCTCCTTTATCCCCGGCGCTGATTAACGCCGCGAACACACTTGGACAGTGGCTGGCGCAGGATGACAGCGCCGTGCTGCCAGCCGCGAAAGATATCGGCCTGGTGGTGCTGGCGGGTAATGCGGCCATCCCCGCCATTGACGCGGCGTGCCGGGAAGCGGCGCAGCGCAAGGTGCCGCTGTTGATCAGCGGTGGGATTGGCCATTCCACGCCATTTTTGTACGCTGCCGTCGCCCGTCACCCTCGCTATAACGTGTTGCCCACCACCGGACGTAGCGAAGCGGCGGTACTGGCGGATATCGCCACCCGGTTCTGGCACATCCCCGCCGATAAATTGCTGGTAGAGGATAAATCCACCAACTGTGGCGAGAACGCGGCCTTCACACGTGACATGATGACCGCGCGTGACGTATTGCCGCCCCAGGCGATTGTGGTGCAGGACCCGACCATGCAGCGCCGTACCGCCGCGACCTTTGCCCGCGTCTGGCGCGATGCTGAACATCAGGTTGAATGGTTTAACGTACCGGGAATGGTGCCGACGTTAATCACCACGCCGCGCGACACCCGTTTTGCCGAAGGAGAAGGGTGGTGGTCGGTGGATCGCTATCTTTCACTGATTGTCGGGGAAATCCCCCGGTTGCGTAATGATAAAGACGGCTACGGTCCTAATGGGCGCGGTTTTATTGAAGCGGTGGACATCCCTGAAGCCGTTTTAGCGGCCTGGCAAACGCTGCGTCACGATCCCTCGTTTACTGCGATACTGAATCGCTGAGTGCTTCATAAATTGACGCCGGGCCTGACCCGGCGCAGTCATATTTCCATCTTTAGCTTTGTAATCATTCGTTTACGAAAGCTGTAAAAATTGCCCCTCCGATCCATAACTTCAGATTATGTGAAGTTGATCACTATTTACATCCCTGATAAGGTAAATAAGTTGTTACAGCAACGCCTGACGCACACACAGCGCGATTGCTTATTACTTCACCATGCTGAAATAACAAACCTGCTACGCTTTCAAAGGGGCAACCCTGTTTCTTACTTTTATTTCGCCGCTTAGTGAAATCACGCTCTGCTTAGTCTGGGCAAAACGCGTGTGTTCTGCTGTCGCTGCGGGGATTTTTAGAGGATGACTATGAAACTTAAAAGGAAAAAAATTGAGCCGATATCGCTCTCCGATGTCACGATTATTGATGACTCGCGGCTTCGTAAAGCGATAACGGCGGCCTCCCTGGGTAACGCCATGGAATGGTTCGATTTCGGGGTTTACGGCTTCGTGGCCTATGCGCTCGGTAAAGTCTTCTTTCCAGGTGCCGATCCCAGCGTTCAGATGATCGCCGCGCTTGCGACTTTCTCTGTACCCTTCCTGATCCGCCCGCTCGGCGGCCTGTTCTTTGGGATGCTGGGCGATAAATATGGTCGCCAGAAAATCCTCGCCATCACGATAGTGATTATGTCGGTCAGTACCTTCTGTATCGGGCTGATACCATCCTATGCCTCGATCGGCATCTGGGCACCGGTATTGCTGCTGCTGTGTAAAATGGCGCAGGGCTTCTCAGTGGGTGGTGAATATACCGGCGCGTCAATTTTTGTCGCTGAATATTCGCCAGACCGTAAGCGCGGCTTTATGGGCAGTTGGCTGGACTTCGGGTCTATTGCCGGTTTCGTACTGGGCGCGGGCGTGGTGGTCATGCTCTCGGCGATGATCGGCGAAGAAAAATTCCTTGACTGGGGCTGGCGTATTCCGTTCTTCCTGGCGCTGCCGTTAGGGATCATCGGCCTGTATTTGCGCCACGCGTTGGAAGAGACGCCGGCGTTCCAGCAGCATGTTGAAAAGCTGGAGCAGGGCGACCGCGAGGGTCTGCGCGACGGGCCGAAAGTCTCGTTTAAAGAAATTGCCACTAAACACTGGCGCAGCCTGTTGACCTGTATCGGCGTGGTGATCACCACCAACGTGACGTACTACATGTTGCTCACCTACATGCCGAGCTACCTGTCCCACAACCTGCATTACTCCGAAGATCACGGCGTGCTGATTATTATTGCCATCATGATCGGGATGCTGTTTGTGCAGCCGATTATGGGCCTGCTGAGCGACCGTTTTGGCCGCCGCCCGTTTGTGATTTTCGGTAGCGTCGCGCTGCTGTTGCTGGCAATCCCGGCGTTTATCCTGATTAACAGCAACGTTATCGGGCTGATTTTTGCGGGCCTGCTGATGCTGGCGGTGGTCCTTAACGCCTTTACCGGCGTGATGGCCTCCACGCTACCTGCGATGTTCCCGACTCATATCCGCTACAGCGCCCTGGCGAGCGCGTTTAATATTTCGGTATTGATCGCGGGCCTGACGCCCACCCTCGCGGCCTGGCTGGTGGAAACCTCTAACAATTTGATGATGCCTGCTTATTACCTGATGGTGATTGCAGTGATCGGTCTGATTACCGGCCTGACAATGAAAGAAACCGCCAACCGTCCGCTTAAAGGCGCGACGCCAGCGGCATCGGACATCCAGGAAGCGCGGGAAATTCTTCAGGAGCATCACGATAACATCGAGCAAAAAATCGACGATATCGACCATGAAATCGCTGAGCTTCAGGAGAAGCGCCAGCGCCTGGTACAGCAGCATCCAGATATCAACGAGTAACCCAGGCGGCCCATAACGGGCCGCTTTTTTTCGCCACGCCAACAGCTTGCGGCTACGCTTAAACAGGGATCACTGTCCGGGTTTTCGCAATGCGCTCAAAATACACCTCTTTGCAAATCACGCTGCACTGGCTGGTTTTCCTGCTGGTGATTGTCGCCTATACGGCGATGGAGCTGCGCAGCGAATTTCCGCGCAGTGTCCGGCCGCTGGTGGTATCGACCCATTTTAGCTGCGGGATCGCTATCTTCCTGTTAATGGCGACCCGATTATTGTTGCGCATCAAATACGCTGCGCCACCGATAACCCCTAAACCCCATCCGCTGTTTATCGGGCTGTCCCATCTGGTGCATCTGCTGATTTATCTTATCTACCTCGCGCTGCCGCTGCTGGGCGTCACCCTAAAATATTATGGCGGTAGCGACTGGGTGGCATTCGGCGTTTCCATGCCCGTCGCACCGGAGCCGGATGAGGATTTCGCCGATACGCTGGCGGATTATCATGGGCTTATCGCCCGGCTGGGCTATATCGTGCTGGGCCTGCATGCGGGGGCGGCGCTGTTTCATCACTACGTCTGGAAAGACAATACGCTGCTGCGCATGATGCCGGGCAAACGATCTTAAAATAAAGTTGCATTTTAACTGCACATTTTGAAAAATGACCTCTGACACGACGTGGTTAAATAGTCGCAACGCATGATGCGACATTAAAAGGGGATCACATGCTACGCATTCCAGCTAACTGTATTCATACCCGTTCTACGCCTTTCTGGAATAAAGACACCGCCCCTGCGGGCATTTTCAAACGCCACCTTGATACCGGCACCCGTCCGGGCGTTTATCCGCGATTATCGGTCATGCAGGGCGCAGTGAAATACTACGGTTTTGCCGATGGCGAATGCCCGGAGCCGGACAGCCAACGGGTGATCAACGCCGGAGAGTTTGGCGTTTTCCCACCGGAAAAATGGCATTACATCGAATTACTGACTGACGACACCTGGTTTAATGTCGACTTTTTCGTCGCCCCCGAGGTGCTGTTAGAGGGCGCAACATTGCGCAACGTGAAGAAATAAGGAGTCAATAATGGGCAAAGCAACCTATACCGTCACCGTGACCAATAACAGCAACGGTGTATCCGTGGATTATGAAACCGAAACGCCGATGGCTTTGCTGGTGCCGGAAGTGGCCGCCGAAGTGGTGAAGGATTTGGTTAACACCGTGCGCGCCTATGATACCGAAAATGAGCACGAGGTTTGCGGCTGGTAAAACACGGCTCGCGCGCGACGAGATCGTGATTGATGATCTCCTGTGGCCTTACCCATAGATTTTCTGAATATGACTTCGTTCCGCTGATACCCTGGCGTATGCTGACATTCTGATTAATACAAAAGGAGATCATGATGTTAGAAGGGTATTTTGACGATAATAATGCCGTACAAAACAAACAGCGTCTGCTCGCCGTTGCGGCCGCACTCGAAATCGCGAAATCCGCCGTGGGCGCGGGCAACGGGATTTCTGGGGCGCGTACGGAATACGATTTACAGTCGGTTGCAAGAGAGATCGGCCCCTTGGCGGATGCGATTCAGGATGCACTCGCGCTGCGAGGTTAACCTCTGACAAACCGGGCCCGCATTGCGACGCCAATCTCTGCGGGAAAGAAAAACTTAATAAGAAATAATGAAGCGTTAAAACCGCATCATTATTTCTTCGCGCGCATTAACTGTATTTTTTATATTCTAAGTAAGTAAGAATTAACTTTTAAGAGGCCTGATCCCGTAAGGGCATATTTTAAATAAACAACTCTCAGTGCGTGTACATTCGCAAGAAATCAGGGCGTCATTACCCGGACAGTACATTGTTGATTTAAAAGTATTCCAGAGAACGGTATTATAAGGGAAGGCGTGAATAATTTCGATGTTTCTGGCGCGCCCATTAATATTAATTCCGAAGTAGCCTGTCTTGATTATGTTTCCAGCACGTATAAAATAACTACCTTTATACCATAATATGAGTTTTAAATTTTTTGCACTTGATACCAGTGCGAAAAATGTGCTGGTCGAGGGACAAACTAGCTGCTTTTCTACAACCCATTCCATGCGAAAATACTACTCCTGTGGTGTGTTTGCATTTATCCAATAGCGTTTTGAAACTGCAATTCAATATTAGCAAATGAAATGATGATGTCTAATGAAAATGTGAAAAAAATGCCTTAAACAAAATTTTAATGTTTATGGCGATCTTTTTATTATGTTTACCATTTGATACATAAGACTATTTGCGAAGCGATTGCGTTTTTAGTTCTCTGCGGGATTATATTTTGACTATTATTATACAAAGGGACTAGTTAATGTAGGTAATAAGACATTGCTTAATAAATGATGCGTAGTGGTGTGAGATTAAAGAGCGGAAATGAAGCGTGAAAGTAAAAGTCTTTAATATGCCTGCAATGCGACCGGGTATTTGCAAAAAAAGAGAACATCAAATTTCTTATCCCCCCTGAGTCCATTATGCCTGAGCGATCCTGAGGCGAAGCGATTCAAAGGGGGGGGGACAATTCGCAGACTATAGCGACAGACCCATTACCGCATTTACCACCGATGAGGCCATAAACACGCCGCCGACGATAAAAAAGGCGCGGTTTTGCTGGGCCGCGCCCAGGATCAAAAATACCATGGCCGTCGCAAAAAACGGGATGGCGATGATATTGAATGTGCTCATGACGGCTCCCCAGGGGTACAGAATAACCTGCCAAATAAAAAAGCAGGATAGGGATATTGCCTGCGCCACTCAACTCCCTTTTCTTGTAGGGTGTCAGGCAAACAGTCTGGCTCTGGTTGAGAGCCGGGCCGGGTACAGAAGGGGAAATGGACCCTTTGGTAAAATTTTTTTATTTCCGCCCTTGAAACCCCGGCCAGCGATCATATTTAAATAGCGGACAAGCCACGCTTGCCTTTAACGTGAACTTTTGAATGGGTTATTCAGGAGGTTAACTTATGGCACTCAGAACCTTGTCAGCACTTCCAGGCTTTGCTGATTCTGTATTTAGCGATCGCTTTAACCGTATCGATCGGCTTTTCAGCCAGTTAACAGGGGATACGCCGGTATCGTCTTTACCTGCTTACGACTTAAAGAAAGTCGATGGCAATAATTATCTGCTTACCCTAAGCGTGCCGGGCTGGAAAGAGGACGAACTGGAGATTGAAACGGTTGGCGGAACCCTGCACGTGTCGGGTAAACGTTCTGCCAGCGAATCTGAGACTGAAGAAGGCTGGATTTACCGGGGCATTCGACGTGCTGATTTTCGCCTGAGCTTCTCGCTACCTGAATTTGCGAAGGTGAACAATGCAAAACTGGATAGCGGGCTGTTATACGTGTCCATTTATCAGGAAATACCGGAAAGCGAAAAGCCGCGTAAAATCGCGATCGAAAATTCACAGCCGGTAATTGAGCATAAGGCTTCATAACGCCATCTTTAAGGCCCACTTCGGTGGGCCTTGTTATTTCCCGTTAAGTCCCGTTTGTTGCCTGCTATAAATAACGTGAGACGAGGAGAAAATTGATGATCATGATTGATTCGCTGCGCGCAGAGGGGGGGGAGTTGGATCAACCCGCCCGATATTTATAGTTTCGAAAACGGGACGCTGCGCTTCACAACGCAAGGCAACACGGATTTCTGGAAACAAACTTACTATGGCTTCCAGCGACACTCCGGTCATGCCTTTGGGTTTTACCTGGCCGATGATTTTACCCTCCAGGTAAAAATCAGGGCTGATTTTTCTCATCTTTATGACCAGGCCGGCCTGTTCCTGCAGGATGACGAAGATCACTGGGTTAAGGCAGGCATAGAATTTAATGACGATCGGCCCTCTACAGGAAGCGTGGTAACCCGTAAAACATCGGACTGGTCAACCGGCCTTTTCTCGGGCGATCCCGGCGCGTTCTGGATGCGCGCCACGCTGGAAAATGAGGCATTGCGGATCCAGTATTCCGTGGATGGTCAAACCTGGCCGTTACTGAGGTTGTGCCACTGGCCGCAACGCCAACAACGTTTTGTCGGGGTGATGGCGTGCACACCTGAAAGGCAGGGGCTCGACGTCGCTTTCGAAAGCTTTACCCTCAGTACCCCTTCCGGCAAGCCGCTGCATGACCTTACCTGAGCAACATTTTCGGAACATAAAGCGGCTCGCTTACGTCATTTTCTGCCGCCCTCCGTTCAGAACATAACCTAAACTGCTGTCTCCCACTATACTGACCAATGCAGTTGTCATTTTCATACGGAACTGCGCACGGTTTATTACCTGCTACCCACCTTTCCCATGACCACCAGGAGAACAACATGCAAAAGAGTAAAACCTTGAAAGGATTGCTGGCCGTATCGGCAGTCGTCGCGATGTTCACCACTGTTGGCGTGCAAGCCCAGACCCAGTCCACTGCCGCGCAAAATGACGCCGCAGGCCAGACCACATCGAACACTAAACTCAGTTCCGGCGACGAGCAAGCCTTGAAGGACATGGCGCAGGCCAATATCAATGAAATTGCCGCCGCCAGGATCGCGCTGAACAAAGCCCAAAGCAGCGAAGTCAAAGCATTCGCTCAGCAAATGGTCAAAGACCACGGCGATGCCCTGGCCAAAGTACAGGCCGTTGCCCAGCAAAAAGGCGTAACGCTGCCGACTGAGCCAGACCCTATGCACAAGGACATGGCCGCCCGGCTTGAACAACAGAGCGGCGAGGCATTTGACAAAATGTATATGGAAAATGCCGGCACCAAAGACCACGAGATGGTGCTGTCGAAACTGAAAAGTGACGCCCAGAAGATCAAGGATCCGGATGTGAAAGCCCTGGCCGACGCGCATACCCCTGTCGTTGAGCAGCACCTGAAGGCCGCCCAGCAGATGTCAATGCAATCAGGTAAGTAGCCAGGTTGTTCGGTGGGCACACGGTTAAAAAGATTTCATAACGTCACGGTAGGGCATCATTATTGACAGTGTTTAAGAACAGGGACGACCGCTCCTGTCAGTATGCCGATCGATGCTCGTCCATATGCAGTCGCAAGCTGTAACGACCAGAATGGGCCTGAAGGCTACAGGCTGTAAATATAGCGAAGGACCGCTTCTGGCACGAAGCGGGTATGTCGCTACCGCCGAAGGGCCTCAATGAGCGATAAGCCGACGTCAAAATTCACAACAAAAAAATCGCCAGATTTGGTAGTAAAGGCTAAATTGAATTCAGGTGCCACTGGTATGACCACACAGAACAGGCTCAATTAATGAATTCAATAATAATACCCGTCAATGAAGGTGGATTTTTGGCTGCCACGATTTGGGAAAGAAGTGATGCCAACGCGATGGTTATCCTTCATCCCGCAACGGCAGTTGTGCAAACGTTTTATGAAGGGTTCGCAGAATACCTTTTTAACAGGGGATTCAGTGTCCTCACTTACGATTACCGTGGCACTGGCCGGTCGAAATCCGGGACGGTCCGTCGCTACAGCGTCTCCATGTCAGACTGGATCGAGCAGGACGTTGGATGCATAACAGCCTGGGCGAAAGCGCGTTTCCCCGGGCTTAGCCTGCTGGCGGTAGGGCACAGTGTAGGAGGGCATGCCATTCTGCTTTCGACGGCCACCCACCACCTGGAGGCGGCAGTCATTGTGGCCTCACATGCGGGTGTGACGAGCACAATAAAACAAACCACAGAAAAGGTGCGTGTCTGGTGCCTACTGCGTGTGCTGGCCCCGGTTCTGTGCCGTATATTCGGGTACATGCCTGCCAGGCGCCTGGGGCTGGGCGAAGATTTACCGGCTCCAGTGATGCTTCAGTGGGGGCGCTGGAGCACAATGCAGGGTTATTTCTACGACGATCCAGACTGGAATGCACGCCAGCGGGCAAGTGAGATAACGTTACCCGTACTGGTGATGGGTTTTGATGACGATCCCTGGGCTAACCCTGAAGCCATTGCGCGGTTGATGGAGCCCGTGCAAAACGCAAAAATCGAACGCCGCGAAATACGACACGCAGATTTTGGTCTTCCGTCCATTGGTCATATGGGCTTTTTTCGTGCGCGATGTGCGGAGAAATTATGGCCCGCCGTTGGTCAGTGGCTGGAGAATCAGTGCGCGGATTGAACGAAAAGTGGATATTAATCCTGAACACGTTCAGGGTAACGTCCGCTTCTTTCAAAACGCAGACTTCGCGACCAGTAAAACCTGTCATATAAAACCCTTTCAAAGCACGGCTTATGAACATGATGCGAAATGAACATTCATTCGCCTTTAAACGAATGGGTGTAGTAATGACAAAATTCTTTCGCTACCACTTTATGAAGTGTTCTGAGGGGGGGGAGGTTCATTGCATCATGTAACAATGGCTGGATGCCATACAGTTAAAGGGCAATGAGGCCAGACTTCATTTCGGCGTCATCCCAGCAGATGCGTGATTTATTCATTGAGCACACTGACGGGAGAGGAATGTTACTACCACCGAAGAGCCAGTTTTTACTGAAGCGGTTATTCACGAAGAGGGTGAAGAAGAGATGTGCGGCCTGACGGTATTTTTTGCCGAGGCGGCCTTTCAATGAAGAACTATGGAAAGGCTTGAAAAAAGAATATCTGCCTTAGAACAAAAATAATCAGATGTAGCCTCAAGCATCCATGTGGGCGCGAATGCATAACATTATCCGAACTTAAGTTAAACTTTTGTTGGAGCATGGAGTGCAAGATAAACTGAGGGTCTCACCTCATTGACTGAGGTGGCAGTAGTTAATAGAATGAATTGATCAATACACTCTTTATATATAAAGGAAATTAAATCGTGGCGCAGGAAGTTGATAAATCTTTCATAGTTCAAGACCAGGGAGCAGGGAATTCGTTTGCTTGTGGAGTACTTGAAAATAGTAAAGAGAATAACGTCCAGTTTAATGGAAATAATAATAAATTAGTAATTGAAGATGATGTTGAATGTAGGTGGCTTACTGTAATTTTTCGTGGCGACAATAATTACGTTAAAATACACAAAAACAGTAAAGCCAAAGGAGTAATAGTCGCATCTAAAGGATCAAAGGTAACCGTTGGGCGTAGAACGACTATTGGATCTGGATTTGAAGTTGTTACTGATGGATGCAATGTGACTATCGGCCATGACTGTATGATCGCGCGAGATGTAATTTTGCGCGCTTCAGATGGGCACCCTGTATTCGATGCAACAAGTGGCAAAAGAGTTAACTGGGCAAAAGATATCAATATTGATAGTTATGTCTGGGTTGGCAGAAATGTATCAGTAATGAAAGGTGTTAGTATTGGTAGCGGCTCTGTGGTCGGTTACGGAAGTATCGTTACCAAAGATGTACCTGTAATGTGCGCGGCGGCTGGTAACCCTGCAAAAATCATTAAACGTAATATTATCTGGGCGAGAACAGACAAAGCCGAATCAATCAGTGATGACAAGCGTTGTTCAAGTTATCACGCCAAACTTACCCAACAATGAACATGCGACTCTTCTATCTCACTAATTGATAGGCCTCGCTAAATTTATCTTCTCCCGATTAAAAACTACTGCATACAAAAACAGTATAATAATCGGGAGTCGACTTATTATAGAATTATACACCCCATGAGAACTGCGCGAGATTGACGCGCTACCCCTCTTCGGAGACTTCGTCCTGTGCGGGTTTCGTCTCCCTCCGCCGATTATGTTGAGCAGCGCATTGATTTGAATGAACTGATGATCCCGCACCCCAGCGCGACATATTTCGTTAAGGTGGCAGGGACATGATGATCCAGGCAGGAATCAGTGACGGCGACCTGTACCAGAAAGCAGGCGTTAACAGCAGCAGTTGCAAATGAAAAGGGATATTCTGTCGCCGCGCTATACCACCAGATTTACAGATCTATTGGTTGTTAAATAGACGCGCAATAGTAGATTTTTAATATGGTAAGATTAAATTACTGCTATCAAAGATTTCTATCCATTGCATGAATTCATCTTAGATGTAAATAAAAAAACTGACATTAAAAATAATTGAATGCGCTATTCAGTTGTGGCAATAAATTTTTACCATTTGAACACGCGCTTACCGCAAAACAATGAAAAATATTACCTTGCGAGTGCTAAGTTATTGATGTCTACAATTGATACGATGGGGTTTATTGAATATGATCCTCAAAATGCTGTATTCCAGCAGTGGTTGGATACGTACTCAAATATAGAAAAAATAGGTTTAACTTCGAACGAGTTATATGAGTTTAGAAATTCACTTTTACATATGACTAACCTTGATTCTCGAAAACATATTCAGAACAAGGTGAGGCGAGTAAGTTTTTATATAGGTGGGCCTGATTCTGAAACAAAAACATAAATTTTACAACTACTTGCTCATCCTGTTACTATACCCCCCTATAGTATACAGGAGGCAATCATGCCCCATTCCCCTGAAGATAAAAAACGCGCCCTGACGCGGGTCCGGCGGATCCGCGGCCAGGTTGAGGCGCTGGAGCGCGCACTGGAAGCGGGCGAACCCTGCATCGCAATTCTGCAACAAATTGCTGCCGTACGCGGCGCGGCCAACGGTTTGATGGGCGAGATGGTGGAAATCCATCTCAACGATGAACTGGTCAACGGCGAAACCACTCGCGAACAACGCGCGCAGCGGATGGATAAAATCGGTCATTTATTGCGCGCTTATCTAAAATAAGAGTCACGACTCACAACAACGGAAGAGACGATATGAAATCACGTGCAGCCGTCGCATTCGGCCCTGGCAAGCCGCTGGAGATTGTGGAAATTGATGTTGCGCCGCCGCAGAAGGGCGAAGTGCTGGTCAAAATTACCCACACCGGGGTGTGCCATACCGATGCGTTTACCCTGTCGGGCGACGATCCTGAAGGCGTTTTCCCGGCGGTGCTGGGCCACGAAGGCGGCGGGATTGTGGTGGAAGTGGGCGAGGGCGTCACCAGCCTGAAGCCGGGCGATCACGTTATTCCGCTTTATACCGCGGAATGCGGCGAGTGTAAGTTCTGTAAATCCGGCAAAACCAACCTTTGCCAGGCCGTTCGCGCCACCCAGGGAAAAGGCCTGATGCCGGACGGCACCACCCGTTTTTCCTACAACGGCGAGCCGATTTACCACTACATGGGCACCAGCACCTTCAGTGAATACACCGTCTGTGCGGAAATCTCGCTGGCGAAAGTCAACCCGCAAGCACCGCTGGATAAAGTGTGCCTGCTGGGCTGTGGCGTGACCACCGGCATCGGCGCAGTACATAACACCGCGAAAGTGAAAGAAGGCGACAGCGTCGCGGTCTTCGGGCTGGGCGGTATCGGCCTGGCAGTGATCCAGGGCGCAGTGCAGGCCAAAGCGGGCCGCATCATCGCTGTGGATACTAACCCGGAGAAATTTAAGCTGGCGGGTGAAATGGGGGCCACCGATTTCGTCAACCCGAACGATTATGACAAGCCCATCCAGGACGTGATCGTTGAACTCACCGACGGCGGCGTGGATTTCAGCTTCGAGTGCATCGGCAACGTCAACGTGATGCGCGCCGCGCTGGAATGCTGCCATAAAGGCTGGGGTGAAAGCGTGATCATTGGCGTAGCGGGCGCGGGCCAGGAAATCCGCACCCGTCCGTTCCAGCTTGTCACCGGTCGCGTATGGCGTGGTTCGGCGTTTGGCGGCGTGAAAGGGCGCAGCCAGTTGCCGGGCATGGTGGAAGACGCGATGGTCGGCAAAATCCAGCTCGACCCGTTTATCACCCACCGTTTGCCGCTGGAACAGATCAACGAAGCCTTTGATTTAATGCACGAGGGCAAATCGATCCGTACCGTTATTCACTTCGGCGACCAGTAATTCCTTCGGCCAGCGGCGTCCTGTCGCTGGCCATAATTTATCTTTATCCTGATTTGTGACCCATCTGACGTTTTCTGGGGTAATCGAAACCTGGGTTTTTGCCGATGACTATCTGACGAGCATATACCTGACCCTGGAAGACTGTTATGACGACACACAACACGATAATTCAAAAACCTGCAGCTGTGAGTTTCTGGCATCACATCCGTTTAGTCCCGCTCTTTAGCTTTATTCTCGGTGGTATTCTGGTGCTCTTCGCGGCGAGCGTTGGATTAGCAAGTTATTTCATGGTTCAGAGCAACACCGCGCTTCATGACGTTACCGAAGAGATCCAGGTACGCATGGGGCTTTCCAACAGTTCAAACCATCTGCGCACCGCGCGAATCAACCTGATCAACGCCGGGGCCGCCAGCCGCGTGGCGGAAATGGACGATCTGAAACGTAACGTCGCCGATGCGGAAAAACGCCTGAAGCAGGCCCAGGAAGGGTTCGACAGCTATATGGCGCGCCGGGTAAAAACCCCGCAGGACGAAGCGCTGGACGGCGAACTTAAAGCCCGTTTCGACGCCTATATTCAGGGCATGCAGCCAATGGTGAAATTCGCTAAAAACGGCATGTTCGAAGCGATCATCAAACACGAAAACGAGCAGGCGCGCGGCCTGGACAGCGCCTATAACGAGGTGCTGTTAAAGGCCATCGCGATCCGTATGGAGCGCGCCACAGCATTAGGCGTGGCGGCGGAAACGCGCACCACCTGGGGCGTGATGGCGATGATCGCGGCGCTGACCATTGCCGTGTTAATGACCATCATCACCTTTGTGGCGCTGCGCGGCATCGTGATTCTACCGCTGCGCCGGGCGGCCAACCGTATCGAGCATATTGCCAACGGTGATTTAACCGTGGCGCCGGAAGCCGCAGGCCGCAGTGAAATCGGCGTACTCAGCAAGAACCTACAAAAAATGCAGCATTCGCTGGCGGAAACCGTCGGCACGGTGCGCACCGGTGCCGAAGCCATTTATCAGGGCACCAGCGAAATTTCCGCAGGGAACACCGATCTTTCTTCCCGTACCGAAGAACAAGCGTCCGCGCTGGAGCAAACCGCCGCCAGTATGGAACAGCTCACCGCAACGGTGAAACAGAACGCTGAAAACGCCCACCACGCCAGCAAACTGGCGAACGACGCGTCCGATAAAGCCAGCGCGGGCGGGCACATGGTCTCGGGCGTGGTTACCACCATGGGCAATATCTCCACCAGTTCGAAAAAAATCTCGGAAATCACCGCGGTAATTAACAGCATCGCGTTCCAGACCAACATCCTGGCACTCAACGCCGCCGTGGAAGCTGCTCGTGCGGGCGAGCAGGGACGGGGATTCGCAGTCGTGGCGAGCGAGGTTCGTACCCTTGCCAGCCGCAGCGCCCAGGCGGCGAAAGAGATTGAAGGGCTGATCCAGAACTCGGTAAGCCTGGTGGATAAAGGCTCCAGCGAAGTGGTGGCGGCCGGTCAAACCATGCAGGGTATCGTTGAAGCGGTGCAGCGTGTGACCGATCTGATGCAGGAAATCGCCGCCGCCTCGGACGAGCAGAGCCGCGGTATCCAGCAGGTCGCCCAGGCGGTGTCGGAAATGGATAACGTCACCCAGCAAAACGCCTCACTGGTGGAAGAAGCTTCTGCGGCGGCGCTGGCGCTGGAAGAGCAGGCGGCGCGGCTAACTGATGCGGTGGGCATTTTCCGCCTCTCGTCACACGCGGAAAGGGTGCGTGAAAACGCGAAAGCAGATAGCGTGCCGCCAGCGAACACCTTTACCCGCCCGGCGGCGGCGCACGGCGATAACTGGGAAACCTTCTAAGCGAGACAGAATAAAAAACCCCGCCTCACGCGCAATGTCGTTCATTTAAGCGGAGCGGTACGGGATTTTACCGGGTAGCGGGTTTTTGACATCTTAACCGCCCCCGGCCTTGCTGGCCGGGGGCGTTTTGTTATGCACACAGCCTCCAGATCCCCCGCAGGTGTTCCAGCCGTTTCAGGATCATCCCCGGCGATACCCTGTGTCCCGGTAATCTGTGCAGAGGGCGGTGGCATAAGCGGATAGTCACTGAAATCGAGCAGGTCGTTGAGAAGTGGCATAAGAAGACGGCTTCCTGTTGTGGAAGCCGTTATAGTGCCGCAGTTTAAGGATTGGCCAACTTATCCTTTACTGATCGGCATTGCCGCAGCAAGCGGGTTTTTTATGTCTACATTCCAGCATCAGCCAATCCAGCTATGGATCGCCAGGTTGATTGCGCCACCGCCGATAATTAGCCAGCCAAACAAAATCAGGCCCAGCAGGAACGGTTTTAACCCCGCTTTCATCAACTGGCTGATGCGGGTAGTCAGGCCCAGCGCCGCCATCGCCATCGCCAGCAGCACATTATCCACCACGTTAATCATCGCTACCCACTGCGTGGGCAGCAGATGAAACGAGTTAAACAGCGCCACCAGGATAAACATCAGGGCGAACCAGGGGAAAACGATGGGCTGTTTATGCGTACCGTCGCTTTCCACATGGCGGCTGACCGCAATACTCAGCAGCAGTAAGAACGGTGCCAGCATCATCACACGCAGCATTTTGGCAATCACTGCCGCGCTTTCGGTTTCCGGGCTGACCGCGTGGCCCGCTGCCACTACCTGGGCGACTTCGTGCATGGTTGAGCCGGTATAGACGCCAAATTGCGTTGCGGAGATAGCCGGGTAGTGGCTGGCGACTTCATGCCAAATCACCGGGTAGAGAAAGATCCCAACCGTGCCGAAAATCACCACGGTTGCCACAGCCACCGCGACTTTGGAAGATTCCGCCTTAACCACCGGGGCAGTCGCCAGCACCGCCGCCGCGCCGCAGATGCTGCTGCCCGCGCCGATCAGCCACGAGGTTTTCAGGTCGAGGTTCAGCAACCGCGCGCCGATAAAGGTCGCGAGCAGAAAAGTGCTGGTTAGCATCACGATATCGATGGCCACGCCGCTCACGCCCACATCCATCACCTGCTGAAAGGTCAGGCGAAAGCCGTAAAGGATAATCCCCAGTCGCAGCAGCTTCTGTTTGGCAAACTGCACGCCAGTATCGCACAGCGGATGCGCCGCCGGATAAAGGGTATTCCCCAGCACAATACCGACGATAATCGCCAGAGTCAGCGCGCCGAGGCCCAGCGACGAGACGGCGGGGATGTTGCCGATCCACGCCGTGGCGAAAGCGATAACCGCCGTCAGCGCCAGGCCAGGAACAAAGCGTTTAACGTCGTGCTGATATCGCGTGCTGGAAATCTCGGCCATAATCACTTTCCCTCTCATGTATAGGACTTAGCATGAGGCATAACCTGAGAAAAGAAAAATTTATTATATCGTTATAATTAATCGAAATAACCGGTATGGACATACCTGAGGGACGGGGAAGCATAAAACATGTTCTGTTAATGGTTTTTGCAGACAAGGGTTAAGATTAAAAATGATATAAATCAATATACAAAGATGTCAACTGAAACCAGGTAGCCATGATTTCCAGTCAATATACTACCCAGTATCAACTAAGCCAAAACGAATAATCATGTCAAAACATCCAGAAAACCGCAACATCCTCACGAAATTCGCCTGCAAAAGATGTCAGCCACTCCTCTATATGTCATAGTAATTCTAACGTGATGTTGTAGGACTCGTTCCGGGAGGAAGGTACGCATGAATCAGGACATTTCACCCTCTGCTGAAATGAAGTCAGCCGTTTTTCAGCCGCTTTATCTGCAAATCAGCCAACTGTTGCTGGAAAGGATCGCCTCCGGCGAATGGCCTGCGGGCACTTATATCCCCAGTGAGGCCAGCCTTGCCGAGGCGTATAACGTCAGCATCGGCACCTTACGCAAGGCGCTGAACGAACTGGTCAGCAATAACGTGGTGATCCGCTACCAGGGCAAAGGCACCGTGGTAGCAGCGCATGACTCCGACAGCGCGCTGTTCCGCTTCTTTAATATTTTGCGGGAAAATGGCGAACGTTCGCTGCCGCTGTCCCGCGTGCTGGCGCGCCATTTACGCACCGCGTCGCAGGAGGAGGCTGCCGCGCTGTGTATCGCACCGGGCAGCAAAGTGATCCATATCTGGCGCGTGCGCGATCTGGATGGCGCGCCGGCAATTCTTGAGCATGTCTATGTGGATGCCGCGCTGTTCCCCGGCCTCGATCGCGACCCGGAAATTCTGCCCAATACCCTCTACCAGCTCTATCAGCAGAAATTCGCCTGCACCGTGGCAAATGCCCATGAGCAGATCAAAGCGGTGAATGCGGGGCCGGATGAGGTGTTGCACCTTGAAGCAGAAGAGGGCGAGGCGCTGCTGCGGGTTTACCGTATCGCGCGGGATTTTCAGGATAAACCGGTGGAGTACCGCGTTTCCACGGTACTCACCCGGCATCATGCGTACTTTAACCAGCTCTGATCCGCAACTGCGCCATTAACCCGCCAGGCATCAGCAGCGTCTCGCTGTTTTGCCTGGCGACATCCCGCCGCCGCGCGCCAGGTAAACGCACGCCGGGCTGCGCCAGCATCGCGCTGAACAGCGTTTCGCAATGCTGAAGATAACCTGGCGGGAAAAAACCAGGATTCAACAACAGCAACAACTGGGCGACTAATGGCGGTTCGCCGTCGGCGGTAAAAAACGAGCTGGCCTGGAAGCCGTAATGGCTGCCGGTTAAGCCTGCGGTTAACAACTCCACCATCAGCGCCAGTGCGGCCCCTTTAGCGCCGCCTGCGGGAGCCATACTGCCCGCCAGCGCGGCGTCGGGATCGGAGGTCGGCTCGCCGTGACGATCGAGCGCCCAGCCGAAGGGGATCGCCTGCTGCTTCTGGCTGGCTATCATGATTTTCCCGCGCGCCACTTCAGAGAGCGACAGGTCGATGACCAGCGGTTCATCATTCACGCGCGGTGAGGCGAAAGCGACGGGATTGGTGCCGAACAGCGGCGTTTGACCGCCCCAGGGTGCCATCGCCGCCGGGCCGTTGCTGAAGGCCAGGCACAGCATACCCCGCTGCGCCGCCTGCTCGACATAATATCCCGCCATACCGAAATGGTGCGAACGGCCAATCGCCACCGCGACCACGCCAAACTCTTCCGCCAGCACCAGGCCGCGTTCCAGCCCGCCCTCTACGGCGGGAAACGCCAGCCCGGCGTCCGCATCCACGCTCAGCACTGCGCCGCGCGGGGTGATGGCGGGCCGCGCGTTGGGGTTGAGTTTGCCGCTGGCGAGCTGATCGAGATAAAACGGCAGCCGCGCGAAACCGTGCGAGGCAATGCCCGCACGTTCCGCCGCCATTAGCGCCCGGCATGTTGCCTCGGCGGCCTGCGCCGTGACGCCGGTTTTCATTAACGCCTGGCGGGCAAGGGCATCCAGTTGCGCCACGCGAACGGAGACAAGCGCGTTCACGGCATACTCCTTTTTTCCGGCTCCAGGATCGGCGTATCCTGCGGCAGGGTGAGTTTGCCGGGGCCAAGCCGCAATTGTTCTCTGGCCGTCGCCAGATCTAATTTTTGCTCCCAGCGGGCGATCACCAGCGTCGCCACCACGTTGCCGATCATATTGGTGACGGCGCGCATCTCGTTCAAAATCCGGTCGATACCCAGCACCAGGGTGATGCCCGCCAGTGGGATAATATTGTGGGTCGCCAGGGTCGCGGTAAGCGCAATCAGCGCCGCGCCCGCTACGCCCGCGCCGCCTTTCGACGTCAACAGTAATATCAGCAGCAGGCTGATTTGTTGCCACAGGGTGAGATCGGTATTGGTCGCCTGGGCGATAAATAACGCCGTCATGGTCAGGTAAATCGCCGCGCCGTCCAGATTAAAAGAGTAGCCGGTCGGCAGCACCAGCCCGACAATGGCGCGGTCGCAGCCCAGCTTTTCCATTTTCACCATCAGTCGGGGCAGTACCGATTCGGTGGTCGAGGTGCCCAGCACGATCAGCAACTCCTCGCGGAAGTAGAGGATTAGCCGCCATAAACTGACCCCCACCAGCTTGCAGATCAGCCCCAGCACGCCGCCGATAAACAAAAAACTGGTGATATACAGGCAGACGATCAGCATCCCGAGATGCGAAAGCGAGGTCAGGCCATATTTGCCGACGGTAAAGGCGATGGCCCCGAATGCGCCGAGGGGCGCGAGGCGCATAATCAGCTCGACGATGCGCATCAACACTTCGCCGCACTGCTCAATGGTTTTGGTGATAAATTCGCTACGCTGGGAGGCCAGCGACAGGGCGACACCGAACAGCACCGAGAACAGCAGCACCTGCAACAGATTCCCCTGGGCGAACGCGCCAATCACCGAATCGGGAATGATCTGCTCCATAAAGCCTTTGCTGTGCTCATTGGCGCTGACGTAATGGCTGACGGCGCTGCCGTCCAGCTTGCTGGCGTCAATGTTCATGCCCGCGCCGGGCTTCATCACATCGGCCACCACCATGCCGATGATCAATGCCAGCGTGGTCACCACTTCAAAGTAAATCAGCGTCTTACCGCCGACTTTGCCCACCTGTTTCAGGCTTTCCATACGGGCAATGCCAATCGCCACGGTACAAAAAATCACTAAGGTTACGATCATCTTGATAAGACGAATAAAGGTGTCGCCGAGGGGTTTCATCTGAACAGCAAAATCAGGAAAGGCGTACCCCACAGCAACCCCGGCGACCAGGCCGATTAAAACCTGGACGTAAAGGTGCTTGAGCAATCGCATCTGGATATCCTCGCGTGAGAATCGGTGCCCGAACGGCACCGCAGGCAAGCGTGAAGAGAGGCCCGCCGGAGCGGCGGGCAAAGGATCAGGCGCTTTCGAAAATACGGGTGAGGACAAACTCCCGGTGCCCCAGCGCTTCGGCGGCGGTCAGGCGGCCATTGGCGGTGCGCAGCAGGCTCTCCAGCAGCGCATCCCCCGCGCCATCCAGATTCATCTCGCGGCGCAGAATAGCCGACACATCCACATCAATATGTTCCGACATGGTGCGCACCGTGCGCGGGTTAGCGCACACCTTGATCACCGGCAGGATCGGGTTGCCGATCACATTGCCCTGGCCGGTGGGGAAAAAGTGCGCCACATAGCCCCCGGCGGCGCACAGCGTCACCATTTCGGCGGCGGCGGAGGAGGAATCCATAAACCACAGCCCCGGTCCGGTGGGCATTTCGGCTTTATCCAGCACCCCGTCGACCCGGCATTTCTTGCCGATTTTCTGGATGTTGCCCAGCGCTTTTTCCTCGATGGTGGTCAGCCCGCCCTCAATATTCCCTTTGGTCGGCTGCGACTCGGAGAGATCGCTGGTTTTCCAGCGGTCGATCATGGCGCTGTAGCGGTCGAACATAAACTGGAACTTCTGGCGCACATCGCTGTTGGCGCAGCGGGCCGCAACCAGATGCTCGCCGCCGGTCAGCTCCGAGGTTTCGCCGAACAGCAGGGTATTGCCGTTCTCGTACAGCCGGTCGAACAGATTGCCGACGGCAGGGTTGGCGCCGCAGCCGGAGGTGGTATCCGATTCGCCGCACTTGGTGGACACCCACAGCTCGCTGATGTCACACATCTCGCGCTGAAGTTCCGACGCATATTGTGAAAACTCACGCGCTTTGCGCGAGGCGTTGCAGATGGTGTTGTGATCGCCGTTCTGCTCAATCCAGAAACCGGCGACCGGTTTGCCGGTGGCTTTAATGCCGTCGACCACGCGCTGGGTCCAGCCCGGTTCGATGCCGATGACGATCACCGCCGCCACGTTAGGGTTACAGCCGGTGCCGATCAGGGTGCGAAAGTGCAATTCCAGATCTTCGCCAAACTGTAAGCGCCCATACGGGTGCGGCAGGGCGATGATGCCTTTAATGTTGTTGGCGACCGCTTCCGCTGCGGCGTTGGAAATATCATCCACCGGCAGCACAATCACATGGTTGCGGATACCGACCCGGCCATTTTCACGGCGATAACCTGCAAACTGACGTCCTTTGATTTCCATCATTACCACCTTTTGGTTTTCACGTTGTGTACATGCAGATGTTCGCCTTGCTTGATCGCCGAGACGACGCGGCCAATGTCTTCACCATACTTAATGACCGAGTCATTGACGGCCAAATCGCGAATGGCCAGCTTGTGGCCGATGGGAATGTCATTTTTTACTTCAAATTCAATGGTTTTGTTCTGGTCCATAATCCAGCCGGTGAGCTTCTGGCCCGCTTCAACGCCCTCTATCACCACCACGCCTACTGAATCACCATCATCGTGTACGACAAAATCGATACTCATAATCGCCTCCGTTTTAGTGCACAAGAAATCAACTCATGTATATGACATATATTAAATGACTTTGAGGTGCCAAATTAATTTAGCGCTGGCGGTTAGTTTTTGAGATCCGGCTCACGAATAGAGGGGGGTTACCATGAAAAAACAGAAAGGCAACAAAGGCCAGAAAGGACTAATCGTTTAAATCGATGATTAATAATACTTTATTCAATAAGGACTTTAAAATGTGAAAAAAATGTGATCGGGGCAGGAGTTCTGCGGAATGAAGACGATCGCGATCACTTTTTGTTCGATTGCTTTTTGCAGTTCGTGGCGATGCTCACTATAGATAACGATAGTCATATATATGACACAGGAATAACGGTCAGCAGTTCAGCCCGGCCCCTTAAACAATCCTTGGAGATACGTATGTCTATTAACTGGTTAAAGAAAGCGAGTAAAACACCGGAGTCCAACACGTTTGAAGCGCGTCGCGTGGTGGATGAGATGCTCGCTACCATTAAAGAACAGGGTGAAGAGGCAGTACGTCGCTACGCCAGTAAGCTCGATAACTGGACGGGCGACATTATGTTGACCCCCGAACAGATCGCCACGCAAATCCGCGAAGTGCCCGGCGACGTACGCCGCGATATCGACTACGCCATCGAGCAGGTATACACCTTTGCCTGCGCCCAGCGCGAATCGGTGAAGGACTTTGAAGTGACTTTACCTTCCGGGCTGGTGGCAGGCCAAAAAGTTCTGCCCGTCACTACCGTGGGGTGTTATGCGCCCGCTGGCCGCTACGCGCATATCGCTTCTGCTTATATGGGCGTGGCGACCGCCAAAGCGGCGGGAGTGAAAAACATTATTGCCTGTTCGGGCCCTTATCTGGGGCAATCGATTCACCCGTGCGTGCTGTACGCGTTTCACCGGGCGGGGGCGCACACCATTATGACGCTGGGCGGCGTCCAGGCCATCGCTTCGATGGCGTGGGGTCTGTTTACCGGTAAACCCGCCGATGTGGTCGTGGGGCCAGGCAATAAGTTTGTTGCAGAAGCCAAGCGCACGCTGTTTGGCCAGGTAGGGATTGACGTGTTTGCCGGGCCATCAGAAGTGGCGGTGATCGCCGATGACAGCGCCGACCCGCATATCGTCGCCAGCGATCTGGTTGGGCAGGCGGAGCACGGGCATGAGTCGCCCGCCTGGCTGTTCACAACCTCCCGCGCTCTGGCGGAAGAGGTGCTTGAGCGCGTCCCGCAGTTGATCGACCAGCTCCCGCCGGTAGCCCGCGACGCGGCAAGCTGCGCCTGGCGTGATTACGGCGAAGTGATTGTCTGCGACACACGCGAAGAAGTGGTGGAGATTTCCGACCGCTACGCCTCCGAGCATCTCGAAGTCCATACCAGCGACCTGAATTGGTGGCGCGATACCCTGAGCTGCTACGGCTCGCTGTTCCTCGGTGAAGAAACCACCGTGGCGTTCGGCGACAAGTGCAGCGGCCCTAACCACGTCCTGCCGACCAAAGGCGCGGCGCGCTATTCCGGCGGCCTGTCGGTACACAAATTCCTGAAAACCCTGACCTGGCAGCAGATGTCCCGGGAAGCGGTGCCGCAAATTGCCGAAACCACCGCGCGCATTTCGCGGCTGGAAGGCATGGAAGCGCACGCGCGCACCGCAGAAGTCCGGCTGGAGAAATATTTCGCCGGCGAGTCTTTCCTGACCGGCGTCCCGGTCACCCGTTGAGGAACTCCTATGCAACTTTCAGCTTTATTTGATTTGACGGGCAAAACCGCGCTGGTCACCGGCGGCGGCAGCGGGATCGGTGCGGCGATGGCCGAAGCGCTGGCGCTGGCCGGGGCGACCGTTATTATTGCCGCCCGGCGCGAAGGCACCCTGGCCGAAACCGTCCAGCGCTTGTCCGCAGCGGGCGGGCGCGCCAGCTATCTGTGCGCGGATATCAGCAAAAAAGCCGATATCGACAAACTGGCGGCAGCCTGCGGCGCGGTGGATATTCTGGTCAACGCGGCGGGGGTCAATTTACGCCAGCCGTTTGAAGAGGTCAGCGAGTCGGCGTGGGATGAGCAACTGGCGCTGCATCTTAAAGCGCCGTTTTTCCTGACCCAGGCGCTGGCACCGGGCATGGCCCGGCGGCGCTGGGGGCGGATTATTAATATCGCCTCGCTCCAGTCGACGCGGGCGTTTGCCAACAGCGCCCCCTATGGCGCAGGCAAGGGCGGCGTGGTGCAGCTTACGCGGGCCATCGCCCAACGCTGGGGGCGTGACGGTGTCACGTGTAACGCCATCGGGCCAGGCTTTTTCCCTACCGCGTTAACCGGGCCGGTGTTTGCCGACGAGGCTCTGCGCGAACGTCACGCCCAGCACACCTGTCTGGGGCGTAACGGCGAACTGGAGGATTTGTCTGGCGTGACGCTGTTTCTCGCCAGCAACGCCAGCGCCTATATCACCGGGCAAACCCTGATGGTCGACGGCGGTTACAGCGCCATTTGATCTCTTCTTTTCAGCGCAGAGGAACACATCATGCAAAAACCCGCTGCCGGTAACTTGCGACGCGTTACGCTGTCCAGCCTGTTCGGTTCGACCATTGAATGGTATGACTTCTTTCTCTACGGCACCGTTGCCGGGATGGTGTTTAACAAACTCTATTTCCCGGAAGGCGATCCGTTTATCACCACGCTGCTCTCCTACGGCGTGTTTGCCATCGGCTTTCTGACCCGGCCGCTCGGGGCGATTATTTTCGGCCACTTCGGCGACACCCTCGGGCGCAAAAACATGCTGATCCTGACGCTGGTGATCATGGGCGGCGCAACGGTGGTGATAGGGCTGATACCCAGTTATCAGCAAATTGGCCTGTGGGCGCCGTGTTTGCTGATTGCCTGTCGCATGATTCAGGGCATCGGCCTCGGCGGCGAATGGGGCGGCGCGGTGCTGATGACCTTTGAATCGGCCCCGGAAAAGAACCGCGCGTTCTTCGCCAGTATTCCTCAGGTTGGGATGTCCCTGGGCCTGCTGCTGGCCTCCGGCGCGATTGGCCTGGCCTCGTTTACCCTCTCCGATGAGGACTTTATGTCCTGGGGCTGGCGCGTGCCGTTCCTGCTCAGCGGGGTGTTTGTGATTATCGGCACCTACATCCGTAAAAATGTCGCGGAAACTGAAGACTTCCTGAAAGCCAAAGAAAAGCAAAAAGATGCGCCGAAGCGTATCCCGCTGGTGGAGTTGTTCCGCAAACATACCCGACTGGTGTTCACCTGCATGGGGATGCGCCTGATCGACGGCGTGTTCTTTAATATCTTCGGGGTGTTTTCGCTGACTTACCTGACGCAAACCCTGAACATTCCGCGCGATCAGGCGATTGTGGCGATACTCGGCAGCGCCTTTGTGATGAGCTTCTTTATTCCGTTCTGGGGCTATATGGCGGACCGCTGGGGACGGGCGCGGGTCTACGCGATGGGGGCGGCGCTTTCGGGCCTGTCGGCATTCCCGGCATTCGCGATTATGCATTACAACGCGGACCAAATCTGGCTGGTGTGGGCGGCGATCATCGTGCCGTTCGGGATTTTCCATGCGGCGGTGTTTGGCACCATGTCGTCGGTCTATTCGGAATGTTTTGACGCGTCGGTGCGTTATACCGGCATTTCGTTTGCCTACCAGATTTCCGGCGTCTTCGCCGGGGGCTTAACGCCGGTGCTGGCAACCCTGTTCTCCGAATCGATGGGCGGCGAGCCGTGGCTCATCTGCGCCTACGTACTGGTTATCGGCCTGATCAGCGCCGCCTGCGCAGTGTATCTGTGGCGACGCACCCACGGTGCGGGCCGCATGGCGGTAACCCATTCAGTCATGATGAAGTGAGGATGCATGAAAGCACTTGTCTATACCCGCCCGCTGGGCGTTGAGATTCAGGAGCGGCCTTATCCGCAACTGCCGGAAGGCGGTGACCAGGTGGTGATCCGCATTGCCGCCGCCGGGATTTGCGGCTCGGATATGCATGCCTTTCACGGTAAAGATCCGCGCCGCCAGCCGGGGCTGGTGCTGGGGCATGAACTGTCCGGCGAAATCGTCGAAAGCCAGTCGCCGCGCTTTAAGCCGGGCCAGCGTGTCACCGCTAATCCGCTGATCACCTGCGGGAAATGCGATTACTGCCGCGAAGGCCGCGACAACCTGTGCAGCGACCGCCATATGATCGGCATGGACTGGCCGGGGGCGTTCGCCGAATACATGGCGATCCCGGCGGCCTCGGTGGTGGCGTTGCCCGATGGCCTGTCGTTACAGGACGCGGCGATCACCGAACCCGCTGCCACCGTGGTGCATGCCCTGCGCCTGACGCAGCGGGCGATGCAGATGCCGCTGGCGGACGCCAGGGTGCTGGTGATCGGCGGCGGGGCGATCGGCCTGCTGACGGTACTGGTGCTGCGCGCCTGGGGATGCCGGGAAATCACCCTGGCGGAAACCAATCCGCTGCGCGCCGACACGGCGCAGCAATACACCGGGTGCGAATGCGTTAATCCCATCAACCAGACGATTGATGAATCCAGCCGTCAGGTGGTGATCGACGCGGTAGGGTCCGCCATCACCCGCAAACTGGCGATTAAAACCGTCAAGCCGGGCGGGGTGGTGATGCATATCGGTTTGCAGGACTGGGACAGCGAAATAGATATGCGCAAAATCACCCTCGGGGAGATCACGCTGCTGGGGACGTACACCTACACCATGGAAGATTTCCATCTGACGCTGTCGATGCTGGAGCAGGGCTCGCTGGGGACGCTGGGCTGGATTGAACAGCGGGAACTGCTGGCCGGGCAACGGGCATTTGATGACCTGGAATTCCAGCGGGTCTCTTCCGCTAAAATCCTGCTCATCCCCTGACGGTAAAAAGAGAGCGGCCAAAAAGGCCGCTCTCTTTATCTGCGGTTAATCTAACGCCGGATAATCGGTATAGCCCGTCGCGCCGGGGGCATAAATGGTTGCGTTGTTCAGCGCGTTAAACGGTCCTTGCTGGCTAAAGCGCTCCACCAGATCGGGGTTAGCGATATACAGCTTGCCGAACGCGGCGGCATCGGCTTCACCGCGTTCAATCAGCGCCTCCGCCGAGTGTTGTGTCAGCCCTTCGTTGGCGATCCACGCGCCGCTGAATTTTTGCTTCACCTGCGGCCCCACGCGACCGGGGAAATCCTGCGATTCGCGGGCAAAGATATAGGCCACCTTGCGCTGGCTGAGCTGCTCCGCCACATAGCTAAACAGCGCCAGCGGGTTACTGTCTTCCATAGAATAAGAGTTGGACATCAAATTCAGGTGCACGCCCAACCGGTCTGCGGGCCATACGTCCAGTACCGCATCCACCGCTTCCAGCAGAAAGCGGGCGCGATTTTCAATGCTGCCGCCGTAGCGGTCGGTACGCTTATTAGAGCCATCATGCAGGAACTGATCAAACAGATAGCCGTTCGCGGCATGGATTTCCACACCGTCGAACCCGGCGCGTTTGGCATTTTCCGCCGCACGGACAAAATCTGCCACAATGGCCGGGATCTCGTCGGTTTCCAGGGCGCGCGGGGTTTCATACGAGCGCTGCGGGCGCACGGTGGTGACGTGGCCTTCTGGCGCGATGGCGCTGGGGGCGACCGGCAATGCGCCGTCGAGGAAAATCGGGTCGGATACGCGGCCCACATGCCAGAGCTGGCTGACGATTTTACCGCCCGCCGCATGTACCGCGTCGACGATCTCTTTCCACGCCTGTACCTGTTTTTCCGACCAAATGCCCGGCGTGTTGGGGTAACCCACGCCCTGGGGAGTCACGGAGGTGGCTTCGGTAAAGATCAGTCCGGCGCTGGCGCGCTGGACGTAATACTCTTTGGTCAGTGGACCGGGCGCACGCTCGTCCACCGCGCGCATGCGGGTCAGCGGGGCCATAACGATACGGTTTTTCAGCTCAAGCGCGCCAATTTTGACGGGATCATACAGGGTGGGCATAGGTTTCTCCGGGTCTGATTGCGTGAACTCATTATGTACGCCCGGAGAAACGGCGGTTATCACTTTATGCGCTTAATTATTCCAGCAGGTGATGAAAATGGCCGCCATTACAGCGGCATGGATTTTCTGATTGACGCCAGCAACAGTTGCGCCCCAGGCGAGAGCGGCTTATCGACCCGCGTCAGAATACCGATGGGTTCGCCAACCCCAGGGTTAGCGATGGGCAGGGCGATCAGCGTGTTCTGGCGCAGATCCTCTTTGACCGCGCCGGACGGCACAAACCATACGTAGTCGTAATCCACCGTTAGCTGGCGCGACAGCGACGCCGACAGCGTTTCAATACAGGAATTCGGCAATTTGCAGTTCTGGCTCGCCAGTAGCGCGTCGGCGTGCTGGCGCGGCGCGGTGCCTTTCGGGGAGATCACTACCGGCCATTCCAGCACCCGACTTAAGGTAATGGTGTCGGCTAACAGTGGATGATTGGGGCGCACCACCAGCTTCATCGACTCCAGAAACAGCAGTTCATAATTGAGCCCGGTCATCATTTCCGGGTCAGACATGCGTCCGATACCTAAATCCAGCTCGCCCGATTTCAGCCCCGACAGCAGCATCGGGTTATTCATGGTGGCGACCTGAAGCGTCAGGTTGGTTTGATGTTTGTGAAACGGACCGATCACCGCAGGCAGAATGCCCAGCGCGGCGGTGGGCAGTGCGCCGATGCGCACCACGTCTTTGGATTGCTCTTCTTTGCGGGCCAGCGACTGTCCGGCATGGTTGAGCGCGTCCAACACCTTGATGGCGTGAGTGAGAAACTGTTCGCCGACCAGCGTCAATTGTGCACCCAGCCGACCACGGTCGAACAGGCGCTCACCGGTCAACTGCTCAAGTTCATTAAGCGTTTTAGATAATGCAGGCTGGCTTAAATTAAGGGTTTCTGCCGCGCGCCCCAGCGTTCCCTGTTGAGCGACGGCAACGAATGTATGTAAATGGCGCAAACGAATGCGCTGACTGAACAAACCGTTTTTTTCCATAGTCGATGTTAAAAACGAAACGTGATCCGTGACAAGAAAAGTTATGTGATTTTGATAACTTGATAGCAAATTATTATTAACATTACGGTATTTAAGTTAACAAAACAACGCGGATATATTCTAATTATTGGGGTATTGCCCAGGATTTGTCTGAAGATCAAATTCCGCGCCTGGCTTATAAAATCATCACCCTGGCCTGAGATCACAGATTCCACATTCTTCACGTCAATCTATTCCGTCGTTTCCTACAATCTCAGCAATATTCACTGGAGAAATGACATCATGGCGAACAGCATCACGGCAGATGAGATTCGGGAACAATTTTCGCAGGCAATGTCAGCGATGTACCAGAAAGAGGTGCCACAGTACGGCACGCTGCTTGAACTGGTGGCGGATGTGAACCTGGCGGTGCTGGAAAATAATCCGCAATTGCATGAGCAACTGGTAAACGCCGACGAACTGGCGCGCCTGAATGTGGAGCGCCACGGCGCGATCCGGGTTGGAACAGCGGAGGAATTATCCACGCTACGCCGGGTGTTCGCGGTGCTGGGCATGTATCCGGTGGGCTATTACGATCTTTCCCAGGCGGGCGTACCGGTGCACTCTACCGCGTTTCGCCCCATTGACGACACCGCGCTGCAACGCAACCCGTTTCGCGTTTTTACCTCGCTGCTGCGCCTGGAACTGATCGAAGATGAAAACCTGCGCAAAAAGGCTGCCCGCATTCTCGCCGCGCGGGACATTTTTACGCCGCGTTGCCGCGAATTGCTGGATATTTATGACGCGCAGGGCGGGCTGGATGAGAAGCAGGCCAGGGAGTTTGTTAGCGAAGCGCTGGAAACGTTCCGCTGGCACAGCCATGCCACGGTGGATACTGACACCTACCACGCGCTGCATAACGCCCATCGGCTGATTGCCGATGTGGTGTCGTTTGGCGGTTGTCACATCAACCATCTGACGCCGCGCACCCTGGACATCGACCGCGTGCAGTCGCTGATGCCGGAATACGGCATCGAACCCAAAATGATTATCGAAGGGCCGCCGCGCCGGGAGATCCCGATCCTGCTGCGCCAGACCAGTTTCAAAGCGCTGGAAGAGCCAATTATGTTTAACGGCGAACATCACGGCACCCATACCGCGCGATTTGGTGAAATCGAACAGCGCGGCATCGCCCTGACCCCGAAAGGCCGGGCGCTGTATGACAAACTGCTGGGCGAGGCGGGCAGCGGCAGCGATAACCTGACCCATCAGCTTCATTTGCAGGAGGTGTTCCAGGCGTTTCCTGACAGCGACATGCTGCTGCGCCATCAGGGGCTGGCCTATTTCCGCTACCGTTTAACCCCGGTGGGCGAAACCCACCGCAAACAGATCAACCCCGGCGATGACCCGCAACCGCTTATTGAGCGCGGCTGGATCACCGCCCAGCCGATTATTTATGAAGATTTCCTGCCAGTCAGCGCGGCGGGGATTTTCCAGTCTAATCTGGGTGATGAGGCGCGCGGGCGCAGCCACGGCAACGCCAGCCGGGGCGCGTTTGAAGCGGCGCTGGGGTGTGCGGTACAGGATGAGTTTGCGCTCTACCAGGAAGCCTCCGATCGCAGCAAACGCCGTTGCGGTTTGCTGTAAAAGACAGTCGTTGAAATACCCTCGATTTCTGTAAAGCAATCGAGGGTATCAAGTTGGCAAACATTTATTACAACAATTATCCGCTGAGCTAATAATTAATTGTATGATTACATCGGTCATAAAAGGTAGACAGGAAACAAATTTCATTTGCAGCAAGCAAAAATATACACACAGTCAGTTTGCTTCCTCTTATTAATTAGATACCCTACATGCCGGGTTAATAAACTATAAGGGAAAGCATGGCTATTCCAGGAAATATGTGGATTCATGATGACGGTGGGGCACTCACAAAGGTGGGTGCGATGTCACGGGAAGAGAGTTTAGTATTGAGTTTAAAGGGTTTCACCATAGCCTTGCTATTCCTGTCGACAATGCAACTGGAAAACCTACCGGTACACGTCAACACTCTCCAATGATTATCGTAAAAGAATTCGACTATTCCAGTCCATATCTTTACAAAGCAGTTGCAACTGGTCAGAACCTAAAATCCGCTGAGATAAAATGGTATAAAATCAACGACGCCGGTCAAGAAGTCGAGTATTTTAACATGCTCCTCGAAGGCGTGCGTGTTGTTTCTATATCCCCTTCAATGGGCTCACCTGAAGATAACAATAATAATCACCTTGAATCCATTGAGCTAAGGTATGAAAAAATCACATGGAAACATTGTGACGGAAACATAATTTATACGGATGCATGGAATGATCGTCAAACAGCATAATGGTAATTGAATGGATACTACCGAGGAATTGAACGGAAATTATTTCTATCATGGGCAAAATAACCTGTCCGCAGGGGAGTTGTTTGATGTGATTTTTCTTGAGCAATTTTGTGATGAACCAGGGATTGGCATTGAGTCAGGTGCTGTTATCCTCGCCGGGCAACCGTGGTTAAAAACCAGAACGAAACCGGGAGAGGCTATCAAAGGGACAAGTGTTATTTCCAGGTATGGGAGGATGCTTTTACGAAATGCGCGAACTCCTTTTGGTATTAGAGTTCCTATACCAGTTGGCGTGAGAATGCGAAAAACAAATAATCTTGCCGCTGTCATTGCACGATATGTTCCGTGGTTAGGCTGGGTTGGACTCGTTAATTCAATTTACCAAGCATCAAGGAAAACTCAGGCAAAATATAACCTCATAGTCTGCCCTAAAGATCGTATACAATGGACATCTTTTTGATGGACACAATTCAGCAAGCGGTGTTAGCACTCTTCCGAGAAGAGATTCCGGGATATTTAGATAACAACTGGGAAGAAATCCCTTTAGAACTTGATTCTGATTTATTCGAAGTTCCTGGTGATGATCTGCATGAAGCATTAAATAAATTTGAAAAAAAATTCAATGTAAATTTATCAGAAGTTAAATGGTCATGTTATTTTCCTTGGGAGAATACACCGCTACTAACGCGGTGGTTTAAATTAAAACGAGAAGCTGTAGAGAAAAATCGAAAACCTTTAACTGTTAAAATGTTTGCCGAATCAGCGAAAGCTGGAAAATGGCTTTATGATTGATAAAAAGATAGGATTATTTGTTATAAATAGGAAATATGTATAAAAGCTGGTCTTCTTAAAGAAGACAAACATTCTGGAGAACTTCACCTTTTTGAAGGAGTTATGCTCCGAAAGATTCAGAATATAAATGATGCGCCATCATGTCAGTCTGGAGTAAGCAACTGCGCGACAAATGCCGCCATCAGGTCGCTTTCCTGCGGGGCGTCGCGCAGCACCAGACGGTAGCTGGCGCCGGTTTTTACGCTCTGGGGGAACGGACGGACCAGCCGCCCGGCGCGTAAATCTTCTGCCACCAGCCGTTCATCGGCAATCGCCACGCCAAACCCCTGGATCGCCGCGCTGATGGCTAAATCCATAGTATCGAAGTGTTGATTTTTACGCATAACCGGCCGCGGCGACGCCTGCTGGGCCAGCCATAGCGACCAGTCGGTTTTATCACGGGTGGGATGCAAAAACGTCAACGGTGCCAGCGCGTCCAGCGCAGCGGGAGGTTCGGTAGTGAGCGCAGGGCTGAGCACCGGCGTTAACGCCTCATCAAACAGCAAAAATCCCTGGGTTTTATGGGCACCGAAAATAATCGCCGCGTCGTAGGGCTCAGTTTTGAAATTGACGTCATGATCGGTGGTCGTGGTCAGCGTGACCTGTACGTCGCTGAGCGTCTTTTCCAGTTGCATCAGCTTCGGCACCAGCCAGCGGATGGCGCAGGTCGGGGCTTTCAGGCGGATAACGTTATGCTGCTGGCGCGCCTGTTCGGCGGTGGTCATTAACTGATCCCATGCGCTTTGCAGTTCCGGCAGTAAGGCGCTGCCCTGCGGCGTCAGCCGTAACCCGCGAGCATGGCGCTCGAAAAGCGTAAAGCCGAACCAGTTTTCCAGCGCGGCGATTTTGCGGCTTACTGCGCCCTGAGTCAGATACAGCGTGCGCGCCGCGTGGGTTAAATTGAGGTGGCGGGCGGTCACTAAAAACGCCTCAAGCGCATTTAAAGGAAGAGTGCGGCGCGTCATAACGGCTCCCTGAAGTGTTAAGCCATGCATTTTTTGCATGGCTATTATGACAACAAATCGGTTGCGGAGCTATCGCACTACGGTTTGAATAGTTATGCACTCAAAACGAGAAAGGAACCAATATGCCCCATCACACGCCGGTAAAATTACGCTCTAAACTGCCCGATGTCGGCACCACGATTTTTACCGTGATTGGCCAGCTTTCCGCCCAACACCAGGCGATTAATCTTTCTCAGGGTGCGCCTAATTTCCCCTGCGATCCGCAGTTGATTGCCGGCGTCACCCGGGCGATGGAAGCCAACCGCAACCAGTACGCGCCGATGACCGGGCTGGTTACCCTCAAAACGCTGATCGCCGAAAAAGTCGCGGCGCTGTATGGCGCGAACTACGACGCCGACAGCGAAGTACTGATCACCGCCAGCGCCAGCGAAGGGATTTACTGCGCCATCAGCGGCCTGGTGCATCCGGGAGACGAGGTTATCTATTTCGAGCCGTCGTTCGACAGCTATGCGCCGATTGTCCGGTTGCAGGGCGCGACGCCGGTGGCGATCAAACTGACGGTGCCGGATTTCGCCGTGGACTGGGATGAAGTGCAGGCCGCGATCACGCCGCGCACCCGGATGATTATCGTCAACACGCCGCATAACCCGAGCGGCCAGGTGTTCAGCCGCGACGATCTGGAAAAACTCGCCGCCATCACCTGCAACACCGATATCGTGATTTTGTCTGATGAAGTGTATGAACACATCGTGTTCGATGGTCTGAAGCACCACGGTATGGCGACCCATCCGGCGCTGGCGGAACGCAGCGTGATTATCTCCTCGTTCGGCAAAACGTTCCACGTAACCGGCTGGCGCGTAGGCTATTGCCTGGCGCCGGCGGCGCTGATGGATGAAGTGATTAAAGTGCATCAGTTCCTGATGTTTTCCGCCGATACGCCGATGCAGTACGCTTTCGCCGACTATATGAGCGACCCGGCGCGCTATCTGTCGCTGGGCGAGTTTTACCAGCGTAAACGCGATCTGATGCAAACGCTGTTGGCAGCGTCGCCGTTTAAACTGCTGCCGAGCGCCGGATCGTTCTTCCTGCTGGCGAGCTATGAACATTTTAGCGATGAAAGCGACAGCGAGATGGTGAAACGGCTGATCGTGGATTATGGTGTAGCAACGATTCCGCTGTCGGCGTTTTACACAGACGGAACCGATAATAAATTGATTCGCCTCTCTTTTGCCAAAGATGAAGCGACATTACGGGCAGGGGCGCAGGCGCTCTGTCAGGTTAAGCCACGCTAAGAAGGGGATCACAATGACTAAAATGAAAATGCTGTGTCTGGCACTGGGGATGGTGACATCGTTCTCTTCTCTGGCGGCGACCGAGCTGCGCTACGGCCTGGAAGCAGAATACCCGCCGTTTGAAAGCCGCAATTCACAGGGCGAACTGGAGGGGTTTGATATCGAACTGGGCAAAGCCATCTGCCAGGCTGCCAGCCTGAAATGCAGTTGGGTAGAAACCTCGTTTGATACTTTGATCCCCGGCCTGGTCGCGAAGAAATTCGATGCTATCAACTCGGCGATGAACATTACCGAACAGCGCCGCCAGAGCATCGACTTTACCCAGCCGATCTACCGTATTCCGTCACAACTGGTGGGTAAAGAAGGCAGCGCGCTGGATGCCACTCCGGACGCGCTGAAGGGCAAAACCATCGGCGTATTGCAGGGTTCCATTCAGGAAACCTATGCCAAAGAGCACTGGGAAAAGCAGGGCGTTGAAGTGGTTTCCTATAAAGATCAGAACCTGGCGTGGGGCGACCTGGTGAACGGACGTATCGACGCCACGCTGGTGATGTCGGCTGCCGGTCAGGGCGGCTTCCTGAGCAAACCGCAGGGCAAAGGCTTCGGCTTTATCGGCAAACCGGTGGTTGACGATAAAATCCTCGGCAGCGGTATCGGATTCGGGCTGCGTAAAGGCGATGAGGAAACCAAAAAACAGCTGGACGCCGCGATTGATAAGGTCCGCGCCGACGGCACCATCACGAAACTGGCTGCGCAGTACTTCCCAGGCATTGACGTTAGCGTTAAATAACCTTTTCCCCTGAAAAAGTAAAAACCCCGATTTCTTGCGAAACGGGGTTTTTTTATGCCGCTGGACATTTGAAGAGAACCCGGCAACGCCGGGCCACCACAAGCTATCATCATTAATATAATTTGGTGTCCGCCCGATATTTTTATTGTGGTATCGGGCCCTCTCAACGAGAGGAATAAAGGCATATACGCAAGGGAGAGGGTAATCCCACCCCTGGCGCGACGCTGAAACTACCCCGTCTTTTACCGCCTGGCAAGCCTGCCGAAAGATATATTTCAGTTATGTGTGGGTGTGCAAAATCCCCCTTCAGATGATTCTGTTTATCCCCGCCATCGAAACAGAAAGCGATTTGTCAAAACGTGCAAACCGGTTTGATGAGATGCTACGAAACAGCCAAATAACAACAGCTTATTTTTTCAGAAAGTTGACCTTTCTTTACATGGCGCAAGATAACGCGTTTTTCCTTTCTACAAGCGTGAGGGTGCGCGTGGAAAGCTATTGGCTTCAAAATGAATTTTGACTAGAGTGAGCGGTCGTAACAAATACAATAAATTGCCGCTGTTAGCGCTGCGCGTGACAGCACTCTTTGACTCCAAAAGGACGCGTTCTCAGGCATGAATCGCAGACGTTTTATTAAAGCCTCAATGGCACTTGCCGCCGCTTGCGGTACGCCGGGTCTGATGACCCTGTTTTCTAACGCAGCATGGGCGCAAGAGTCAGATATCGCCGACGGGCTGTCGCGCGCATTTGATTTCGACGTTCTGCAATCCATGGCAGGCGATTTAGCCAAAAAACCCTGGGGCGGCGCACCGCGTCCGTTGCCGGATACCCTGGCGACCTTAACCCCGCAGGCGTACAACAGCATCCAGTACGATGCGGAACACTCGCTGTGGAACACTATCCCTGGGCGCGAGCTGGACGTGCAGTTCTTCCACGTTGGCATGGGCTTCCGCCGCCGTGTGCGGATGTTTTCCCTCGATCCGTCTTCCCATCAGGCGCGTGAAATCCACTTCCGCCCTGAACTGTTCAAATATCACGATGCGGGCGTCGACACCAAACAGCTGGTGGGCCAGTCCGATCTCGGTTTCGCCGGTTTCCGCGCTTTCAAAGCCCCGGAACTGGCGCGCCGCGATATCGTGTCGTTCCTCGGCGCAAGCTATTTCCGCGCCGTAGACAGTACCTACCAGTACGGCCTCTCGGCGCGCGGTTTGGCGGTAGATACCTTTACCGATAGCCTGGAAGAGTTCCCGGATTTCACCGCGTTCTGGTTTGAAACCCCGAAAGCCGACGACACCACTTTTGTGGTGTATGCGCTACTCGATAGCCCGAGCGTCACCGGCGCGTACAAATTCATTATCCACTGCGAAGAGAAGCGGGTGGTGATGGAGGTGGAAAACCGCCTGTTCGCGCGTAAAGACATCAAACAACTGGGTATCGCGCCGATGACCAGTATGTTCGCCTGCGGCACCAATGAGCGCCGGATGTGCGACACCATCCATCCACAAATCCACGACTCCGACCGCCTGGCAATGTGGCGCGGCAACGGCGAATGGGTGTGCCGTCCGCTGAATAACCCGCAGCGCCTGCAATTCAACGCCTTTACCGACGATAACCCGAAAGGCTTCGGCCTGGTGCAAACCGACCGCAATTTCGAGAGCTATCAGGACATCATGGGCTGGTACAACAAACGTCCAAGCCTGTGGGTCGAACCGACTAATAAATGGGGCAAGGGCACCGTCGGCCTGATGGAGATCCCGACCACCGGGGAAACGCTGGATAACATCGTCTGCTTCTGGCAGCCGGAAAAGCCGGTGAAAGCGGGCGACCAGCTTCACTTCAAATACAAGCTGTACTGGAGCGGCGAACCGCCGGTGCGCTCGCCGCTGGCCAATATTCTCGCCACCCGCACCGGGATGGGCAGTTTCCCGGAAGGTTGGGCACCGGGCGAGCATTTCCCGACCACCTGGTCGCGCCGTTTCGCCATTGATTTTATCGGCGGCAATCTGAAAGACGCCGCGCCGAAGGGCATTGAGCCGGTGATCACGCTGTCCAGCGGCGAAGCGAAGCAGATTGAAATTTTGTATGTCGAACCGTTTGACGGTTACCGTATTCTGTTCGACTGGCACCCGACATCCGACTCGACGGATCCGGTGGAAATGCGCATGTTCTTGCGCTGCCAGGGCGAGACCATCAGCGAAACCTGGCTGTATCAGTACTTCCCGCCCGCGCCGGACAAACGTCATTACGTTGACGATCGCCAGATGCGCTAACCGATCGGGCAAATGTTGAGGGGAGCGAAGGCTCCCCTTTTTACGTTATGCTAATAAAAAAACACCAACCGGAGACCCCGCGTGCAAAATCCCGCTGAGTGGCATGACGACATCATTATCATTAACGACACCCTGAAACTGCACTCGGTCAACGACCCGTTTATTGAGCCGCTGTATCAACTGGTTGAGCGCAATAAAGCCTACCTGCAACAGGCGATGGAGTGGCCGAAGTCGGTGGTCAGCAGTAACGATATCCGCCGCACGGTGCAGGGCAATTATCAGTTGCACCATCGCGGCTACGCCAAAATGTTTATGATTTTGCGCCATGACGCGGTATGCGGCGTGATGTCGTTTAACCAGATCGAACCGACGAATAAGGCCGCCTATATTGGCTACTGGCTGGATGAAGGTTTACAGGGGCAGGGCATTATTTCTCAGGCGCTACAGGCGATGATGCAGCATTACGCCAACGAAGGCAGCGTGCGCCGCTTCGTGATTAAGTGCATCGTCACCAACCATGCCAGCAACCAGGTGGCGCTGCGCAACGGGTTTGTTCTGGAAGGTTGCCTGAAGCAGGCGGAATACCTGAACGGCGCGTTTCACGATCAGAATATTTATGCGCGCATCATTGATAAGCCATCACAAACCGGGCATTAAATCGCCCCGATAACCGGCGTGCGGGTAATATACTGGTCACCGTTGAGGATTTTCGCGCCGCGAAGATGCAGCGGATCGCCGTTAAAGGCTTCTATCACGGCGTTATCCATGACTGTGACCTGATTTTCAATCAATACGTTGCCGGTCACCCGCGCATGGCCGCAAATCTTTATCCGGTCGTCCAGTTGCACCGGGCCACCGGTAATCACCGCGTCGTCAAACACGTGTACGTGATGTTTCAATACACAGTCGCCTTCAATCACCGCGTTGCCGAACACCTGCGAGCTGTAGCGGATGGTGGGGCACTGGTCGATCTCGGCTCCGGCAACAATCCGCGCCTGGCCGTAGATTTGCGCGCAGTCGCAGACCCAGACGTTGTTTTCGTCGTTGCCTTCTAAAATCGCATCCTCATAGATCTGGGCGCGATGCTCGATAAACGCGTAGTTCACCAGCGCCCGGCCATAGATTTGCGCCTGGTGGACGATGCGTGAGGCGTTAACCGTGGCGTTATCGTAGATTTGCAGCCGCTGGTCGCGGTCTTCGGTCAACCCCACGGCGGCGATCACCTGGCTCTGGTGCATTACCCGCGCATCGCCATAAATCCGACATTCACCCCGCACCTGGGATGCCTGGATCATGGCGCGATCGTATACAGCCGCACCGTGGCTGATATCCGCGCGATCTGCCCAGCACTCATCGGCGAGCGATGCGCCGTGGCTGAGGGTGCAGGGCTGGGTAACACGCGCATTGCCGCTGACGCTTGCGCCGGCGAAGACCGCGCTGTTGTGATCGTAAATCCAGCAGTCGCCGTCATGGCTAAGATTGCTTTCATTCTCCAGCCAGCCGCCCAGGGTTCCCGCTTTGATATCACTAAAATCACGCAGCGCTTCTATCTGGCGCAGAGTAAATTTGTGAGTGACGCCATTTTCCTGATAGTCAAGCGTTCTGGTGGCGTCCGTTAACCGGTATTTTTCCATGCTAATGGCTCCGTTATGGGCATTGACTAACCGTAGCAAACTTTTCAGCAACCTGCGGGTTATGGTAATTCGCGCCGGAGTCCCATAAAATGCATATCAAATATATTTTTAAACTTTAAACAAAATGAATAAAACCATTGCCTGGCAATCCGCCAGCGCGTCATCAACCCTATTGAATCTGCCTGCCGGGTATTTCGGCATGGTATTGGGCACTATCGGGATCGGCTTTTCCTGGCGTTACGCGCCGACAATCTGGCCGGTATCGCCCTGGATCGGCGAAGGGCTGGTGGCGCTGGCGACGCTGATCTGGTTTTTGCTGGCGGTGGCGTTTGTCTGGCGTCTGATGGCGCACCCGCAGACGGTAAAAGCGGAGATCCTGCATCCGCTGATGAGCAGCTACGTGAGCCTGTTCCCGGCCACCACCATGCTGGTATCGATTGGATTGGCCCCGTGGGTGCGCCCGCTGGCGGTGGCACTGTTCAGCATCGGCGCGGTGAGCCAGTTGCTGTATGCCGCCTGGCAAAACGCCGGGCTGTGGCGCGGGAAGCATCCCCATGAAGCCACCACGCCGGGGCTCTATTTACCCACCGTCGCTAATAACTTTATCAGCACCATGGCCTGCGGCGCGCTGGGTTTCCATGATTTAGGCATTCTGTTTTTAGGGGCCGGGGTATTGTCCTGGCTGAGCCTGGAACCGGCGATTTTGCACCGTATGCGCAGCGCAGGGGAAATGCCCCCGGCGGTGCGCACCTCGCTCGGCATCCAGATGGCCCCGGCGCTGGTGGCCTGTAGCGCGCTGCTAAGCGTTAACGGCGGCGAGGCGGATATGTTCGCGAAAATGCTGTTCGGCTATGGTTTGTTGCAGGCGCTGTTTATGATCCGCCTGGCGCCGTGGTATCTGTCCCAGCCGTTTAACCCCACCTTCTGGAGCTTCTCGTTCGGCCTGTCGGCGCTGGCCACGACCGCGCTGCATCTTGGGCATGCCGCGCCGGACGGCGTTTTTCATTTTTTGATGTTGCCGCTGTTTATCAGCAGTAACGTACTTATCGGCCTGCTGCTCGTTCGCACGCTGATTTTGTTGTGCCAGGGCAAACTCTTGATTCGTACTTCTGTTTCTCATACTTCTAAGGAATCACTATGACCATTCGTGATGAAAATTATTTTACCGACAAATATGGCTTAACCCGCACGCACTCTGACGTTGTCGCTGCCATGCCTTTCCTGACCCCTGGCAAGGTGCTGGATTTGGGTTGCGGTAATGGCCGCAACAGCCTGTACCTGGCGGCCAACGGTTTTGACGTCACCGCCTGGGATAAAAATCCGATGAGCATCGCCAATCTGCAACGCGTGGCGGAAGCGGAAGGGCTGCACAATCTGCAAAGCGACGTGCGCGATCTGAACAGCCTGAAATTCGACGGTGAGTATGATTTCATTCTTTCCACCGTGGTGATGATGTTCCTTGAATCGACCACCATTGCGGGCCTGATTGACAATATGCAGCGCTGCACCAAAAGCGGCGGCTATAACCTGATTGTCGCGGCGATGGATACCGAAGACTTCCCGTGCACTGTTGGCTTCCCGTTCGCGTTCCGCGAGGGTGAGCTGAGCGGCTACTATGCCGGTTGGGAAGTTGTGAAATACAACGAAGAGCCGGGTGAGTTGCACCGTACTGATGAAGCGGGTAACCGCATTAAATTACGTTTTGCCACCTTGCTGGCGCGCAAACCTTAATATCCCGCTGGCGCGATCCTCTCGCGCCAGCCATTTTCTTTCCTGCCGATTGCTTACTCTGCTAATTAAAACTTGAAATACGTATAATGATTTCATTTGGCAGAAAAATATTACTGCCTTAAATTTGCTCAGGTAATCGGATTTTTTCTCAGATAGCTATTTATGCCTCAAAACTCTTTGATAGCTTTGCTATAACTTGTCTGCTTATGTGCAATTACAGGTGCAAAAAATGAGAACCTCTTTATTTGTTAAGGCTTCGGTGCTTTGCGCAGCGCTCGCGCTTGCAGGCTGTGCTTCAAAAGTCACTTCACCGGAAAAATACTCCGGTTTTTTGAAAGACTACTCAGGCTTACAGGAAACAACTTCATCCACCGGCAAAACCGTGATGCGTTGGGTTGCACCTGACTTTAATCCAAATAATTATGACAGCATTGTCTATAACCCGATCGTGTACTACCCGGTTCCTAAACCCACCACGCAGGTTGGTGAGAAGGTTCTGACGCAATTGCTTAATTATACCAATCAGCAGATGAAAGCGGCGGCAGCAGAACGTAAGCCACTGGTCGCGACCCCAGGGCCGCGCAGCTTGATCTTCCGTGGCGCGATCACCGGTGTTGATAGCAGTAAAGAAGGTTTGCAGTTCTATGAAGTGGTGCCGGTCGCGCTGTTAGTCGCCGGAACGCAAATGGCCACGGGCCATCGCACAATGGATACCAACCTTTATTTTGAAGGCGAGCTAATTGACGCCGCCACTAAAAAGCCGGTGTTTAAAGTGGTGCGTAAAGGTGAAGGCAAAGACCTGAACAACGAAAATACCCCCATGGCTTTAGAAAACTTAAAACAAGTTGTCGACGATATGGCGACCGACGCCAAAATGTTTGATGTCACCAAAAAGCAATAATAAATTCGGGGGAGTTCGCTCCCCCGTTAAATAGGTTTTATCGCGCGTTACATTTTTTTATTTCCCCGGCTCCGCGCCATTCCCAATACCACAAAGCTTATTCCGCCGCCAATTAATCCCCAGAATGCCGAGCCAATTCCGCCCAGCGTAATGCCCGATGCGGTAATTAAAAACGTCACAATCGCAGCATCGCGATCGGTTTCATGTGTTAGCGCCTGGTGCAGGCTGCCACCGATGGTGCCCAGCAGCGCCAGGCCCGCCAGCATCTGGATCCAGGCGAGCGGCAGCGCCGTCATCAGCGCGGTGATTGCGCCGCCGAACACGCCAGCCAGCAGATAAAATCCGCCTGCCGCCGCCGAGGCCAGCCAGCGTTTATTCATCTCAGGGTGCGCATCCGGGCTCTGGCAAATCGCTGCCGTGATCGCGGCAATGCACACGGAAAACACGCCAAACGGCGCCATCACCAGCGCAATCAGCCCGGTGACCGTCATCAACGGCGATACCGGCACCTGATAGCCCGAGGCTTTTAGCGTCGCCACGCCGGGCGCGTTCTGCGACGCCATGGTCACCAGGAAAAACGGCAGGCCGATGCCGAGTAAACTTTGCAGCGTAAAGTGCGGCAGGGTAAAGCCGGGCAGCGCAGGCGTGATATCCGTCTGGCTGGTGTAAAACTGCCCGGTCACCAGGCAAATTGCCAGCCCGGCGACAAGCGTCGCGACGATGGCGTAACGCGGCGCAATGGCTTTGGCGATAAGCCAGGCGATCAACATAACGCCGCACAGCAAGCCGTTAGCGGGCAGGGTGGCGAAAGCATCAAGGCCAAAGCGCAGTAAAATGCCGGCCAGCATCGCGGCGGCCAGGCTGTGAGGGATCAGCGTCATCAGCCGGGCAAACAGGCCGGTGACGCCACACAGCACAATCAGCGCGGAGGCGAAGATAAACACGCCAATGGCTTCATTCATCGTCACGCCGTGCAGGCTGGTCGCCAGCAACGCCGCGCCGGGCGTCGACCAGGCAGTTAATACCGGTGCGCGATACCACAGTGATAATCCCAGGGTACTGACGCCCATCGCGATGCCCAACGCGGTCATCCATCCAGCGATCTGATCTGCATTCGCGCCTGCTGCCGCCGCGGCTTGCCAGATAATGGCAGCGGAGCTGGCGTAGCCCACCAGTACGGCGACCAAGCCGGCCAGTAACGTGGGAAAAGTGAATTGACGCATCGTTTATGTCCGTTGTGCGTTATAGCGTCCATGAAAAATAACACTGTGCGCTATAACGCACAAGCAGGTAAACTGGCATTTTTTAGCCGTTGGGGAATGTGATGGATAGTGCCGCCCATTTAAGCGATACGCTGAAAGCGCTGCGCCAGGCACGCGGCTGGAGTTTAACCCAGGCCGCACAACAGACCGGCGTATCCAAGGCGATGCTGGGGCAAATTGAGCGCCAGGAATCAAGCCCGACGGTGGCGACGCTGTGGAAAATCGCCACCGGGTTTAACGTACCGTTTTCGGCGTTTATCGCCCCACCGCTGGCCAGTGAACGCCCGGTATATGATGCCCATCAGGGCATGACCGCTGAACCGCTATTCCCGTTTGATGAACACCTGGGTTTTGATCTGCTGGTGGTCACGCTGGCTCCCGGTGCGATGAGCGAATCATCAGCCCATGAACTCGGTGTTATAGAACACGTGGTAGTGATTAGCGGCGAGTTAGCGTTGCAGCTACAGGGAGTGTGGCAAACGCTCTCCGCGGGAGAGGGCCAGCGCTTTCACGCCGACCAGGCGCATGCCTATCGCAACCAGACAGCACAACCGGTACGCTTTCATTCGTTAATTCATTACGCGCGGATATGACAAAAAAAAACCGCAAGCTGTTAACTTGCGGTAATAAAAATCAATAACCACACGACGATATGGGTATTCGAACAAGAAGGAATACGCCTTCACCTTAGCGCGGATTTTGTCTGCGCCAAACCAACAAAAAACGCGAAGCATTGCCGCAGAACGGCAAAAGACACGTAATACTTCTGATCTGCCCGCCTTGTGACTACAATAGCCGCCATTTCAAATACTGGATAACGATAAAACATGCGCCTGCACTCCCATCATCTTGAACTTCTGAGCCCGGCACGCGACACCGCCATCGCCCGTGAAGCGATCCTTCATGGCGCCGACGCGGTGTATATCGGCGGCCCGGGCTTTGGCGCGCGCCACAACGCCAGCAACAGCCTGCGGGATATCGCCGAGCTGGTGCCGTTCGCCCATCGCTATGGCGCGAAGGTCTTCGTGACGCTCAACACCATTCTTCATGATGATGAACTGGAACCGGCGCAGGCGCTGATCCACCAGTTGTGGCAGGCGGGCGTCGATGCGCTGATTGTCCAGGACATGGGCGTGCTGGAGCTGGATATCCCGCCGATTGAGCTGCACGCCAGTACCCAGTGCGATATCCGCAGCGTGGAAAAAGCCAGGTTTCTCTCTGACGTCGGGTTCTCGCAAATTGTGCTGGCGCGCGAACTGAATCTTGACCAGATTAAAACCATTCACGACAGCGTCGACGCGACCATTGAGTTCTTTATCCACGGCGCGCTGTGCGTGGCGTATTCCGGGCAGTGCAATATCTCCCATGCCCAGACGGGCCGCAGCGCCAATCGTGGCGACTGCTCCCAGGCCTGCCGTTTGCCGTACACCCTGAAAGACGACCAGGGCCGCGTGGTGGCCTATGAAAAACACCTGCTGTCGATGAAAGACAACGATCAGAGCGCCAATCTGGCGGCGCTGGTCGATGCAGGCGTACGCTCCTTCAAAATCGAAGGGCGCTACAAAGACATGAGCTACGTGAAAAACATCACCGCGTACTATCGCCAGTTGCTGGACGAAGTGATGGAGCAGCGCGGCGACCTGGCGCGCGCCTCGGCGGGCGTGACCCAGCACTACTTTGTGCCGTCGCCGGATAAAACCTTCCATCGCGGCAGCACTGACTATTTCGTTAACGCCCGCAAAATTGATATCGGCGCGTTTGACTCACCGAAGTTTATCGGTCTGCCGGTGGGTGAAGTGATGAAAGTGGCGAAAGATTATCTGGACGTGGACGTCACGGAGCCGCTGTCAAATGGCGACGGGCTGAACGTGCTGGTAAAACGTGAAGCCGTCGGGTTCCGTGCCAATACCGTGGAAAAACTCACCGAAAGCCGTTACCGCGTCTGGCCAAACGACATGCCGGATGCGCTGAAAACCTTGCGTCCACACCATCCGCTGAACCGCAACCTCGATCACAACTGGCAGCAGGCGCTGTTGAAAACCTCCAGCGAGCGCCGGGTGGCAGTGGACATCGAACTGGGCGGCTGGCAGGAACAGCTTATCCTGACCATGACCTCCGAAGAGGGCGTCAGCGTGACGCGCACCCTGGACGGGGAATTCAGCGAGGCCAATAACCCGGAAAAAGCGTACAACAGCCTGCGTGACGGTGTCACAAAACTCGGTCAGACGATGTATTACGCCCGCGCGGTGACGATTAACTTGCCTGGCGCCCTGTTTGTGCCGAACAGCCTGCTTAACCAGTTGCGCCGCGAAACCGGCGAGGCGTTAGATGAAGCCCGGCTGGCGGCCTATCAGCGTGCGACCCGCAAAGCGGTGAGCGAACCTGCGCCGGTCTACCCGGACAGCCACTTAAGCTTCCTGGCGAACGTGTATAACCATAAAGCGCGCGAGTTTTACCATCGCTATGGCGTACAGCTGATCGACGCGGCGTATGAAGCCCATCAGGAAAAAGGCGACGTGCCGGTGATGATCACCAAACATTGCCTGCGCTTTGCCTTTAATTTGTGCCCGAAACAGGCGAAAGGGTCGATTAAGAGCTGGAAGGCCACGCCGATGCAGCTGATCCACGGCGATGAAGTGCTGACGCTGAAATTTGACTGTCGTCCGTGCGAAATGCACGTTATCGGCAAAATCAAAAATCACATTCTGAAGATGCCGCTGCCGGGTAGCGGCGTGGTGGGCTCTATCAGCCCCGATGAGCTGCTAAAAACCTTACCGGGCCGCAAAGCCTGAAAACAACAGCGCCGCCTGAAAGGCGGCGCTGTTGTATTACGGTTCCCCGTACAGGCTGATTAACCGGCGGGTTACGCCGTTGGTCCAGCCAAACCCATCCTGCAACGGATACTCACCCCCGCCACCGGGCTGCGGTGCGTAATCCGCGATATGGTATTTTTCCACCAGCTTGTTTTGCTCCATATACACGCGCTTCACGGTGCGCATCCAGTTATGGGCAATGATGTCCGCCAGGCCGTCCTCGCTGTAGTTTTTAAAGCCCTGGATCGCCATCCATTGTAGCGGCGCCCAGCCGTTGGGTTTATCCCACTGCTGATCGCTTTCCACATCGGTCGCCAGAATACCGCCAGGCGTCAGCAACCTCTCGCGCACGTTAACCGCGATTTTCTGCGCCTGTTCGTGAGTTGCCATGCCGACATACAGCGGCACGACGCAGGCTGCAGAGAATGAGGCCAGGCATTCGCGCCGCCAGTCGTAATCGCGGAACGTGCCGGTGGCGTCATCCCACAGGTAGCGGTTCATGGCGTTACGGCGGGCCAGCGCTTTTTCGCGGAAGCGGGCCGCCATGATGGCGTCCTGCTTCAAGCCTGCAATATTGGAAATCGCGGTCTCTAACTTGTAGAGGAACGCGTTGAGATCCACCGGGATAAACTGGGTCGTGCGGATACTCGCCAGACGGTCGGCATCGCGCAGCCAGCGGGTCGAGTAGTCCCAGCCGGATTCCGCGCCCGCGCGTAAATCGCGATACACTTCGCTCGCCGGGCGACCAGACAGTTTGGCGGTTTCCACGTCCTCATACCAGGATTCATCGCGCGGCGTATCGCGGTCATCCCAGTAACGGTTAAGCAGCGCGCCATCCGGCATTTTTACCGCACGGCGGTAGGCCTGGTTGAAATCCAGACTATCGGCGCCGTCCATCCAGAAAGCGTATTCCATCAGCAGATGATCGAGATAGCGCCGCGCGCCGCGTACCCCGTCTTCCTCAAACAGTTCCACCATCAGGGCGAACACCGGCGGCTGCGAGCGGCTGAGGTAATAGGTACGGTTACCGTTGGGGATATGACCGTAGTTTTCGATCATCCATGCAAAGTTATCCGCCATGCAGCGCAGCAGGTCGTTGCGGCCACTTTCCGCCAGCCCCAGCATGGTGTAGTAGGAGTCCCAGTAATAGGCCTCGCGAAATCGCCCCCCCGGAACAATATAGGACTGAGGCAACGGCAGCAGCGACGAGAACTCGATATGCTCCTGCGGCTCACGGGTCAGTACCGGCCACAGGCTGTCGATATGGTCTTTCAGACTGCGGTCCGGGTCGGAGATGTACTCTTTGCTGTAGTCTCGCGGCAGATGAAAATGGTCGTATACGAATTTCTCCAGTTGGAAACCCGGATAGCGTTTCGCACGACGATAGTTCATTAAAATCGCCAGCGGCGTCATTTTTGGCGCGCAGTCGGCAAAGGTTTTGCTGTCAGGAAACATGCGTGAAGACTGCACATGCTCATACAGCTCCAGATAACGATCCGCCGGTGTCAGCGCATCAGGAGCAGGCATGCCTTCAATCAGCTCGGGCAGCGGTTCCGCTTCGACCATCTCATCCAGCTTGAGCTCACAGGGATCGAACTCATACCGAACGTCTTCTTCGTAAGCTTCTGATTCCGATAATGTGAGTCGAGATGTCTGATTAAGCATACTAATAACAACCTCCAGAGTAGCTTTTTATGAAAGCGTTACTCTTAAGTTTAGCAAATGGATTTGTCGGGCCGGTAAGCGGCAAGAATTCAGGGCGCAAAGGCCGATACAACTGACGCATCATCGATGCAAATGGACTTAAAATTCATTTATTTCGCCCCCTTTTCGTGCCCTGGGGAAATAATCTGATAATTAATCCTGAAACGCCCGGCCTTTCAGCCTTGAGCGCGAAGGCATAATTGTAACGCGGTTGCCTGGTGGAAAATCAAGCTACTTTTTCTACAAACAGCTCTATATTCGTAAATATTGTGCGTTTTCTGGAAACAGCCCGTAACCGGATATTAAGCGCCCTGGCGTTAGCCGCAAAAATCGCCAACAGAAACAGGCGGTTCCTTTCTATACTGGACCACAGCGTTTATTTACTGGAATTACCATCCCTGGAGGTTTGTGATGAGTCACCTGTTTTCCGCTGGTCATCTTGGCGAGCTTGCGCTGAATAACCGCATTATTATCGCGCCGATGTGCCAGTATTCCGCCGAAAATGGCGCGCCGACAGACTGGCACCGTGTGCATCTCGGCACCCTGGCGCAGTCAGGGGCCGGGCTGCTGATTATTGAAGCCACCTCCGTGACGCCGGAAGGGCGTATCTCTCCCTGGGATTTAGGGATCTGGAGCGACGAACTGGGCGATGCGTTGCAGCAGGAAGTTGAGGTTATTCGCCGCTGGTCGCCTGTTAAACTCGGCATACAGCTCGGCCATGCGGGGCGTAAAGCCTCGGTGGATGCGCCGTGGAAAGGCGGCAAATCGCTGTCAGATAGCGAAGGCGGCTGGGAAACCCTTGCGCCGTCGGCACTGGGCTTTGGCGAATACCGCGCGCCAAAAGCCATGACCACAGAAGATATTGCGCAGATCAAACAGGCATTTGTGGACGGGGCGCGCCGGGCGCAAAAAGCGGGTTTCGATCTGATTGAACTGCACGCTGCGCATGGTTATCTGCTGCATCAGTTCCTGTCGCCGCTGTCGAACCAGCGCACGGACAATTACGGCGGCAGCCTGGAGAACCGTATTCGGCTGGTACTGGAGATTTTTGATGACGTTAAAGCCGCCGTGTCGCTGCCGGTAGGGGTGCGTATTTCCGCCACTGACTGGGCGGAAGGGGGCTGGGATATCGACAGCTCGATTCAACTGGCGAAAGCGCTGGAAACGCGCGGCAGCGCCTATATTCACGTCTCTTCCGGCGGTTTATCCCCGGCGCAGCAAATTACCGTCAGCCCGAACTACCAGGTGCCTTTCGCCCAGCAGATCCAGCAACAGGTGAAGACGCCCGTTATCGCCGTGGGGCTGATCACCGAACCGGAACAGGCGGAAGCGATTATCGCCACCGGCCAGGCGGAGTTTATCGCCCTGGCGCGTGGGATCTTGTTTAATCCGCGCTGGCCGTGGCATGCGGCAGCAAAGCTCGGCAGCAAAATCGCCGTCGCCCCGCAGTATCAGCGCAGCGAGCCGCATCACCTGCGCGGGCTGTTTTCAGTCTGAGCCGTTAATTCTGGTGCGTCCCCGGCTTGCGGGAGTTAGACCCGTGATGATGTTCCCGCACATCCAGCGCTGCCTCTTCGGCGGCGCTTCTTATTTCATCGCTGTCAGCCGCATGGCGTAACGTGGTATCCGCGCTCTGCACTTTATAAAACACGAGCCCATTGCGCTGTGCCGCGCTCTGGCCGGAAAAAAGCGCCGTGCATAGCAGCAGGGCGCTTATCAGCTTCTTTGTCATCAGGTTGCTCCGTGTGGCAGGTGGCGCTAATTTCGCAATAATAACGTAGGTTTTTTATTGCGATTTTTAAATGCCTGCAAACCCGGTGTCAGTTTTGCAAAGTCTCACGAAGAAGCGTGTTGATTGCCATTGGGTTGAGGTTGGGCATGTTTTACTGCGCGATCCTAATGGGATTTAAACCCGGCGGCTGCCATAATCACCCGAAAAAACAGGCCCACCGCAGCCAGCGTTAACACGCTGCCTCCCCAAATTACCACCAGCCAGAACAGCCGTTTCGGCCAAAGTGTAGTTTTCATCAGTGATACCCCTCACCGTGCTGCACCTTGCCGCGAAACACGTAGTAGCTCCAGAAGGTGTAAATCAAAATAATCGGGATAATCAGCAGCGCGCCGACCAGCATAAAGCTCAGGCTGGACGCGGGCGCGGCGGCCTGCCAGATGCTGATGTGCGGCGGGATAATCTGCGGCCAGATACTGATCCCTAATCCGCTGAAACCCAGGAAAATCAGCCCGAGCGTCAGGACAAACGGCAGCGTCTGGCTGCGGCTATCCGCCACGCAGCGCCACAGCCACAGGCTGAACACGATAACCAGCAGCGGCACTGGCAGCAGCCAGAACAGATTCGGCAGGGTAAACCAGCGTGCGGCGATCTCTGCGTGGGCCAGCGGCGTCCACAGGCTGATCCCGGCAATCACGACCAGCAGCGCCAGCAGCAGCGGGCGGGTCAGGGCGCGCATTCGCTGTTCCAGCGGGTTTTCGCTCTTCATTACCAGCCAGGTTGCGCCCAGCAGGGCATAAGCCACCACTAACCCTACGCCGCAGAACAGGTTGAACGCCGTCAGCCAGCCCAGCGGCGAGCCGCTGAAGGTGCGTCCGGTTACCTCAAATCCGCTGACCACCGCGCCGACCACCACGCCCTGGCAGAAGGTCGCCAGAATCGAACCGGCCATAAAGGCTTTATCCCAGAACGGTCGGTGGCCTGGCGTGGCTTTAAAGCGGAACTCAAAGGCCACGCCACGGAATATCAGCCCAATCAGCATTAGCGATAGCGGAATAGTCAGCGCATCGACAATTACCGCATAGGCCAGCGGAAACGCGCCGAACAGCCCTGCGCCGCCCAACACCAGCCAGGTTTCGTTGCCGTCCCATACCGGCGCAACGCTGTTGACCATCACGTCGCGGTCGTCGTTATCGCGGATAAACGGGAACAGGATGCCAATCCCCAAATCGAAACCGTCCATCACGATATACATCAGGGTGGCGAATACGATAATCACGAACCAGATAATGGCGAAATCGAAAGTCATACGGCCTCCCCGGAGGTTGACTGGCTTGCGGCAGACAGCGGTCGGGCAGGGGTGCCATTAACCGGTGGCAGCGCGTCCTCGGGCTGCGGGCCCTTCTTAATCAGGCGCACCATATAGCTGTACCCGACGCCAAATACCGACATATACACCACGAAAAACGCCAGCAGGCTGATGCTCATATGCAGCGTGCCGTGGGCAGACACCGCATCCTCGGTGCGTTGCAGGCCATACACGACCCAAGGCTGGCGGCCCACTTCGGTGGTTACCCATCCCGCCAGAATAGCGATCAGCCCCGAAGGCCCCATCCACAGCGCAAAACGCAGGAAAGGCCGCGAGGTGTACAAGCGCTGTTTGTAGCGCAGCCACACTGCCATCGCCCCGAGCAGCAGCATCAACATGCCCAGCCCGGCCATAATGCGGAACGACCAGAACACAATCGGCGAATTAGGGCGATCGGCTTTGGGGAATTCCTTCAGCGCCGGAACCTGTTTATCGAGACTGTGGGTCAAAATCAGGCTGCCGATCGCCGGGATTGCCAGCCCGTAGCGGGTGCGCTCCTGCTCCATATCCGGCCAGCCGAACAGCAGCAACGGCGTCGGCTCGCCGGGCGGGTTTTCCCAGTGGCCTTCAATGGCGGCAATTTTCGCCGGCTGGTGCTTGAGCGTATTCAGCCCGTGCATATCGCCCACCAGCGCCTGGATGGGCGCGACGATAAGCGTCATCCACAGCGCCATCGAAAACATGGTGCGGATGGCGGAGGTAGTGTTGCCGCGCAGCAAATGCCAGGCCGCCGACGCGCCGACAAACAGGGCGCTGCTCAAAAACGCGGCGATGGTCATATGGAATAAACGGTAGGGGAACGACGGGTTAAAGATCACCGCGAACCAGTCCACCGGTACCACCTGGCCGTTAATGATTTCGTGGCCCTGGGGCGTCTGCATCCAGCTATTAGACGCGAGGATCCAGAAAGTGGACATCAGCGTGCCCAGCGCCACCATGCAGGTCGAGAAAAAGTGCAGCCCCGGCCCGACTTTGTTCCAGCCAAACAACATCACGCCCAGAAAACCGGCTTCGAGGAAGAACGCAGTCAGCACTTCATAGGTCAGCAGCGGGCCGGTAATACTGCCCGCAAACTGAGAAAATCCGCTCCAGTTAGTGCCGAACTGATAGGCCATCACCAGCCCCGACACCACGCCCATCCCGAAGTTAACGGCAAAAATTTTCGACCAGAAGTGGTACAGCGAACGCCATACCGGATTTTTGGTTTTCAGCCACATGCCTTCCAGCACCGCCAGATAGCTGGCGAGACCAATGGTAATGGCGGGGAAGATTATGTGGAAAGAAACGGTAAACGCGAACTGTATTCGCGCTAAGTGAAACGCATCCAAATCAAACATGCCTGACTCCTGACAATAGCTCTGGCGGGAGGATAGGCCCAGGCGAGGCGGATGATAAGAAACAGTGGTGGGGTATTTGGCTATAACAGTTGATGTAATCTTCTGATATTTTATTTTTGTTATGGTTGCAAGTGAGTGTCACTAATTGACTTATATGAAATTCAACGTCGCAAACGTGCAACGGTTAAAAATATGTTGTTCATAAGTTCAATATGAAATCATTAGCACTGCTTTTAAGGCTGATATTTAGTGATTTAAGTCTCATTGTTTTCCGCAAAATGAGAAATTACGGTTAATGATCGTTTACGTGATTGTGATCACTGGTTAATTTTCCTGCGCTCTGCTTAACTAAATGCTCACTTAATGAACATATGAACGGTGCGTGTATGGAAAACCCAATCAGCATTGCGAATACCACTAAAATGACCAAAGTACGTTGGCAAACATTTGTGCTGTTATTGTTTGTGGGCGCGTTAAGTTATATCGACCGTATTTCTCTCTCCATTGGGATGCCGCTTATTGCTAAAGAGTTTGATTTAAGCCCGCAAATGCAGGGGTTATTATTAAGCTCATTTTTCTGGACCTACGCGTTATTTCAAATTCCCGGCGGCTGGCTGGCGGATAAAATTGGGCCGCGCCGGATATTAACCTGGGCGGTAACGCTCTGGTCGGTTTGCCAGTTAGCCACAGGGCTGGCGCTGAATTTCACCATGATGCTGATCGCCCGCCTGGGATTAGGGGCGACGGAAGCGCCGCAATATCCCACCGGCGCAAAACTGGCTGCGCTGTGGCTGCCGTTAAAAGACCGCGCCAGGGGCGCAGTATTAATGGACTCCTCGTCCACGCTGGGTGCGGCATTTGGCAGTTTAATTGTTGCCGGGTTAATCAGTTTATTAGGCGGCTGGCGCGAATCCTTTATCGCCGTGGCGATTATTACCGCCGGGGCAGGGTTTGTGATCCATCGTTATATACGTGATAAGCCGGAACAGCACCCGAAAGTGAATGAACTGGAAGCACAATATATTGCTAAAGAGCATCGTAAAGAAGACAGCCAGGAAGAACAAAAAGCGCTGATCGGCAAACCGGTAAATTTCCTTAAACACCGTACATTCTGGTTTATGGCCGTCGGCTTTATGACCGCCAATATGCTGTTCTACGGATTATTAACCTTTGGTCCGCTCTATTTATTTCAGGCGCGTGGCCTGGATATTCACGGCTTAGCCAGCGCGTCGTTTTTTATTTATATTTCCGGTTTCTTCGGTGAAAATTTTGCCGGCTGGCTGGCGCAAAAAGGGCTGCGTCGCGGTTATCGTCAGAACGTGGTGATGCGCACGCTGCTGGGCATCTCGGCGGCGATTGCCACCCTGGCGATTTTCGCGGTGGCCTTTGTGGAAAGCGCTAACGCCGCCATTGTGCTACTGGCGATCACCCTGTTTTTTGGGCGCTTCCTGGGATTGTACTGGTCGCTGCCGGGCACCTTAACCGTGCGCAGCCAGGCGGGTATTTTGGGCGGCATGATGAATATGTTTTCTAACGTCGGCGGGATCATTATTCCGCTGGTAACCGGTGTGGTTGTTAGCATGACCGGTTCCTATTTTGCGGCGTTGATTCTGTTTGCCGCCTGCGGATTGTGCTACCTGGTTTGCAGCCTGTTAATTAACTACGAGAAGAAGTTAGTGCTCAGCGAGGAATGAGTTATGTCATTAGAGACGTATAAATTACTGGCATCATCGTTATTCAAAAGGGACAACAAAAGCAAACTGGAACAGGTGCCCAGCATTGCCGATATGCGGCTGATGGCGAAACGTAATGTGCCGAAAATGATTTTTGATTTTGTCGACGGCGGCGCAGGGCATGAAGTGACGCTGCGCCATAACGAAAGCGATTTTCAGCGCGTATTTTTTAACCCTCGCTCGCTGGTGGACGTGTCAAAACAGGATCCCTCCGCTCACTTTTGTGGGCGGGATTTCCCGCTGCCGATTATTCTCGGCCCGGCAGGGTTAGTCCGCGTGGTAGGGAATAAAGGCGAAGTGTCGGCGGTAAAATCCGCCGGTAAACGCGGGCTGGTTTATACCATTAGCACCTCATCGTCGTATTCCATTGAGGATATTAAGCAAGTGGCGCAGGGGCCGTTATGGTTTCAGCTTTATTTATGGCGCAATAAAGACATTGTCGACGGATTAATTGAGCGGGCGGAAAAAGCCGCGTGCGACGCCCTGGTATTAACCATCGACGTGCCGTTAAATGCTAATCGGCTACGTGATTTACGCAACGGCATGTCGATACCGCCGAAAATCACATTGCGCAACGCGTTTGAGGCAATGACTAAACCGCGCTGGCTGATGGATATTACCTCCGGCGATCCGATTGGGTTTCGTAATTTCGTCGGCATCGCTGAAGGGAACAGCGCGTTATCGCATAGCGAATTTATTAATAAGGAGTTGTCGAATTTATCCGCCACCTGGGAAGATTTAACAAAGCTGCGCGAACGCTGGCCGAAAAAACTCTACATCAAAGGGATATTAACGGTGGAGGATGCGCTTAACGCCGTCAACTGTGGCGTGGACGGGATTATCGTCAGCAACCACGGCGGCAGGCAACTGGATTCCACAAAAAGCGCGGTGAGTTGTTTACCGGCGTTAAAGACAGCGGTGGGCGATCGGTGTGAAATTTTCCTCGACGGCGGCATTCGTTCCGGCGTGGATGTGATCAAAGCGCTATGCATGGGCGCGGATGCCGTCACGCTGGGGCGCAGTTGGGTATGGGGCGTCGCGGCAGGCGGGGAGAAAGGCGTCGATCGGGTTATCGATATCTATCAGGAAGAGATTCGCCAGACCATGATCCTGCTGGGCGTCAGCAATCTGTCGGAACTCAACGAAAAGATGATTACCCTCCCGGCGGAGTGGCAATCCTGAAGCAAACGGCTGGTTTCCCAGCCGCATAAACTTACTTAACGCTCACGGTCAACGTATGCGGCACTTTGCTGCCTTTACGGGCGGTGGCGCGGGTCTGGAAGACCTGAAGGGTATATTTACCGCTGGCCGGCAGTTTCGCTGTCCAGTCACCGCCGACGTAGCCGGAACCTAACGCCTCCGCTGCGCCCGGCGTCGCGCCTGGGCCGAATACGTTAAAGTTAGCGTTGTTGCTGCCAGCGATTTTCACCGTCATTTGCTGGCCCTGTGTCGCCGTCACGGTGTAGTTAATGCTGTCATAACCGGCAAAGGTGCCTTTCATCTGGGCGCTGGAGGTGCCTTTGGCAAATTGCACCGGCACCGTGGTGACTTTATCCGCAGCCAGAGCCGGCGCGGCGAGGAAACAGCATAGCAGTGAGCTGGCAATCAGTTTTTTCATGAATCGCGTTCCGTTGTAGTGACGTAGTAACCTGAAGCGCAGTGTATCCGTGAAACATGATATATCAACGCAAACCATTGACCTGGAAAATGTTCAGGATTGTTCTCAGTAAAAAACGCGTTTTCTGTTATTGGCAGCCGAATAAGTTGTTAATCGCTTTTGCTGCCGCTCGCAGAGGGTTGCGATATTGTTATACTCCTGGCTCAAACGGGAGGGACCATGAAAAAATACCAGCGGCTGGCGCAGCAAATTATCGATCAAATTGAATTAGGGGTCTGGCAACCGGGCGACCGGCTTCCCTCCCTGCGTGAACAGTGCGCCAGCGGCGACATCAGTTTTATGACCGTCAGCCACGCTTACCAGACGCTGGAAAGCCAGGGTGTGATCGTGGCGCGTCCGCAATCGGGCTATTACGTCGCGCCGCGCCCGGCAGCGCCGTCACGCGCGCCCGCCGCCCAGGTGATGCGCAGTGAAACGGTGGATATCAATACCTATATTTTCGATGTCTTACAGGCCAGTTGCGACGCCAGCGTGGTGCCGTTCGGCTCGGCGTTCCCCGATCCGCGTTTGTTCCCTCTGGCCCAGCTTAACCGCTCGCTGGCGAACGTCAGTAAAACTGCCACCGCCATGAGCGTGATCGACAACCTGCCGCCCGGCAATGAAGCGCTGCGTCATGCCATCGCCCGACGCTATGCCCAACAGGGGATCAACGTCTCGCCGGATGAAATCGTGATCACCGCCGGGGCGCTGGAGGCGTTAAACCTCAGCCTCCAGGCCGTGACCGAGCCGGGCGACTGGGTCATTGTCGAAAACCCCTGTTTTTACGGCGCGCTTCAGGCGCTGGAACGGTTGCGGTTAAAAGCGCTGTCGATAGCGACCACGCCGGAGCAGGGTATCGACCTGGCGGCGTTGGAGCAGGCGCTGAATGAATACCCGGTCAAAGCCTGCTGGCTGATGACCAACAGCCAGAATCCGCTGGGGTTTACCCTGAGCCCGGAAAAGAAAGCACAACTGGTGGCGCTGTTGACCCGTCATAACGTGGCGTTAATCGAGGATGATGTTTACAGCGAGCTTTATTATGGCCGGGAAAAACCGCTGCCCGCGCTGGCCTGGGACACCCAAAGCCAGGTGCTGCACTGCTCGTCGTTTTCCAAATGCCTGGTGGCGGGTTTTCGCATCGGCTGGGTGGCGGCGGGCCGCCATGCCCGGCGTATTCAGCAGTTGCAATTAATGAGCACGCTGTCTACCAGTTCGCCAATGCAACTGGCGCTGGTGGATTATCTCTCCTCACGGCGTTATGACAATTACCTGCGCCGTTTACGCCGCGAGCTGGCGCAGCGCAAACAGCAGGCGTGGCAATCCCTGTGCCGCCATCTTCCCCCGGAAGTGAAAACCCACCGCAGCGAAAGCGGCTATTTCTTATGGATTGAATTACCTGAAGGCCTGGATGCCGGACAGCTTAGCGAACGGGCGTTAAGCCATAAAATCAGCATCGCGCCGGGCAAAATGTTTACTACTGAACGTATCTACGACAGCTATTTCCGTTTTAACGCTTCCTGGGCGTGGGGCGAGCGGGAAGAGCAGGCGGTAAAAACCCTGGGGATGGTGATCGGTGAATTACACACTCAACACGCTAAATAATTAATTTTGCGTACTGATGCTTTATTTTCTCTTTCGCTGAATAACTTATTTTCAGCGATTAACAATATCGCCATTTTTTATAGAAGATCATTTTTGCCAACCCCAAAAATAATCGCCATAGGAAATGTTGATATTTACAAAAAAAGCTAACTCCCTGTCTACACTCTAAAAATGCTGTCGTGCTGCTTGCATGAAATAGTGCGCGGTTTGTCACAACCTTAATAAATTCCTGCCAATTCACAGGAATGGTTTTAAGGCGAAGGCTATTTTTTTAATTGGGACATAATTTTACGGCAAGGCTGCCTGATACGACTTCAGACAGGAGTACCCGTTTATGAGTAAGAAATTTGCGCTGAGCACATTGAGTGCGCTGTGCCTGACTGTGCTTACCGCTCAGGCTGCTGACAGCGATGCCAAAGGGGAAGGGCGGCTGGATATTATCGCCTGGCCAGGATACATCGAACGTGGTCAGACCGACAAACAATACGACTGGGTAACCCAGTTTGAGAAAGAGACCGGCTGTGAAGTCAACGTGAAAACCGCCGCCACCTCCGATGAAATGGTCAGCCTGATGGCGAAAGGCGGCTACGACCTGGTCACCGCTTCCGGCGACGCCTCCCTGCGGCTGATTATGGGCAAACGCGTTCAGCCCATCGACATCAGCAAAATCCCCAACTGGAAAAACGTTGATCCCCGGCTGGTGAAGGGCGAATGGTTTAACGTCGACGGCAAAGTCTACGGCACGCCGTATCAGTGGGGGCCGAACCTGCTGATGTACAACACCAAAACCTTTACTACCCCGCCGGATAGTTGGGCCGTACTGTTTGTTAAGCAGGATCTGCCAGACGGCAAATCTAACCAGGGCCGCGTACAGGCGTATGACGGGCCAATCTATATCGCCGATGCCGCGCTGTATCTGAAAACAACCCAGCCGGATTTAAAAATCAACGACCCGTACCAACTCACCGAAGAGCAGTACCAGGCGGTGCTGAAAGTACTGCGCGATCAGCATCAGCTGGTGCACCGCTACTGGCATGACACCACCGTACAGATGAGCGATTTCAAAAACGAAGGCGTGGTAGCGTCCAGCGCCTGGCCCTATCAGGCCAACGCCCTGAAAGCCGAAGGCCAGCCTGTCGCCACCGTGTTCCCGAAAGAGGGCGTTACCGGCTGGGCGGATACCACCATGCTGCACGCCCAGGCGAAGCACCCTGTCTGCGCTTACAAGTGGATGAACTGGTCGCTGACCCCGAAAGTGCAGGGCGACGTGGCCGCCTGGTTCGGCTCGCTGCCGGCAGTGGTGGAAGGTTGTAAAGCCAGCCAGCTATTGGGTGATAAAGGCTGCGAAACCAACGGCTTCGACTATTTCGATAAGATCGTGTTCTGGAAAACCCCGGTTGCCAACGGCGGGAAGTTCGTTCCGTACAGCCGCTGGACGCAGGACTATATCGCCATCATGGGCGGACGCTGAGCGGGGTTACCATGTCGTACGCAGTAGAATTTAACCATGTCAGCCGCCTGTACGGAGACGTGCGGGCGGTGGATGACGTCACCATCAAGATCAACGATGGCGAGTTCTTCTCCATGCTGGGGCCGTCCGGCTCCGGTAAAACCACCTGTCTGCGGTTAATTGCCGGTTTTGAACAGCTCTCGTCAGGCTCAATCCGTATTTTCGGCCAGGAAGCGCGCGATCTGCCGCCGTGGCAGCGTGACGTCAACACCGTGTTCCAGGATTACGCGCTGTTCCCGCATATGTCGGTGCTGGAAAACGTGGCCTATGGGCTGATGGTCAAAGGCGTGGATAAAAAGACGCGGCTGGCGAAAGCGGCCCAGGCGCTGGACCAGGTGGCGCTCGGCTTTACGCACGCCCGCAAACCGTCTCAGCTTTCCGGCGGCCAGCGCCAGCGTGTGGCGATTGCCCGCGCGCTGGTCAATCAGCCGCGCGTGCTGCTGCTGGATGAACCCCTCGGCGCGCTGGATTTGAAGCTGCGCGAGCAGATGCAGGGCGAGCTGAAAAAACTCCAGCGCGAGCTGGGCATCACCTTTATTTTCGTTACCCACGATCAGGGCGAAGCGCTGTCGATGTCTGACCGGGTGGCGGTGTTCAACAATGGCCGTATTGAGCAGGTCGATTCGCCGCGCGAACTGTATATGCGCCCGCGCACCCCGTTTGTCGCCGGGTTCGTCGGTACTTCCAACGTGCTGACAGACGAGCAGGTGCAGCGGCTGTGGGGCGGCAGCGGGGCGTATTCCCTGCGCCCGGAACATATCGCGCTGAATCAGCCGGGCGATATTCAGGTGCAGGGTACGGTGCAGGAAATCCAGTACCAGGGCGCAGCGACGCGCCTCGAACTGCGGCTTGATGACGGCGGGCGGCTGCTGGTCAGCCAGGCCAACCTTTATGATGCCCAGCCTGGCGGCGCGTTTCATATCGGCCAACCGGTGCTGGCCTCCTGGTCCCGTGACGCGATGATCCCATTGCACGCGGAGGGATGACATGGATATGACGCTCCCGCAACCCACTCAACAGCCTGGTCTGATGCGCCGTGTAACCGCCTTTTTCTGGGCGCGCCCGACGCTGTGGCTGCTGTTACTGCTGCTGCCGCCGCTGATGTGGTTCGGCGTGGTCTATTTAGGATCGCTGCTGACCCTGCTGTGGCAAGGCTTCTACACCTTTGACGACTTCACCATGTCGGTGACGTCGGATCTGACCCTGGCTAACCTGGCCGCCCTGTTCCAGCCGGCGAATTACGACATCATCGTGCGTACCGTGACGATGGCGATTGTCGTGACCCTCGCCAGTGCGGTTGTCGCGTTCCCGATTGCCTACTACATGGCGCGCTATGTGCACGGCAAAATGAAAGCCTTCTTTTATATCGCCGTGATGCTGCCGATGTGGGCCAGCTATATCGTTAAAGCCTATGCCTGGACCCTGCTGCTGGCGAAGGACGGCGTGGCGCAGTGGTTCCTGCAACACCTGGGGTTAGACGGCGCGCTGGCAGCGTTTTTGACGCTGCCGCTGGTGGGCGGCAACACGCTGTCTACCTCCGGCTTCGGGCGCTTCCTGGTGTTCGTCTATATCTGGCTGCCGTTTATGATCCTGCCGATTCAGGCGGCGCTGGAGCGTCTGCCGCCGTCGCTGCTCCAGGCCTCGGCGGATTTGGGTGCCACGCCGACCCAAACCTTCCGCTTCGTGATTTTACCCCTCGCCATTCCGGGCGTGGCGGCGGGTTCCATCTTTACCTTTTCCCTGACGTTAGGCGATTTTATCGTGCCGCAGTTGGTTGGCCCGCCGGGGTATTTCATCGGCAACATGGTCTATTCCCAGCAGGGGGCGATCGGCAATATGCCGATGGCGGCGGCGTTTACGCTGGTGCCGATTGTGTTGATTGCAATCTATCTGGCGATCGTGAAACGCCTGGGAGCCTTCGATGCACTCTGAACGCGCACCACTATGGCTCAAAATCGCGGCCTGGGGCGCGATTGTGTTCCTCCACTGGCCGCTTTTCGTTATTGGCACCTATGCTTTTAATACCGAGGACGCGGCCTTTAGCTTTCCACCGCAGGGCTTCACCCTGAAGTGGTTTAGTGTGGCGGCGCAGCGCGGCGATATCCTGGACGCGGTGATGCTATCCGTGAAGATCGCCTCCCTCGCGACCGCGCTGGCGTTGGTACTTGGCACGCTTGCTGCAGCAGCGCTCTGGCGACGAGATTTTTTTGGTAAGAATTCCATCTCGCTGCTGTTGCTGCTGCCAATTGCGCTGCCGGGGATCATCACCGGCATCGCGCTGTTGACCGCCTTTAAAACGGTGGATCTGGAACCGGGTTTTCTGACCATCGTGGTGGGCCACGCCACGTTTTGCGTGGTGGTGGTGTTTAACAACGTGATCGCCCGGTTCCGGCGCACCTCGTACAGCCTGATTGAAGCATCCATGGATTTAGGCGCTGACGGCTGGCAGACCTTCCGCTACGTGATTATGCCGAATCTCGGTTCGGCGCTGCTGGCGGGCGGCATGCTGGCGTTTGCGCTGTCGTTTGACGAAATCATCGTCACCACTTTCACGGCGGGGCATGAACGTACGCTGCCGCTGTGGTTGCTCAACCAGCTCGGAAGACCGCGCGATGTGCCCGTCACCAACGTGGTGGCGCTTTGCGTGATGCTGGTCACCACCATCCCGATCCTCGGGGCCTGGTGGCTAACGCGCGATGGCGAAATGGTCGCCGGTAGCGGTAAATAAAATTCGATATCGATGAGGCAGGCTATGCAGAGTCAATTATTGATCAATGGACAACTGGTAGACGGCAAAGGCGAGCGCCTGCCGGTTTACAACCCGGCCACGGGCGACGTGCTGCTGGAAATCCCCGAAGCCTCGGCGCAGCAGGTGAACGACGCCGTAGACGCCGCCGACGCCGCCTTCGACCAGTGGGGGCAAACCTCGCCGAAAGAGCGCGCTGAAGCGCTGCTCAGGCTGGCAGACGTGATTGAGCAAAACGGCGAAACCTTTGCGAAACTCGAATCACTGAACTGCGGCAAGCCGTACCACTGCGTACTGAATGATGAGATCCCGGCGGTAGTGGACGTATTCCGCTTCTTCGCGGGTGCAGCGCGCTGCCTGAACGGCCTGGCGGCGGGCGAATATCTGCCGGGGCACACCTCAATGATCCGCCGCGATCCGGTGGGCGTGGTGGCGTCGATTGCTCCCTGGAACTATCCGCTGATGATGGCGGCCTGGAAACTCGGCCCGGCGCTGGCGGCGGGTAACTGCGTGGTAATCAAACCGTCGGAAATTACGCCGCTTACCGCCTTTAAGCTGGCGGAACTGGCGAAAGATATTTTCCCTGCTGGGGTGTTGAACGTGCTGTTCGGCACCGGGAAAAACGTCGGCGACCCGTTAACCGGGCATGAGAAAGTGCGCATGGTGTCGCTCACCGGCTCTATCGCCACCGGCGCGCACATTGTGGGCCGCACCGCCAGCACCCTGAAGCGTACGCATATGGAACTGGGCGGCAAAGCCCCAGTTCTGGTGTTTAACGACGCGGATCTCGATGCGGTGGTTGAAGGCATTCGCACCTTCGGCTTTTATAACGCCGGGCAGGACTGTACCGCCGCCTGCCGTGTTTATGCCCAGTCGGGCATTTACGCCAAACTGGTGGAAAAACTCGGCGACGCGGTGGGCAGCCTGAAATACGGCGCGCCGGATGATGAATCCACCGAGCTTGGCCCGCTGAGTTCACAGGCGCATCTGGAGCGCGTTACCCAGGCGGTGAACGACGCCAAAGCGCTGGGTCATATCAAGGTGGTAACGGGCGGCGAGAAAGTCGAGGGTCCAGGCTACTTCTTTAAACCCACCGTACTGGCTGGTGCGAAGCAGGATGACGCCATCGTGCAGCGTGAAGTGTTCGGCCCGGTCGTCAGCGTGACGGAATTTAGCGATGAAGCCGAAGCGCTGGCGTGGGCTAACGATTCACAGTACGGGCTGGCATCATCGGTCTGGACGCAGGACGTAGGCCGCGCCCATCGCTTAAGCGCCCGGTTGCAGTACGGCTGCACCTGGGTCAACACCCACTTTATGCTGGTCAGCGAAATGCCGCACGGCGGACAGAAACTTTCTGGCTACGGGAAGGATATGTCGGTGTATGGGTTAGAGGATTACACGATTGTTCGGCATGTCATGATTAAGCATTAACTGGCTCAAACCCGCCGGGATAACACCGTCTATCCCTGCGGGTTTATCGATTACGCAGGCATTATGCGGCGACGTTTTTAGCGGGCTGGAAAAGTTGATTGCAGTGTGGGCAGATAAGCGTGGAGCCTTTTTGTACCCGCGAGAAGCTATGTTCAGAGTTTTTTTCGCACTTAGGGCACTGGCTGGTAACGAGGTAATTGCGGGCTTTTTTAACGTTTTTCCGTTCGGTCATAGGTTCTTTCCTGTTTGGATGGCCGATAACCTTACACGGTTCTGTGAGGAATAACACGCTTTTGATTATATACCCTGCTGGCCCGGCACCCTTAATAGCGGTAAATAAACTCATCCCTGAGCATGAGTTCCTGGGTATCAGTGAGCTAATTCGGGGAAGCGGGAACGGGCAAAATTCAGAACTTGCTCAGCGTCCAGCGATGCGTAGGGCAGGCTGTCAATAATGGCGATTGACTGCGAGTCGCCCGTCGCTGCTATCAGCTCGTCCAGCTTGTACTGCACGTGTGGTGCCACAAGAAAACAGTCAAAAGCAGGCGCCACGCTTGCGAAATTATCCAGCCCCACCGCGCCAATCACCATCGCAATGCCCTGGGCGTCTGCTAATTTCTGCATTTTTTTGGCCAGTGAATTAGCCGTATTTCCAAACAAACAGCAAATCAGTAATTTTTTCATGCGAGTGTCCTCCTGGAAACAGCACCCACAATATTCCTGCTGGGGTCAGGAAAATGCGTGCTGAAGCATGGTGATACAATAAAACCGTTAGGGAGATAATGATAATGGGTGAGAGAATTGTCAGGTTAGTCAACCACATGTCAGTCGGAAGGAAACAGAATGGGCCGCTTAATTGATGATTTATCAGAATCTTATCATTAATGGGTTGCTTATAGGCTGTAAACATGCGTTAATGAAATATCGGTTTAGAGATAAAGTTATTTTTAGCGGTTTTTAAGTCATTCTCATCACACGTATCTTTCAGATATTTCCTTTTGAGTTTTTTCTTTTCTTACCTCATCAAGCTCGATCTTAGAGCACGTCAGTCAAAAAACATCGCTGACGGTCAAAATAAATAAAATATTCTGGCACCGATCGAACAAAGCGTTACCGGATGGACTATCCTGATTTATCAAGCTTAAAACTGAAAAACGGTCTTTTCGGTAATTGTTAATTTTTACCAGACATTGCTTCTCCTGCCGTCATACTCAAAAAAACACGTAGACGAAGAACAGGGAGTGGAGTGGTTGGTTACAGTCAGCGCTACGGCGCTGTGAGGAATTTCTTATTATGTTACATATTCATTTCCGTTGCCCTTGCTGTCATGGCTCTCAGTATCGCACTTCGCATTTTGACGTCTCGGAGCAAAACCCATTTGGCGCAAAATGTATTTTTTGTAAATCGGCCATGGTGACGTTAGATAACGTGGCGTTTCGAGTGCAGCCCGCACAAGTTTCTGGCAGCCTCCATAAATAAATTACCGCTCTCGCCAGAGAGTAGTAAATGTAAAGCCTCGCAATAGCGAGGCTTTTTTATGAATAAAAAAGTAAACAGCAGCAAAATTTTTGCGGTGAAAATAACTTGCCACCGCGCCCTATAACCCATCTAAAACATTCGTCGTCTCCATCCACTCTGGGATATTCTCCGGCAACAGCGGCCTGGAAAAATAAAACCCCTGCACCTCATCACAGCCGAACTCTTTTAAAATTCTCGCAGTCGCACGATCCTCCACGCCTTCCGCCAGCACCTGATAATCCAATTCTTTCAGCATCACGATAACGTTACGCACAATCACCAGGCTGGCCTCATCAGTGGTTATCTGGCTAATCAGCGAGCGGTCCAGTTTGATAATATCGATAGGGATACGCCGCAGATAATTAATATTGCTGTAGCCCGCGCCAAAGTCGTCGAGCAAAATTAAAAATCCCTTCGCCTTGAGCAAATCAAGCTCCATTAACGCCACGTCGCTTTCCAGCACTTTGTCAGTTTCCAGGCATTCGATACGGAAATCCTGGCAGGACAACCCGGCATTCAGCACCTGTTTTTCCAGGTCGCTGGCGAAGCCGGGAACCGAAAAGTCGCTCACCGTGACGTTAATCGAGATCGGCAAATAAATACCGCTTTCGCGCCATATTTTGGTCTGGCGGAGGGTTTCCCGGATCACCCACTGGGTGATATCCCTCATCAACGTGGTTCTTTCCACCAGCGCGACGATGGTGGAAGGGGGAATGTTGCCGCGCGTTGGGTGGTCCCAGCGCAATAACGCCTCCGCACCAATGGTTTGCCCGGTATGCAGGGAAATTTTCGGCTGATAGACCAGGTAGAGCTGGTTTGGCGCTTTGATGGCTTCGCCGATGTCATACAGCAGTTTGAAGTCGTCATTGCGTTTGCGATCCAGTACCGGGTCAAAGGCTTTCACCGGCACGCCCTGGCGTATGGCTTCATGCAACGCGCTGATGACGTGGCGGAACACCTCCTGCCCGTTGGTCTGGGACGGGCAGAACAGCGCGTAGCCGGTATGGGTTTGCAGTTGTAGCTCAATATCGCCGGTAATACTTGCCAGTGTCGGCGGCATTCGTTCGGCTTTTTCCACGATCGCGCTGGCCTGGCTGGCCTTCACCAGCACCGCGAAACGCCCGGTCGCAAACGCATATAGTGGAATCGACCTGCTCAAATCAAGCCGCAGCCGCAGCAGTGCGCCGAAGTTGCGCAGCATGGTTTCTACAGCGGAAACCCCTAAATAACGCGACAGCTCATACAGCTTGGGGATCTCAATGCAGTCGAAAATCAGCAGTGTATACAGTTCGGTCGTTTTCGACTGCACGATCCTTTCCAGTTCGTTGAGTAAATTCTGCCGGTTGGGCAGGCCGGTTAACGCATCGATCTGCCCGACGGAATACCAGGCTTCCAGATAAGCACTGGCCAGGGCGGCGATATGCAGAAACTGGTCGATCTTTTCCTGTGAAGGTTTGACCGGGTGTTGTTCGGTGACACAGAGCGTACCCAGCACAAATTCATCGTGCGTTTTTAACGGCGAGGCGGCGTAAAACACCGCTGCGCCGCTCTGCACCAGCGGATGATGATGAAAACGTGCATCCTGGCGGGTGTCGGGGCAAATAATCGATTCGCAGGAATGCACCGAGTGCTGGCACATCGACTCCTCCGCCGGGATCTTATCGGGTAGCGGAATATTTTTTGAGTATTTGATGTACTGAAACTTGGGATCGAAAATCGTTACAAAACAGCCAGAAACACCCATGATCGTGCTCGCAAGACGAGCAAACTCGCCCAGCACCCGATCGCGCGGTTTATCATCCCGGCGCAGCAAATCCAGCGCCGCGAGCTTTTTGGTTTCGTATTGATTGAGTCCTGAAAACATAATGTGCTCCTGCACCAGGGTCATCGTATCTTTGCGTTAACGTTGATTTCTCTGTTCGGTAGTAGCCAGGGCAGCGACGTCAGTCTTTAAGGATAAGAAATTCTGGCGCATTCGCCGGATTTCATGCGCTAATTTGCGGCCTGTTTAAAAACCTGGGTGCCAGGCTATTTGCGCAATCTGGCAAAGAATAGGCGGGCGCACCGCATATCGATATCCAGATAAATTAGTTTGGTCCGATCGCCGCGCTCTTTAAGGTGATGTTTCCGCTCACTATTGAGGAACATCGCATGAGTACGTCGGTTAATGCTGTTGGTCACGACTTTTCATTATTAGACCTTCGCCCGGTGGCGGGGAATATTGGCGCTGAAGTTCGCGGCGTGCGTTTATCCCCGGATTTGGATGAGGCGCTGTTCGCGCAAATCGACGCGGCATTAATCAACTATAAGGTGCTGTTCTTCCGCCAGCAGCAGCATCTGACGGATGAAACCCATCAGGCATTTGGCGCACGGTTTGGCAAAATTGTTCCGCATCCCACGGTCCCTGCGCCAGGCAACAGTAAGCTGTTTGAACTGGATGCCTCAAAAGGCGGCGGGCGCGCCGACTCCTGGCACACCGATGTCACCTTCGTTGACGCCTTTCCGAAAATTTCTATTTTGCGCGGCGTAACCATTCCGGCGTACGGCGGCGATACGGTATGGGCCAATACCGCGGCGGCCTATGAACAGTTGCCGGAATCCCTGAAACGCTTCGCCGAGTCGCTGCGCGCGGTTCATAGCAACGATTATGATTACGGCGCTGAACGCACGGTGACCGAGGCCCACCGGCTGGAGCACCACCAGAACGTGTTTGTCTCTTCGGTCTGGGAAGCGGAGCACCCGCTGGTACACGTGCATCCGGTATCCGGCGAGCGCGCGCTGCTGCTGGGGCATTTCTTCAAGCGGCTGGTGGGTTTTAGCAGTAAAGAATCGGCGAAGATTTTCGAGTTGCTGCAAAACCGCATCACCCGGCTGGAAAACACCGTGCGCTGGCAGTGGCAGCAGGACGATGTGGCGATTTGGGATAACCGCGCCACTCAGCATTACGCAGTGAATGACTACGGCAATCAGCCGCGCCTGGTGCGCCGCGTGACGGTGGAAGGGGAAAGCGCGGTGGGAGTGGACGGCAGCCGCAGCCGAACGTTAGTGAGCCCTGCGGCGCAGGCGCAGAACGTTGCCTGAAAAAGACAGACCTGAGCTCCGGGGCCGCCCGGAGCCTGATCCCGCTGACGTAACCTGTCTGTTAGTCATCATCATCTTGCAGATGAGTGACATACTCCTTGAGCATTGAGATAGCGTAAACCACCGCCTGCTGGAGCACCGACACGCTGTCGCCCTCAAAGCGTTTTACCGCCGTTTTGATATTGTGGGCATGTCCCCATGCGAACCAGACCGTACCGGCGGGGGTGCCGTCGGGGCCGCCGTCCGGTCCGGCATAGCCGCTGATCGCCACGCCAATATTTTCGCCAGAGCGTTCGATGGCACCCGCTACCATTTCTTCCACCGTCTGCTGGCTAACGGCCGTGTAGCGGGCGAGAGTTTCCGGCTTCACATTCACCAGTTTGCTCTTGGCGTCGTCGTTGAAAGTGATAAATCCGCAACTATAAAAATCCGGGGTGTTTTCCGCCGCGCACAGCGCCACGGCGAGCTGTCCGCCAGTGCAGGATTCCGCCGTGGTCAGGCGTAATTGTCGGGCAATCAATAATTTTCCCAGTTCATTGGCTTGGTTAATTAATTCGTCTTGATCCATCGCAGGCACTCTATTTTATTGATAAGGGATAATGGATATCTGTCCATTCTTTTCAAGGATAGCAAATTTAATATCTTTGATATCGATAATGCCCTGATTACAGCGTGCAGCCACCATGACATCATCCACGCTGATATCGGTCATTTTCAGTTTTTTCTGATTGGGAATGCCATCCGCCACTAAAATAACCGGTACGCCGTCAATCATATTGTCAACGCCGGGCACGTATTTCTTCATAATGCCAAAAATAATATCAGCACAAATTAAGGTGATAATGGTTAATGATGCGCCAACCACCGAAAAATCATTACCTAATAATGCCTGCTGTGTGGCTTCGCTGATGATTAAAATTAAGATCAAATCAAAGTTTGTCATTTGCAGCAGGGTGCGGCGCCCGGCGATTTTAAACACAATCACCAGAACAACATAAACGCTGACCGCTCTCAGTACCGTTTCCATTGTTGCCGCCTCGCTAGGGGAGAATAACCTGACTGAACGCCAGCGAGGTATCGCCGGACCGTATACGGTACTCATGTCGGCCCGCCTTACGCGGCGTCACGCCCAGCCAGACCGCGAAGGGACCGGAAGCGGCGCTGGCGCGATAGTGTAAAATTAACTCGCCGTTCTGGCTGGTCATCCGTTCTGCTGTCGGGTAAAGCGATTTGATTTCGTTGGCTTCCATCCAGTCGCCGCCAAGCACCAGCGTGACAGTTTCACCGGTTGCTGCCGTTTCGATTTTGATATTCATATCGCTATCGATACGGCCCACTTTTTCATATTCCACGCTCAGGGTATGGGTCGGATCGCTAAGGCGCTGAGAACTTAATACCCCGTCGGAAAATAATCCGGCCAGACCGAGGCAGACGATGATGACCAGCGCCACGCCGCCATACTTCTGCATGATATATTCAAAGGCCAGCCATTTAGGGCTCTCTTTGACCGGGATTTTATTTTGCACCGATGCGGGTTTTGGCATAAATCAACCTGTTCATTTTAAACAAAATGAGTCATGACCGACGGGTTTTAACGCAACGCTTAATAAGTGTAGGAGAGTTTGGCCGGTATTCCATCATCCCTGGGTAGCAGCTAAACGCAGCGGCAAAATAAGTTTCGGCAAAACAAAGAATAATCCTGAAATTCGCGGCGTTAGCGCTTTTGCGCCATCAATATAACGGGAGTATGCCAGGCTTAAGCAACACTAAAAATGACAGGAGAGCATGATGAAAGCGATTCACGGTATTCTTTTCCTGACGTTATTCGGTTTTGGCGCTCAGGCCCAGGAAGGTAAAGTGCTGAAAAACGACGAACCCGCGCCACCAGCTCATGAGCAAACCGACGGCTATCGCGGCATTGAGGATGCCCGCATCATGACGGTCAAACAGGCGTTGGCGATGCATCAGGGCGCGTCGGTTTCCCTGCGCGGCAACCTGATACAGGAAACCGGCAAAGACCGCTATTTGTTACGTGACAGAACTGGCGAAGTGGAAGTCATGATCCCGCAGAATGTCGCCGGAGACCGCCAGGTGAGCCCGGATCACTTAATGAGCGTGAGCGGGACCCTGGAGAAAAAAGGCGATAACGTACATATCGTCGCGCATCGTTTCCAGAAAGAATAATGATTTTATGGCCTGCCAAAGTCGCAGGCCGCTTACGCTGAACCGCGCTGCACCAACGACCAGGGTAGCATTTCATACACCGGCGTCATCGCCGGGTTATCAATTCGCTCCAGCAGTAACTGAACGCTACGCACGCCCAGCAGATGAATCGGCTGGGCGATAGTGGTCAGCGGCGGGGTGGTTATCTCCCCGAACGGAATGCCGTCAAACCCGATAATCGCTAAATCTTCAGGCACTTTCAGCCCTCGCTGATGCGCACAGGCCAGCGCGCCGCCCGCCAGCGAATCGGAAATGGCGAATACTGCATCCGGTTTTTCGGGCTGATTAAGCAGTTGCTCCATAGCCTGAAACCCGGCCTGATATTCCAGGCTTTCGGTATAAACAACCTGCTGCCAGCGGCCCTCACAGGCTTCGCGATAACCGGCCTCACGCTGGGAGGCATATAAATAGCGCACATCGCCGTTGATCATGGCGATACGCTGATAACCTTTCTCAACCAGATAATCCACCGCCGCTTTAGCCGCAAGGCCGTTATCAATGGTCACCGACGACGCGTTATATCCCGGGTCGCCTTCACCGCACTGGACCCACGGCGAATCGCCGATCAGCGTCGTCAGGCCAGGCAAACAGCTAATGGCGTCCATGGTGATCACGCCATCCACCACTTTGCCGCTCAACAAGCGCAAATAGGCCGATTCACGGTTGAGCCGCGACTCGGAATTACACAGCAGGATGTGATAGCCGTTTTTCTCCGCTTCCTCTTCAATGCCGCGCACCACGCCCGCGCAGAAGGGGTTAAGGATGCTCGATACCAGCACCAGCAGCATTTTGCTGCGCGAGGTGCGCAGCTGGCGCGCCAGCAAATTAGGTTGATAGTCGCAGGTGGCGATAGCGGCCAGTACCTTTTCGCGGGTAAGGGGCTTCACGCCCGGATTGCCGTTCAGCACCCGGGAAACGGTGGCAGTAGAAACGCCGGCGACTCGCGCCACTTTATCGATCGACATGCTTATCCTTGAACTGTGAAGCCCCTTGCAGAATTGCGTCAATCATACCAAAAAGCCGTTTCCGAGATTGGAGAGTCTTTCTGAAATCGATTACATTTTACCTCAGTATAACATGTAATCGATTACAAGGATGTTCCAGACACTTACCTCAACCCACATCTCTGGAGGATGCTATGTCTTCTCAATCAGCCGTCGGCGCACAGGTCGCCACCCATAAATGGGTGATACCGCGTCTGTCACTCATGATGTTCCTGGAGTTTTTCGTCTGGGGGGCCTGGTACGTCACCTTAGGGATTGTTATGTCGAAGTACGGCCTGGGCGCGCTGATTGGTGATGCGTTCTCCACCGGGCCGATCGCCTCGATTCTGTCGCCGTTCCTGCTGGGCATGCTGGTAGACCGCTTTTTTGCCTCGCAAAAAGTGCTGGGTATTCTGCACCTGATAGGCGCGGCGCTGCTGTGGTGGCTGCCGACGCTGTTCGAAAGCGGGCAGAGCGGGCTGTTGTGGATTATTTTCGCCTATATGCTGTGCTACATGCCGACCATCGCGCTCAGCAATAACGTGGCATTCCACAGCCTGAGCAACAGCGAGAAAGGCTTCCCGGTTGTCCGCGCTTTCGGCACCATCGGCTGGATTGTCGCGGGCCTGATCGTTGGCGCGACGGGGCTGTCCGATAGCACTGGCATCTTCACGCTCGCGGCGGTCGCTTCGGTGATCCTCGGAATTTACAGCTTCACGCTGCCGCATACCCCGGCCCCGGATCGCGGTAAGCCGCTGTCGATGCGCGACCTGATGTGCGCCGATGCGTTCGCGCTGCTGAAACAGCGCCACTTCCTGGTGTTTATCATCTGCGCCACGCTGATTTCCATCCCGCTGGCGGCGTATTACGCCTATGCCGCGCCGTTTATCTCCGCTCTCGGCTTCGAGAACGTCAGTGGGGTGATGGCGTTTGGCCAGATGTCTGAACTGCTGTTTATGCTGCTGATCCCGTTCTTCTTCCGGGCGCTGGGCATCAAGATGATGCTGCTGATCGGGATGCTGGCGTGGTTCCTGCGCTACGCCATGTTCGCCCTGAGCATCAATGAAGAAACCCGCTGGATGATTTACATCGGCATCATCCTGCACGGCGTGTGCTATGACTTCTTCTTTGTTATCGGCTTTATCTATACCGATAAAGTGGCGGGCAACAAAGTTAAAGGCCAGGCTCAAAGTTTGCTGGTGCTGTTCACCTACGGTCTGGGGATGCTGATCGGCTCGCAAATCAGCGGCGCGGTGTTCAACCGTTCCGTTACCGCCCAGGGTGCAGAAGCGCTGGCCCAGTGGCAGGGCTTCTGGTGGCTGCCGGCAATCGCGGCGGTGATCATTGCCGCCATCTTCTTCTTCACCTTCAACTACCGTGAGGAGAAACAGCATGGCTAAACCGCTGCGCATTGTGGTGGTCGGATGCGGCAACATGGGCAGCGCGCACGCGCTGGCCCTGGACACCATGCCGGAATTCACCCTGTGCGGACTGGTGGCGCGCGGCGAGTCCAAAGTGCGCCTGCGGGAAAAACTCACCGGCGACGTCGCGCTGTATGACACGCTTGCCGATGCGCTGAGCGACGCCCGGCCTGACGCGGTGTGCATCGCCACCTGGCCGGACAGCCATGAGCGCCTGGCTATCGAGGCGCTGAACGCGGGTTGCCATCTGTTCATCGAAAAACCGCTCGCCACCACGGTGAGCGGTGCCGAAAGGGTGGTGGACGCCGCCGCCCGTGTCGGTAAAAAAGTGGTGGTGGGTTACATCCTGCGCCAGCATCCGGTGTGGCAGCGTTTTATCGAACTCAGCCACACGCTCGGCAAGCCGCTGGTGATGCGCATGAACCTTAACCAGCAGAGCGCAGGCGAGGCGTGGCAAACCCATAAAGCGCTGATGCAGTCACTGTCGCCGATTGTCGACTGCGGAGTGCATTATCTGGACGTAATGTGCCAGATGACCCAAAGCACACCGGTAGCTGTGAGCGCCATCGGCGTACGGCTCTCCGAGGAAATCCCTGAACAGCAGTACAACTACGGCCAGCTCCAGGTGCGTTTTAGCGACGGTTCGGTAGGCTGGTATGAGGCGGGCTGGGGCCCGATGATGAGCCAGACCGCGTTTTTTGTAAAAGACGTGATTGGCCCCAACGGTTCGGCCTCCATTGTGGCGCGCGAGGCGGGCGGCGAAGGGCAGTCGGCGAACGTCGAGGCCCATACCCGCACCGAATCCTTACGCCTGCATCATGCCGGGCTGGACGCGCAGGGTAACTTCGTCAACGCCGATGAGTGGATCGACACCGATGACGAGCCCGATCACTACGAACTGTGCCGCCGGGAACAACAATTTTTTGCCCACGCGATTGCCAGCGATGCGCCGCTTGACGCCCATCTGAGCCAGGCGATAGACAGCCTCGCGGTGGTGCTGGCAGCGGACTGCGCGGTACGCGAACAGCGAACGGTATTTTTAAAGGAGGTATTTAAGTGAAGACTCTGAAAGGACCATCCCTGTTTTTGTCCCAGTTTATTGGCGACGCGCCGCCGTTCAATAAGCTGGAAACCTTAGCCGCCTGGGCGGCAGGGCTGGGCTACAAGGCGGTACAAATTCCGACCCATTTACCCCATATTTTCGATCTCGACCAGGCGGCTGCCAGCAAAACCTACTGCGATGAGGTTCGCGGCAAACTGGCGGATGTCGGTCTGGTGATCAGCGAACTGTCGACCCATTTGCAGGGCCAACTGGTGGCGGTGCATCCGGCTTACGAACTGGCGTTCGCGGGGTTTGCGCCCGAAACGCTGCGCAACGATCGCGCCGGACGTCAGCAGTGGGCGATGCAGCAACTGAAAAACGCTGCCAAAGCCTCGCAGCAGCTTGGTTTAAAAGCCCACGCCACCTTTTCCGGCGCGCTGGCCTGGCCCTATTTTTACCCGTGGCCGCCGCGTAACGTGGCGCTGATCGATGAAGCCTTTACCACCCTGGCCCAGCGCTGGACGCCGATCCTCGATAGCTTTGACGAGGCGGGTGTGGATCTGTGTTATGAACTGCACCCCGGTGAAGATCTCCACGACGGCGCAACGTTTGGTCGCTTTCTGGAACTCACCGGCAACCACCCGCGTTGCAACATCCTGTTCGACCCCAGCCATATGGTGCTCCAGCAGATGGATTACCTGGGCTTTATCGATTACTGGCACGAACGTATCCGCGCCTTCCACGTCAAAGACGCGGAATTTACGCCCAGCGCACAGAGCGGCGTTTACGGTGGCTACCAGGCGTGGGTCGATCGCCCCGGTCGCTTCCGTTCGCTCGGCGACGGCCAGGTGGACTTCAAAGGCATCTTCAGCAAACTGGCGCAGTACGATTACCCCGGCTGGGCGACGCTGGAATGGGAATGCTGTTTGAAAAATGGCGAAACCGGCGCGCGGGAAGGGGCGAAATTTATCTCCGATCATATTATTCACGTTGCCGACCACGCCTTTGATGACTTTGCGCTGCGCAACAGCGACCGCACGGCCATCCGCCAGATGCTTGGTTTAGCGGAGGGCTCATGACGCGGCGTTTACGGTTAGGCATGGTGGGCGGCGGCGAAGGGGCGTTTATCGGCGCGGTACACCGCATCGCGGCGCGGCTGGATGACCAGTTTGAACTGGTCGCTGGGGCGTTTTCATCCCGCGCTGACGTAGCGGCGCGCTCCGGCACGGCGCTGTTTATCGCCCCGGATCGCAGCTACGCCAGTTGGCAGGAGATGGCGGAGCGCGAAGCGGCGCGCGAAGACGGCATTGATGTGGTGTCCATCGTTACCCCCAACCATCTGCATGTGCCGGTGGCGCAGGCGTTTCTTGATCGCGGCATCCACGTCATCTGTGATAAACCGCTGGGCATTACGCTGGAGGAAGGCCGGGCGCTGGCTAAAAAAATACGCGACAGCGGCTGCCGGTTTATCCTCACCCACAACTACAGTGCCTTACCGATGGTGCGTGAAGCCAGGGCGCGGGTCGCGGCGGGCGAACTGGGCGATATTCGCCGCATCGAAGTGGAGTATTTGCAGGGGTGGCTCAGCGAACGGCTGGAAGATACCGATAATAAACAGGCGCGCTGGCGCGGCGACCCGACGCTCGCCGGGGCGGGGGCGATTGGCGATATCGGCACTCACGCCTGGCAACTGGCGGCCTTTGTCAGCGGCATGGAGCCGGTTTCCCTGCGCGGCGAGTTGATGACCCGCGTGGAAGGCCGACGGCTGGACGACGAGGTGGTGGCCGATATGCGCTACGCCAACGGCGCGCATGGCCGATTGCTGGCAAGCCAGGTGGCGGGCGGCTATCTTAACGATTTGCGGCTGCGCATTATCGGTAGCCGTGCCAGCTTAAGCTTCCACCAGCAACACCCGGAGCAGCTGGTGATCTATCCGCAGGGCGCATGTAGTTACACTGTCACGCGCAACGGACCGGAAAACTGCGATGAAACTCGCGCGCTGTGCCGTACACCTGCCGGGCATCCCGAAGGGTATCTCGAAGGCTTCGCGCAAATTTATCGTGAAGCGGCGCAGTTGATTCGCGGCGAGAGCGACGCGCCTTTGCTGCCGGGTATCGATGCTGGCATCAGTGGAATGAAGTTTATTGAGACAGTGAAAGCCAGCAGCGCCAGAGGGGGCGAATGGCTGGCGTGGTAAATGCGTGAACAGGACAAAAAAGACCAGGCGCTCACGCGGGCTGGTCTTTTTTTATGGCTATGCGATCGGCGACAACAGCCTTTCTAACGATTCTCTGTCCCGGGCGTTCACCGCATCCGGGTGCTGATAGCCCTGATTTCCGCGTGCCTGGTGATACAACATCACCAGCCAGTCATAGACGTAGCCCGTTGCGGCGTGAGTGGGCTGTTCGCTGAGCCGGGTCAGCCGGGTATTACAGCCAGGCTGCGGCGCAAATACCGGTTTTCCGGCATTCACGCGGCTGGCAGGGCGCGTATCCTGCGGCAAATCGTTGACGCCGAGCCAGGTAATGAAGTTCCCCAGCCCCGCATACAGCAGTGCGCCGCAGACGCCTTCTTCACGGGCAATGGCGTCCAACTGCGCATCCAGCCGCAGGCGATAGCTGGTGACGATCAGGGTTTCCCCCAGCCAGGCCAGCACCGCAGGCTCCAGATCCAGCAAGCGCGCCTGTTCGGGCTGTTGGCTCCACAAGCGGACATGGTTAATCCATAACTGATGCGTCCGGGCGGCGAGCGTGCCCTGCGCAGAGGTTAAGGGCGCGTCGCCGGACTGCGGCTCGGCGAACAAATCGATCTGCTGATCGAACAGCCCCTGCGCATGCGCGACCGGCGCGCTATCTGGCGTGTCGCACAGCGCCTGTAGCGTGGCGACTGGCGGCAGCAGCGCCGCCAGAATGTCCCCGTGACGCGCCGCCTGGCGTTGCAGCGCGCGGATAGCCTGCTCGGCATCAACGGCGGTGGCGCTATCGTGATAATAAGGCGCGAAAGCGTCACTGAGGGCGTGGCGCAACCGCTGTTGCTGCGCTGCGTGACGCTTCGCGCGCCGTTGTTCGCTGAGCGCTTCCTGCATCCATTCAATTAAGCGCGGCAGGCTGCGATTATCCAGCGCCTGTAGCGTGCCCCAGCGCTGACCCGGTTTGCCGAGTAAACGCTGCACGCCGTCATCCAGATGCTGCTCGCCGCTGAACCGCGCGTCGCCGGGGGTAATTGCCCAGACCAGGCCTGGCAGCGTATCGTCCTGCACCGGATGCGTTTCTTGTGTCCAATGCAGCAGGGTGCGGGCAATGGCGGGCGTCGAGACGCGGTCCGGCGTGGCACCGCACATTACCAGCAGATCGATCGCCGCCTGCTGACGGTAACAGTCCAGTAAAAATGCGCGTTTGGTTTGCCACAGCGGCGCGGTAGCCGAAAAAGCCGGGGCAGGCAGATCGAGCAGATCGATATCGCCCAGAGCACACGGGTTTTCCAGCGGCAGCGTCAGCTCAGCGCACAGCAGCGCCAGTTGGTTAACCGGGACGCTGAGCGCCGGATGCAGCGTGTCGCCGTTGATAGCGCACACCAGCACGTCCCGCGCGCTGGCTGTTTCCTGATGTTCGCACAGCAAAAAGCCTTCTTCAGGCAGCGAAAAGTTGTCTACCAGCAGGCTGAGCGGTGCCGCGACCGTACGGTGGTAGCCCAGCAGTTGCAGGGTTTCCGCAAGCCCCAGCCATTGCGCAGTGAACTCGCGCTGATCGCCCCACAGCAGCGCGTAAAGCTGGCTGCGTTCGCCGAGGCCAAGATGGGGGATCAGCGACGTGAAGCGGTGCCAGGTTTCCATCTGTACGCTACGGGCGCGGAACCCGGCACGACGGGTAAAGGTGTCGATTACCACGGCGAGGCTGGCGGTGTTGATAGCGCTGTCAGCCAGCGGCTGGCGCAACGGCTGCAACTCATCCAGACGCTTACGCAGCAGCGCGTCGTCGAGACCACGCGGAGTGGGCTGGTGATGGTAATGCTCGATAAACAGCGTAACCAGCTCCGCTTCGCTCAACAGCCGTAACGTCAGTGGAAATGCGTCGCTCAGCGCACTACGGGCGGTAAAACGCAGCGCCATCGCGGTGGCGTTGTGGCCGGGATTGATATGCGCCAGATAATCAAGATGTTTGCCCGGCGTGACCGGCAAGCGGCCCTGTTCGCCGCCGCAAAACGCGCTCAGCAAAAAGGCTTTACTGGCCTGGCCTGCGCCGCACAGCGCGAGGGTGCGCGGTGCGTCGGCCTGGTTTTGCTGCGCCTGGGCACTGGCGGTCAGCCGGGCGAGAACCAGTTGCAGCGCGCTGGCTTGCGCATCCAGCAGCGCCGAGCGCTGACGCGCCTGCGCCAGCCAGTTTTCCAGCGCCGGAAGTGAGGATGTTACAGACATTTGAGGTACACACTCCCGCTATCAATCCAGTAGTGGCTGCCGCTGCTGCGACGGTCCGCCAGGGTATTCAGTTTAAAAGTCAGTTGATCCACCGGGACTTTGCTGCCATCAGACAGCCAGGCTTCCGCCAGGGTAAAGCCTTCCGGCGGGCGCGATTTTTCGCCGTGCAGCGCGAGGCGCACGTTTAGCACACCATCTCCGGCGATGGCTTTCGCCAGCGAGGTGGAGTTGACCGCCACGGTATACAACGGTGTGGCGGGCCAGCGGGCGTTATCCAGTTGGCGGAAACCGAGCGTGACGTTGCCGCGCAGCGGGAAATGCAGCTTCGCGTTGAGTTTCTCGCCGGGGTTATCAAGGTCGATATCCCGATACCAGATATTCTCATCGCGCAGGATATTGGCTTCATTGTCCAGGACGCCGAGATAGCGCACCGTGGAATAGGCCCCGATATCCGCCGCTTTGAAGTTAAAGCGCGGCAGGCGCAGATCCAGGGCGAGGGCGCACAGCATTGCGCCCACGGCGGCGGTGGATTTCGGGTTGCCGACGCGGCCCTGTTTGCTGAACGGATACCATTCATGCACTTCATAATTTTCCAGCCACACCATACGGCTGACCGGTACCGGTTGCAGGTGGCGGATCAGCGCCTGTACGCCCGGTAAACAGCCAGGACGCCCGGTGACCAGCAGCACGTCGCAGCGGTAGTGGGAAATGACTTCGCACAGCGCATGCAGCGGCGCACATAGCGAGAACTTGCCGGCAAATATCTGCTCCTGGAGTTCGCTGAAGCGGATTTGCAGCGGTGCGGCAAACAGATCGTAATTATCGGCATCGGCATCGGTAGGCAGCGCCAGGGCGATCGCCTGATTCAGGTAATTCAGGACGTTGACGCTCGGGCGTTTTGCCAGCAAGTTGCCGACGCTGGCATACAGACCCGCCAGTTCATCCGCCGGGTCGCTTTGCTCCCAGGCCTGCAAAATCGCGTGGCCCAGCGGCATTAACAGTTGCAGGGTGGTTTGCTGGCGCAGGATCGCCTGGGTATCCATGCGCCCGGAATCGCCAAACAGCGACCCCAGCAGCGAGGCGGCATCCGCCACGCCCGCTTTTTGCAGATCGGCCTGTAATGCAGGCAGGACGCAGCGCTGAATGATATCCAGCAACAGATCGTCGCCCGCGACTTTGAATCCCTCGCGGAACAGCAGGGTCGGAGAAATTTTGACGTTGCTGCCTACACCGTCATCGAGGCTGTAGCGGGTGATGGCCATATCGGTGGTGCCGCCGCCGATATCAATTGAGGCAACGCGCAGGGCGCGGCCCGGGGCTTCGCCCGGTTCTGGCAGGCGATCGCTGCGGGCGAAGCTTTTAAAGCAGGCTTCGGTCTGGCCGCGAAAATGCACCATCGCTTCGTTATACAGCCACACCAGTTGGCCGCAGCTGGCTTCGTCCCATTCCATATGGATATTCGGCACCGGTATGCGGCTCTGGCTTTTACCCTGAACGCTGGCGAAATCTTCATCCTGCGGATGCCAGCCGAGGGCTTTCCACACCAGGGCAATGGCTTCCTGCATCCGGCGGCGAAAAATCTCCCGCTCCTGGCCCGGCATGGCGGATGGCAGGGTGAGGATCAGGTTGCGCAGATGGCGTGGCGAATTGCTGAAGCCCATACGCTGACGGCTGGCGACGCTGTTGATCTGCACCAGCGCCTGAGCCAGCAGCTCGCAGAGCATTTGGGTCATTAGCGAACTGCGGCTGTATTGCGGCGAGAATACCGGCAGGCGTTCGTCGGCGGGCAGCTTCCACAGCGGCTCGCCGTCATCGTTCATCAAATTCATCAGCGGCCAGGCGGTAGCCAACGGTTCGCGCTGGGTTTTCGGCGTCAGCAGACTGAAGCGCCATGCCTGGCTGGACGGGGTTTCATCCCATAAATAGCGGCGCGGGCTGGAGATACCGCTGTGGCCTTCGCTGCCCAGGCGGCCGGTGGCGAGTTTGCGGGCTTCATCGCCCACCCGCACAATCGACGGCCAGACAAAGGCGTCGTCACGACCGCTTTCCACCGAGAAGTGCTGTTTGCCAAAACGTGCCTGAGAGAACTCAAGGCGGCTGGTAAACAGCGGGGAGTTCAGAAATTGCGGTTCGCTCAGCGAACGCACCTGGAGTTCCATGGTCTGGCGCAGGCCGTCGTTGGCTTCGCCGTGATCTTCAATTATCACGCCGCAGGTGTGGGTGTTGCCCACATCAAGAATCAAATCGACGTTAATGGCGGCGGTGCTGAGCGTTTCGGTGACGATTTTGATTTCCGGCACCTGTAACTGTTCGCCCAGCATGGTCAGCAGATTCAGCCAGTGCGCCTGGTATTCGAAGTTTTTAAGCGCCTTTGTGCTGTCGCCCTGGGTGCGGTTTTCACGGGTGGCGAGATAGTGGGTAAAACTTTCCCGCAGCCAGCCGTCGACCCAGGTGTGATCGAGAAAATCGCCCACTTCGTCGTCGCGCCAGGCAAGGGCGAAACGGCTGCCGTTGCGCACGTCATACAGCGAAGGGGCCAGCAGCGAGGCGCTATCGTCGTCGCTGAGATGAGTGTCGAAAGCGAAGGTAACGCGGTGGGTATTTCCTGCGCTGTCAGGCTCCGGCAGGCGGCGGATCTGCACCCGCGCCCAGTTATCCGGGCCAGTGGTGAAGGTGCGCGGCGGGTTGAAACGCATCACCGGTACTGGCAACCAGACGCCATCCAGTACGCTCAGCGAATAACTCAGCAGATGAACGCTTTCCGGCTTCACCACTTCCGCCGCGCCGCCATCGCGGGCCGGCAGGGCGTATTTATCGCTGGCGGCCAGATAGTCGAGACGCAGCAGCGGGCCGTTGGCGGTTTTGCGCACAAAGCGCCCGCCGTGCAACGGCTCTTGCGGCGTGAGGCCGAAATCAAGGAACTGAACGCCGCTGTTTTCAATCAGGGCTACGTTTTGTTGGTAATCGCACAGGGTTGCCAGCATAGGATCAGGCGCTCGCTTTCTTAAACGTCAGGGGAAGCAGGGTATTCTCGTCATATCTCGCTGTACACTGAGCGACGTTTCCCTCTCCCGCTTTACAGGTAATTTCCGGTAACGGGAAACGCGAGCCGTCGGTACAGCGCGCGTTGCCGCGAGTTTTTATCATCAGCTCGCCGGTGCTGTGCAGGCCAGAGAACACCTCGCCACGGCAGACGATATTGTCGCCGTGGGTAATGCGCACGCTGCCTTTGTTGTTTTTGATGTCGTAACGCAGCGACGGCGGCTTGCCGGTGATCGGATCGCGGGATTCCACCTGAATCCGCCAACTGCCGTTCAGGAAACGGGTCGAGCCGATTTTGACCTGGTCGGCGTCCATCACCATCGCGTTGCGGGTGTCTTCAACCGGCGCGGGCACGGGGGCGATGACCGTTTCTGGCTGGGTGATGCTCGCCTGGACCAGCGGCAGCGCCGGGGCCTCAACAACCGGGGTGGGTTTGACTTCCGCAACCACTGGCGCAGGGTTTTCCAGCGCGCGCACCGCGGCGATTTTGTCTTCGGCAGTTTTCGGCGCGGCGGCAATGGCAGGCGCGGCAGGGCTTTGCAGGCTATACCACAGCGCCGGGGCAGCGATGGCGGCAATCACCGCAGCGGCGACCGGCAGCAGCCAGACGGATTTACGTCGGGTTGGCGCAGGTGCCGGAGCGGCGGGGGCAGGTTGAACCACCGGAACCGGTTCGCTAACAGCAGCTATAACCGGCGCAACCGGCGCAGGTTCTGGCGCGGCCATCAGCAGCGGCGCGTCGGGTTCGCTCATTTGCGGTTTAATCACCGGCGCGTCGGGCTCGTCGGCAGGCACGGTTTCGATGACCGGCGGCGCGGGTTCAACCTCATTCAGGCAGGCCAGAATATTGTCGCGCAGGCCTTCATTAATGCTCACGAAGCCCCAGAAGGTGATCACCGGTTTACCGTCTACCAGCCAGACGTGGTTGGCGGCCGGGAACTGGAGCGCTTTTTCCAGCAGTGCGCCGAAGTGGGCCAGCGCGGTTTTGTCACTCTGGCGGCAACGCAGGCTGAGCGCGCTGGCGCTGGCGAGGGCGCTTTCCAGTAAACGGCGCGCCTGTTTGCGCTGAGCGTCGCTGGCGGCCAGCCAGGAGGTCGCTTTGCCTTCCAGCGGCGCGTACCAGTCCACGCGATCGCCGTCGTCGTTACGCTGCGGGATGGCGAGATAATCCACCAGCGGCTGCTTGCGCAGGCGCAGGGTTTCACGAATTTGCAGCGCAGAGTCAAAAACGGATTGCCCGTTATCGCCGACAGCCTGGAAGTCATCCAGATTTCCGCTGCGTAAGAGTGTTTTTGCCACGTGTTGTTCCTGCCCATCTTCTTTTACGCCTCTACTTTACCGCGCCGGGCTGCAAGCAAACGGCGGAAGAAAAGCGAAAACCTATGAATTATCGGGGCATTGACACGCCTGAGCTAAATGCCCTGGTTTGTCCTGTGCGGGCGCGCTAAGCTTTAGCAAAACCAAATAAGGAGGGGCGATGTCTCATCTGGAAGAAGTGATAAACCGCGTCGATGCGGCGATTGCGCAAAGCGTGATTGCGCCAATGAATGAATTGTTGATTGAACTGAGCGACGATGCCGGGCTGAGCCGCGAGGAGCGGTATCAACAGCAGCAGCGGTTACGCACCGCCATCGCCCATCACGGGCATCACCAGGCACAGGAGCGACAGCAGGCGGAAAAGGCGCGTCTTGATCAGTTGACGCGCGGCGGCACCATTCTTTAAAACTGCCTTCGTGCCACCAGCCAGGCGCCGATCACCAGCAGCACTGCGCCGATGGCTGGCCCGATTAACGCCCGCAGCGACACCCCGTGGCTGCGGGCGATATCCATGACCAGCCCACCGATTAACTGGCTGGCGACCAGCACCGCAATAGTGGTGGCCGCGCCGACGTTCTGATACCCGGTGATACTGGCGAACACGAAAAACGATCCCAGCAGACCGGGAATTAACGTCCACCAGCGCACGGTGGCGACCAGCTCCTGAACGCCCGCCAGGCCGTTGCGCGCCAGCAGAATACCGGTGAACAGGACAATGCCTACCAGCGAGTTCAGCAGCATGGCGATCAGAATGGTGGATGCGGACTGGGTAATGCGCACCATAATGGTGTTTTGCACCACCAGGCCGATCCCTGCGGCGGTTAAAAACAGCAGGGTCAGGGAACTGTTCATGCCGGGAGATCCGGCTCGCTGCGGTCGTCGAGCTGGAGCTGCATAAAGGTCAGATCCAGCCAGCGACCGAACTTGGTGCCGACCTGGGGCATTTTTGCGCTAATAGTAAAGCCAAGCTTATGATGCAGTGCGATGGACGCTGCGTTTTCGGATTCGATTCCCGCCACCATCACGTGCTTATGGCAGGCGCGCGCTTCATCAATCAACGCCAGCATCAACGCTTTGCCGATGCCTTTGCCGTGGTGATCCGGGTGGACATACACCGAGTGCTCCACCGTATGGCGAAACCCTTCAAATGCCCGCCAGTCACCGAACGAGGCATAGCCGATAATGGCGTTATTCTCTTCGGCGACCAGCACCGGGTAACCCGCATTACCGCGCTGATAGAACCAGGCGAGACGATTGTCGGTATCCACCGTGCGATCGTTCCAGATCGCCGCAGTATGCAAAACGGCGTAGTTGTAGATACCGGCAATGGCTTCACAGTCTTCTGCGCGGGCGCGGCGAATCTTCATGGTTGAACCTCAGGGGGGTGTTCACTATATTGTTACGGTATGAATAATATAATTGACACATTAAATCAACGGATCAGTGGCAGAATCCGCCTTGAGCGCGAATCGCGCGGCTGGTCGTTGAACGATTTAGCCCAGCGCGCCGGGGTTTCCCGGGCCATGATCCATAAAATCGAACGCGGCGAGAGCAGCCCGACAGCCACGTTACTGGCGCGGCTCTCCGGCGCGTTCGGCATCAGTATGTCGACGTTGATCGCACGGGCGGAAGCGCCGTCCGGGCGGCTGCTGCGTTATGCCGATCAGCCGCTGTGGCGCGATCCGCAGAGTCACTATTTGCGCCGCCATCTCTCACCGCAAAATGATTTCCCGCTCGATTTAGTGCAGGTGGAATTACCTGCCGGCAGCGATATTCCTATGCCCGCCTCGGCGTATGCCTTTACCCGCCAGCTCATCTGGGTACAGCAGGGCGAACTGGTGTTTTTAGAGGGCGATGTACGCCACGAAATGCACCAGGGCGACTGCCTGGAGCTCGGCCCTCCCAATGATTGTCACTTTATTAACGAAAGTGATGCGTTGTGCGTGTATTTAGTCGTGCTTCTTAACAAGAATTCGATTAGCATTTCTTAACGATTTTGCTGGCATCTTATCTAAATATCGCTATTTTCTTTAAGTGCACCCGAAAAGTATAAGGCTATTAAATATACAAGCCTGAACGGAGGGTGCCTGAAGGACAGCAACAGGAATATGACATCATAGAGTGAGGCAGGAAATACCATGCTTGATCTGGAAAGGGCGCAACGGATGAGTTTAACCACGCAAGTGGAGGTGAGATTAAAGAATGCGTTGATCATTGGTAGTTTGAAGCCTGGTTCGCGTCTAGTCACGAAAGACCTCGCTGAACAGCTGGGGACCAGTATTACTCCGGTACGTGAAGCCTTGTTGAGGCTGGTTTCATCTGGCGCGCTGGTCGCGACGCCGGCTCAGGCCTTTTTAGTGCCGGAGATAAGCGAGGAACGCTTTAGGGAAATTAATCTGATTCGTCAGGGCCTTGAAGGACTGGCCGTCGAAAAAGCGCTGGAAAAAATGACCGCAGAGGACGTAATAACCTTGCGTAAACTCTGGGACAATTTTGCCCTGGCGAAGCAGAGTGGTGAAGTTGAGCACACGCTGGTGGCTAACCGGAATTTCCGCTTTGAGCTGTATAAGCTTGCGCAAATGCCAACGCTGAATAACCTGATTGAGCAACTTTGGGTACAAGTTGGGCCCTGCTTCAATTTCCTGTATCCACAACTGCCCGAAATTGAACAATGCCAGTATGACTATCACGAACTCATTGATGCCCTCGAAGCACGGGATCCTGAACGCTGTGTGTGCGCTGTTCATCAGGTAATTGAGGATGCTAACGCTTTGGTGAGCCGTTTTTACTATCAGTCGGTTGGTTAGCGAATTTTCAACTAACCAAAGAAAACCTTTTTCGTTCCCCTCTCATGCAAACGGCGTTTTACTGAGTTCAGTAGACGCCGTTTTCCTGTGAGGTCATATGCAAACGATTTTGAACCGCCTCGGCCGGGCGCTGAAAGCCGCTTTTATTCCCACCTCTGTTGTGCATCACGCTGCCGATAGCGGGCGCGTAATGGAATCCTTTATCCCAACCGGACATCTTTATGGCATTGATTTCGGCAATATCGACCCTGCCTGGTATCGTAAGCCGTAACGCGTTCCGCCGCACGCTACGCTTGCGTTACTGGAATGAACTGTGCGCGTTTTTTTGATGGCCCTTGTCGGTGAGCTTGTGAACAGGCTTCCAGGCGAAGGGCCATTTTTTTCGGGTTATTCGAACCGATAGCTGACCGACATCCCCACGCCATAATTTCTGCCCGGCGCAGGCTCGTAGTAGCGTCCATTGCTCTCGTTGACGATCACCGAGCCGACATAGCGTTTATCAAACAGGTTATCTACCCGGCCAAACAGGTCGAGCGCCCAGCGGTCATACAGGAATTTATACCCGGTATTCAGGCCAGTAACAGTATAGGAGGGCGCTTTGGCACTGTTCTCGTCATCCGCCATGATATCGCCCATATAGCGCACGTCCGCACCCGCGTACCAGCCCTGTTCCGGCTGATAGCCGAACGAGGCGTAACCCATGTTGCGGGCGATGCCCGGCATCCGGTTGCCATTGCAGTCCGTCGTGCCGCAGGCGTTGCTGCGGTAGGTGGCGTCCAACCAGGTCCAGGCCATTTTTAGCTTCCAGTCGTAAGCGAACTGCTGATCGAGGCCGAGCTCCAGCCCCTGGCGGCGGGTTTTCCCGGCGTTTTTATAGGTGGTGCGCCCGCCGCTGCTGGCATCCACCACGATTTCGTTATCGGTATCGGTCTGGAACAGCGCGGCGCTGAACAGGCCGTTACCGATGCGGGTTTTGCTGCCCAGCTCAAGGGTATCGCTGGTGGAAGGTTCTAGCGCCAGGTTCAGGCCATTCTGGCCGCCGGAGCGGTAGGACAGCTCGTTGATGGTCGGGGTTTCGAATCCACGGCCCGCCGACAGATAAACATTCCAGGCATCGGTCACGCTGTATTTCAACGCGCCCGCTGGCAACCATTTGTGATAACTGGCGTCGCCGCTGTCATCGCCGTTTGCGGCAGTGATGTAGTGGTCGTTGGCGTCAAACCAGATGGAGCTGTAGCGCACCCCGGCGTCCAGCGTCAGCTTGTCGGTCAACTGCCAGCTCGACTGCAAGTAGGGATCAAGGTTCCACATCAGGTTGCGCTCGTCGCGGCGGGTATCGCCTTTTTCGCCATACACCGGCGCGCCGTTTTCCAGCACGAAGTTCTCGTAGCCTTTGCGCTTCTCGCTCATGTTCTCGTAGTTGAGCCCGAAGGTGACGTTAACCGGCAGCGTCCACAGCGTATCGCGGTGGGTCCAGCGGCTGTCGATGCCCTGGTAGTGGCGGCTTAGCTGGATCACGCCGCCTGGGTGAGTCGGGTTTAACTGCGGCCCCATGGGAATCGACTGGTACTGAGTGGTTTCCCGCTCGCCCGCATAGGCGGTGACGCTGAGATCGTCGTTATTGGTCATGGCCCGCTGGTAATTAAGCCCCGCCTGGGTCTGCTTAATAGATTTACGGGTGTTGTACTGATCGCCGCGTGGCGACTGGCGTGGATTATCCTGCCATTCGCTGTAGGAGAGCCCGCCGGGATCGTTAGCGTGAATATCCACGCTGTTCAACAACAGCGTCAGAGTGCTGGCCTCGTCAACCCGCACGCCCAGTTTGGCGTTGGCGAGATTTTTACGCGCGCCGCTGTGGTCGCGATAGCCGTGGGTGGTAAAGCGGGTAGAGGAGACGGTGTAATTTACGTCGCCCGGCTGGGTGCCATCGCCCACTGCGCCGCTGGCTTTCAGCCCGTAGCGCCAGGTGCCGAAACTGCCGTAATAGCTGCTGGCTTCCAGCGTCGGCGGGGCTTCGCCGGTTTCGGTTTTCACGTCAATGACGCCGCCGGAAGCGTTGCCATACAGCGCGGAAAACGGCCCGCGCAGCACCTCGACGCTCGCCACGCTGTTTAAATCGATATTCGAGGTTTGACCCTGGCCATCCGGCATGGTGGCCGGGATGCCGTCGACGTACAGACGAATACCCCGTACGCCGTAGGTAGAGCGCGAACCAAACCCGCGAATCGACAGCTGTAAATCCTGAGCGTAGTTTTGCCGGTTTTGAATCTGCAAGCCCGGCACGCTGCCGAGATTTTCCGACAGGTTAATCTGCGGCGCGGCGTGGCGCAGATCGTCGCCCGTTACCACGCTGACGGCAGCCGGGGTATCCAGTTCAGAAACCGGGCCGGGGGAGGCGGTGACCACCATGGTTTGTTCGTTTTCTGCGGCGAGGGCCGTCAGGGGGGAAAAAATTGCGGGCAGCAGCACTACCGGCAAGGGAAATAACGCGCGAGAAATAATCATGCCTGAACCAATTTTATGTAAATGCGCCAAAATGTTAGGTTATTTGTAAATAAGTTGAAAACATTAACAGCACTTATCGTTAACAATTGAAGTGTAGTGGGCAATTGCCAGGCAGTTACGCAAAATTGTTCCCTTTTTGTAAAAATAATGATTATTATTCTCACTAAAATCAGAGCCGTGAAAAAATCATGGCCGCTTGTCTGGATGCAATGTGACGCCGCCATTTCTACGTAAAAAGGGAGTTGTTATGGAATTTCGTCATCTGTCCGCACGCCGTGCACTGCTTGGCGCGCTGCTGTTTAGCTCATCGTTCGCCACTTTTACCAGCCACGCCGCAGACGAACTGCTGCGTAAGCCAGTCGACAAGGGGGCGTATGAAATGGCCTACAGTCCGGCAGAGCAGGCGCTGTATGTGGCGACGTCCCAGAGTCGTTCGCTGGATAAAGGCGGCGTGGTCTATAAACTTGATCCGGCCACCCTGGAAGTGAAACAGCGTATTCACAATGATCTCAAACCGTTTGGCGCCGCTATCAATACCAAAACCGATACCCTGTGGTTTGGCAATACGGTGAACAGCGCGGTCACGGCGATTGATGCCAAAACCGGTGAAGTGAAAGGCCGCATCGTGCTGGATAACCGCCAGCGCAGCGAAACGGTGAAGCCGATGCACACGCGCCAACTGGTGGTGGATGAAGCGACCAACACCGTTTATGTGACCGGGCTGAGCGAAGACAGCGTGATTTGGGTGATTGACGGCGCAACCATGAAGCTGCGCACCACGCTGACCGGCACCGGTAAATTCAGCACCGGCCTGGCGCTGGATAGCGACGCAAAACGTGTTTACACCACCAATGCCGACGGCGAACTGATCGCCTTCGATACCACCAACAGCAAACAGGTGCTGCGTAAGAAAGTGCTCGACGACGGTAAAGAGCATTTCTTCCTGAACATCAGCCTTGATCCGGCGAACCACCGCGCGTTTATCACCGATTCCAAACAACCGCAGGTGCTGGTAGTGGATACCCGCGATGGTAACGTACTGGCGAAAATCGATGCGCCAGCGTCACTGGCGGTGCTGTTTAACCCGGCGCGCAATGAAGCCTACGTGACCCACCGTCAGGCGGGCACGGTCAGCGTGATTGACGCGAAAACCTACAAGGTGGTGAAAACCATCGAAACGCCGGTCCATCCGAACAGCCTGGCGCTGTCGCCGGACGGCAAAACGCTGTATGTCAGCGTGAAGCAGCCTTCCAGCCGTAAGCAGGAAGCCACCCGCCCGGACGATGTGATCCGCATCGCCCTGTAAGCCGAGCGGTGGGGCTAGTCCCCACCGTTTTCCCGCTTGTAAATCCACAGCGACCAGAGAAAAAACAGCCCGCACAGCAGCGCCGCCAGATACGGCAGGCCGTGAGTAAACAGGCTCATGGCGATCCCGCCGAGGCTCGGACCTATCAACGCGCCCACGCCCCACATAATCGACATCGCCGCGTAAACGCCCGCCAGATGCGTGCCGGTAAAGCGCGACCCCACCTGAGTGATGATCAGCGTATAGATCGCCACAAACACGCCGCCCCAGAAAAACATCAGCAGCCAGGCGAGAAACCGCACATTCAGCGCCAGCGGCCACAGCAGCGCGCCGACGGTAGACAGCGCGGCGCAGCCCAGCAATAGCTTATGGCGATCATACTTATCCGCCAGCCAGCCCACCGGCAATTGCAGCACAATTGCGCCCACCATCAGGACCGCCAGCAATTCAGTGGCAGCCTGTTCGCTCCAGCCCATCTGCATGGCGTAGACCACCAGCAGGTTCAGCCCGGCGGCTTCCAGCGCGGCATTCAGCGCGGTGGCCGCCATTGCCAGCGGCGCGATCCAGATGTAGCGCAAAATCCCACTGACTTTTTCTTCCGCCAGCGGCGGGCTGGGCGGGGCGCTGGTCCAGAGGATCAGCGCGCTCAACAGCGCCAGGCCGCCGCCGAGATAAAACGGGATATCGCCTGGCGCAATTAACAGCAACAACGGCCCAATCGCGTAGCCCAACGACAGGCTGGCGGTATACCAGGCGAGGGTTTTTGCCCGCGCCTGCTCAACGGTGGTGTGGTTCAGCCAGGTTTCGGTGACCACCAGAATAATTTCACTGAACACCCCCAGCAGAAAGCGCAGCGCAAACCAGCCGAGCAGCGGCACAAACGGGAACAGGCACAGCAGCACCAGAATGGCGAACAGGGAACGGGTGATCATTGCGCCAGGGGTGTAGCGCTGACACAGCGCCGGGAGGAAAGGGGCCACGGCGAATACACCGACGGCATGCATCGCGGCGTTTAGGCCAATAAACCATTCATCAAATCCTTCGGTATGCAGACGTAAAGAAATAAGAGGCGCGCTCAGGCCATAGGTCAGGCCAAAAATCATTACCGCGCCAATGACTACCGCTTGCCCTAAACGTTGTGTCGTCATAACGATCCTTAAAATTTTTTTATATAACGCTTAGCATTCATAAGACGAAACGACAAGCTATGACAACGGCGCGGGCGGCACAAGAAAAACTGTGAAAGAAGGGGGAAAACGCCGCCCGGGACTCAGGCGGCGTGAGACAGGGCTTACGCGGCGTTCTGCGCCGGGGCCGCGCGTTTGACCTGGACAGGGGCGCGCATTACCAGGCTTGGCAGCGCCAGTTCGATATCATTTTCGTTCAACTGTTCAATGATACGAATGTTAATCTCCTGCTGAATATCCATGTATTTGTTATAGTCGGCGGTCGCAACAATATGGACCACTTCAAAAGTCAGGCGATCCTGATCGAATGACAGGAAGTGGGCACGGTCGAACCGGGTATTGCCGACGTCATTAACAATCTCTTTTACCATGTCGCCGATAATGCGCAGTTTTTCCGGCGGGGTGGTGCTGGCAACGCCAAAAGTGAACACAATACGGCGGGTCTGCATCCGCTTGTAGTTGTGGATGGTTTGCTGCAACAAATTGGCGTTGGCGCAGACAATCTGCTCGCCGCTCAGGCTGCGGATACGGGTGGTTTTCAGGCCGATATGTTCGATACTGCCCGCCACGTCGTTAAACACCACAAAGTCGCCGATTTCAAACGGCTTATCAAAACCTATCGACAGCGAGGCGAACACATCGCTCAAGACGGTCTGCACGGCCAGGGCAATGGCGATACCGCCGACCCCCAGGCTGGCGACCAGCGCAGTGATATCGACGCCCGCGTTAGCCAGAATCGACAGCAGCATCATGGACCAGACCAGCACCCGCAGGATCATCCCCAGGATCACCAGTGTCACCGGATTGCGGTGGGTGTCCGGCGCGCGCATCAAATGGCGCATCCAGGATTGCACCCCCTGATCCAGCCAGATAGCCATTTGAATGGCGATGACTAAAAACCAGGCCTGGGAAATGGCGGAAAATAGCCGGTCCGGCAGGGCGGCAAAACGCAGGCTGAACAGAAACGCGGTAATCAGGATTAAGATCTTGCTGGTTTTCTTCAGCATATCGAACGCGATATAGCGAAGGTTGCTATCGCCGGGGTGGCCGTTACGCCAGTTTTGAATGGTCTTGTAAACAAAAGCCAGTAGCCTGTTGATTATCCAGTAAACCACCAGTGTGACCACCAGTACGATAGCCAGGTTAATCCAGAACGTCGTCGACATCAGGACCGTAACGAAATTCAGTTGTGCCAGATACGCCATTTCTCCTCCCATAATTCAGGCATAAGCACCAAGTATAGACACCTTGTGCTGCGGGTCGGGTTACAGAGCGATGACAGGGGATTTCTGAGAGGATTCGCAGGGCAGCGGGTGCGGCGGTGGCCGCGCCCGCACAGGAAGGTTATAGCGCGTTATCGGCTTTTTTTACGTCTGTCACGAAAGTGGGTAAGACCCAGGTGCCGCCTGCGCGTAAATAGCGGCACATGCCGGTGGTGTAACTGCTGCTGAGCTGGAATTTTTTCCCGTCCCAGACCCAGCTTTCATTCCCCCAGCAATCCCCCAGTCCACGGCCTTTCTGAGCCATATCGATGATCCCTTTCAGGTAGCTGGTGCCGGAGTAGGTCACCTGCTGTGGCTTGCCTTTCAGCGCCGCGTCCATCACCCAGTAGCCGTAGCCTTCGTTATAGGCGGCGCGCCAGCACAGGGTAGACAGCAGCACGTGTTTGTCATCCAGCGGCGTGAGGGAAATGGCTTCAGGCGGGTTTTCCTGGTCGGGATACAACCTCTCGCAATCATCCGCGCGGGTGCTGGCTTGCAGCAGGGGACGAATCACGGCGGTTTGCTGGTCATCCAGCGGTTTTTCCGGCGCGTCCAGGGTTGCCGCCGCCACAATCACCGGCTTCGCAGGGGCCGCAGGCACGCTGTTTTCCGGTTTGTTGCCTTTTTTGATCAGCGCGCCCGGCGTGTTGACCCGGCCCTGCACATCGTCAATTTTCAGCATGACCGCGTTCGCGCCTTCGCCGGAGAGGATAAACGGCGCTTTTCCGCCGCGAAACTCCACCGCACCGCTGCCTTTAACCGCGCCAATCAGGGCATCGGTCTGCGGTTGGGTGAGTTCCCAGTCGCCGTCCGGGCCAGGGGCGACCGTACCCATCGTCTGGTTATCGATAAACAGCGTTAATTCCACGGTTTCCGGGGAATCGTTTTCTTCGATATCCGCCAGCATCACGCGCCCCTGTACTGCTGTACCGGGGCCCGCCTCACGGATCAGCAGCACCGAGCCGCCGCTGCCTTCTTCCGGGCCGTAGCCCGCCGCACGGCAGGTCAGCGTATTGTCACAGACCACTTCCCAGTTCTTATAATTAAACGATACGCCATCCGCAGCCCAAACCCCGGTACTCCCGGCGCACAGTGCCAACGCGGTTATCGATATCCCAAATGGTTTCATCGATTCCTCCTGAATACGTTATAAAAATAATGCTGCTATCGTTGCGCATAATCCTGAGTACAGGCAATGAAAATTAGCGCTTTTTTCGAGGATTTCAACGAGAAAGAAAAACGCCGGAGAGCGCTCCGGCGTGGTAACGATTAACGGGAAAGATGTTCAACCAGCGGCTGCTCTGGCTCATCAGGAGCCTGAGGCTCAACGGGCGCGGTGCTGTGGATCTGGTTCACGCGCTTGCGTACCGCGTACCAGCCGGCAATCAGCAGCAGGCAGAGCACCGGGATCGAGCCGATGGTCCAGGTGCCGTTCGGGTAATCAAACGCCATCAGTACCAGCACGCTGAGCAGGAACAGCAGGGTCAGCCATGAGGTGACCGGCGCGCCCGGCATTCTGAAGCTGACTTTTTCGGCTTTGCCTTCGCGGATGGCTTTACGCAGGCGCATCTGACATACCACGATAAATGCCCAGGAGGCGATAATGCCCAGCGATGCCATATTCAGCACGATTTCAAACACCCGGCTGGGCACCAGATAGTTCAACACCACGCCGAACACATAAATGCACAGTGTCGCGAGGATCCCGGCCCAGGGCACCTGCTGTTTGCTCATTTTTGACATAAAGCGCGGCGCGGAACCGCCCATCGACATCGAACGCAGAATACGCCCGGTGGAATACAGACCGGAGTTGAGGCTGGAGAGCGCCGCCGTCAGCACCACGATATTCATCACGCTGCCGATGTACGGCACGCCGAGCTTAGAGAAGAACGTGACGAACGGGCTCTGGCCCGGCTGGTAAGCCATCCACGGCAACAGCAGTACCAGCAGCACCACCGAGCCGACATAGAACAGGCCAATACGCCAGATCACGCTGTTAATCGCCTTCGGTACGGTTTTTTCAGGATCTTTGCATTCACCCGCCGCAGTGCCCACCAGTTCGATGGAGGCGAAGGCGAACACCACGCCCTGCACCAGCACCAGCGCGGGCAGCAGGCCGTGCGGGAAGAAACCGCCGTTATCGGTGATCAAATGAAAGCCGGTGGCGTTGCCGTCCAGCGGTTTGCCAGTGCCGAGGAAAATCGTCCCCACCACCAGAAACGCCACAATCGCCAGCACCTTGACCAGCGCGAACCAGAACTCCATCTCGGCGAACCACTTCACGCCGATCATGTTCATGGTGCCGACAATGGCCAGCGCTGCCAGCGCGAAAACCCACTGCGGAACATCGCCGAACGCGCCCCAGTAGTGCATATACAGCGCCACTGCGGTGATATCGACGATACCGGTCATCGCCCAGTTGATGAAGTACATCCAGCCCGCCACGAACGCGGCTTTCTCGCCGAGAAACTCACGGGCGTAAGAAACAAAGCTGCCGCTGGAGGGGCGGTGCAGCACCAGTTCGCCCAGCGCGCGCAAAATGAAAAACGAGAAAATCCCGCATACCAGATAAACCAGCGCCAGCGACGGCCCGGCCATCTGTAACCGCGCGCCCGCGCCTAAAAACAGCCCGGTGCCGATAGCGCCGCCGATGGCGATCATCTGTAACTGGCGGTTGCCCATCGCTTTGTGGTAGCCCTCTTCATGGGAATTGAGCCAGCGTCGTTTGGCGGCCCGATGTTCGGCCGCATGATCTTTGTTGGTGGTCATGTTTTCCTGTGTTCCTGTCCTGATAAAAGCGTTGCGCCGCCTCTGTTATGTTTTTGGTGAGGCGGCTCTCCGGCGCAGCATCCTACCCGAATTCACTGTGGCGGCAAATCCGCGCAGTGAGTGACGCGTGAGGAAGAGTAAAAAACGCGAAAAAGGGAGGGTAACGCGAAGTGCTCCGCTACTGACTCGTTTCAGGGCGGAACAATCATCCGGGTGGATGTTTTAATAGCCATTACACTGAAGTGATACGCAGGAGGTGACGATGAACCTTTACGGCGCGCCGGGCTGGGGCTCGGCAATCAGTGAAATCATGCTGACGATGGTGGGGGAGCCCTACCAGTTGATTGATATCGAAGGCTTCGACCAGCCAGGCCCACAGCGTGACCGGCTGCTGGCGCTGAATCCGCTGTGCCAGGTGCCGACGCTGGAACTGGACGACGGCGAGATAATGACCGAAAGCGCCGCCATTGCGCTGTGGCTGCTGGACCGGTATCCGCACTTCGCGCCCGAGCCGGGGACCAGGAAACGCCAGCAGTTCTGGCGGCTGCTGGTTTGGCTGGTGGCGAATGTCTATCCCACCTTTACCTATGGCGATTATCCGCAGCGCTGGGTGACGGATAACCCGGCCTCGTTGACCAACAGCACTGACCGCTATCGCGAGACGCTGTGGCGCTGGCTGGAAACCCAACTGCATCACACGCCTTACCTGTTTGGCGAGCGGCTTACCCTGATTGACGCTTACTGGCCGGCGATCCGTATCTGGCGGCCACGTCCGGGCTGGTTCGCCGCCGAAACGCCCAAGCTCAACGCGCTGGCCGACCGGGTGTGTGAGCGGCCCGAGTTACAGAACGTGCTGCGGGCAAATAAGCTTTTGTCATAGTTAAACAAACAGGGCAGGATAACGGTTCCCTTTCCGCAGGAGTGTTCCCATGCCGCATGTAGACATTAAATTTTTCCCCCGTGATTTAACCGAAGAACAGCGCCAGGCCTTCGCCGAGGATATTTCCCAGGTAGTGATTCAACATCTCGACAGCAAACCGACCTCGGTGAGCGTGGCGCTGGAAGAAGTCCAGCCGGATAACTGGAAAGCGCAGGTATGGGATACGGAAATCGCGCCGAATCTGGAGACGCTGGCGAAGAAGCCGGGCTACAGCATGTAATTCTGTGCCCGCTACGGCGGGCAATTTCCCGCGCGGCTTTCATAGTTGCAGTCAATATGACAAAATGCAGTCATTATGACTATGTATGAGTGCGCCTTATGAGTCTGTCCGTTAATCTTCTCGCCACCATCGCCATCGAACTCCAGCAGGGCATCAGCCATCAGGACCGCTTCCAGCGTTTAATCAGTACCTTACGCGACGTGTTGCAGTGCGACGCCTCAGCGTTGCTGCGCTATGAAGCCCAGCACTTTCGCCCGCTGGCGATTGATGGATTATCCCCGGACGTACCCGGCAGACGCTTCGCCCTTAACGAACATCCCCGTCTGGAGGCCATCGCCCGCGCTGGCGATATCGTGCGCTTCCCGGCGGACAGCACCCTGCCGGACCCGTATGACGGGCTGATCCCCGGTCATGAAAGCCTGAAAGTGCACGCCTGTATCGGCCTGCCGCTGTTTGCCGGGCAAACCCTGATTGGTGCGCTCACCCTCGACGGCATGGACCCCACCCAGTTTGATAACTTCAGCGATGAAGAATTGCGATTGATTGCCGTGCTCGCCGCAGGTGCCCTGGATAATGCGTTGCTGATCGAACAGTTGGAAAAAAATAACCCGCTGCCCGCCGCCACGGCCGCCCATACCGGCAACGCGTCGGGTACGGAGATGATCGGCCTGTGCGCGCCGATGGTGGCCCTGAAAAAGGCGATTGATATTGTCGCGCCGTCAGATCTTAACGTGCTGATTAGCGGTGAAACCGGGACAGGCAAAGAGCTGGTGGCACGGGCTATCCACGAAGGTTCGGCGCGCGCCGCCAACCCGCTGGTGTATCTCAACTGCGCCGCCTTGCCGGAAAGCGTGGCGGAAAGCGAACTGTTCGGCCACGTCAAAGGGGCATTTACCGGGGCAATCAGCAACCGCAGCGGGAAATTCGAAATGGCGGATCACGGGACGCTGTTTTTAGATGAGATCGGCGAGCTTTCGCTACCGCTACAGGCAAAATTGCTGCGGGTTTTGCAATATGGTGACATTCAACGCGTGGGTGACGATCGCAGTTTGCGGGTCGATGTCCGCGTGTTAGCGGCCACTAACCGCGACCTCAAAGAAGAAGTGATGGAAGGGCGTTTCCGTGCCGACCTGTACCACCGGTTGAGCGTGTTCCCGCTGGCCGTTCCGGCCTTGCGCGAGCGCGGCGACGATAAAGTGGTGCTGGCAGGTTTCTTCTGCGAGCAGTCCAGGGCGCGGCTGGGACTGGGCAGCGTGGTGCTGAGCGCCAGCGCGCTTGTGCATATTCGCGCTTACGGCTGGCCGGGCAACGTCCGCGAGCTGGAACACGCTATACACCGGGCGATTTTGCTGGCGGGCGCGACTCAGAACAGCGATGAACTGATCCTCGACGCCAGCCATTTTACCCTCACGCCGGGCCTGGAAACCGCACCCGCGCAGTCTGTGGAACTCCCGGAAGAAAACCTGGCGCTGCGTAGCGCGACCGATGCGTTTCAGAGCCAGCTGATCCGCCGCACTCTGGCGCAACATGACAATAACTGGGCTGCCTGTGCAAGGGCGCTGGATATCGACGTGGCGAACCTGCACCGCCTGGCAAAACGCCTGGGGCTTAAAGCGTCCAGATCCAAAAGCAAAATGGAACGATAAAACTCTGCTCCCTTCACCAAAATATACATCGTCAGTAAACCAGCCCCACTTAACGACGTGCATTTTTGGGTGACGATATCTACCCGGTTACTACCGCACCCACGGCTTTTCGTAGATTGCAACGTGACGTTGGGACTTGATGAAGTTCCAGTTGCCGATGGCCAGCCGAAAACAGTCAGATGGGGATCATGATGGCCGGGATCGCACGTTCGGTGAAGCGCCACGGCTTACCGGTCAAGCCGCCTGCGATCCTGCTGAGCGGCGGGGAGACCACCGTGACGCTGGGCAACCGCGAAGGCGGGCGCAATACTGAGTTTTTGCTGAGCCTGGCAGTGGCGCTCAACGGCGAAGCGGGGATTTAGGCCATCGCCGGGGATAGCGACGGCATTGACGGCACCGAGGACGCCGCCGGGGCGGTTATCGGGCCGGATACCCTGACGCACGGGCCGGACGCGTGCGCCTTTCTCGATGCGCATGACAGTTACCGCTATTTCTCCGCGCAGCAGGCGCTGGTGATCATCGGCCCGACGCTAACCAACATCAACGATATCCGCGCGCTCCTTATCGCCCCGGATAACCCCTAAAAGCGCACAAACCGAAACAGGCGTTCGTCATTTAAGGCTATAACTGTAAGGTGTTTTTACAGGAACCGGGTTATGGCCTTTATTGATGATTACTTTGCGCGCATCGGCTTTTGCGGTGCGCCCCGCGCGGATTACGCGACGTTAAAACAGCTTCATTTGCTGCATACCTGTCATATTCCCTTCGAAAACCTCGACGTTTTACTGGAACGCCCCATTTTGCTGGACGATGCGCACCTCTCAGACAAGCTGATTACCGCCCGGCGCGGCGGCTACTGCTACGAGCAGAACGGCGTGTTTACCTGGGCGCTGCGCGAGCTGGGGTTTGCGGTGCAGGATCTGGGTGCGCGGGTGGTGATTGCTAATCCGCCGGAGATGCCGCCGCGCACCCATCGGCTATCGCTGATTACCCTGGATGACAAACAGTGGCTGGCGGACGTGGGATTCGGCGGCCAGACGCTGTCGACGCCGATTGAGTTTGTGCCCGATACCGTGCAGAACACGCCTCACGGCAGCTACCGGCTGCTCCAAAGTGATGACGATTACTGTCTGGAAACGCGTAATGACGAGGGCTGGCAGGCGCTGTACCGCTTTGACCTGGCGCACCAGTATCCGGCAGATTATTTAATGGCGAATCACTTTGTCTCCCGCTGGCCTGACTCCCATTTCCGGCATCATTTACTGCTGGCGCTGATGCGCCCCGACGGCGGTAAAATCACCGTTCTCAACCGGCGCGTTACCCGGCGTATGCCCGGATTGCCTGCCGTCACGGAAGCGTTGCCGAATGCCGATGCGCTGTATGATTGCCTGGTGGAGGAGTGCGGGCTGAATGTCTCGCACCCGGTACACGGCATCCGCCGCGATGCGTTGCGGGCAGTGATGGCGCGGCTGGAGTCGGCATGAATTCATTTGCGATAAGTATGAATTCGCCCAATGCATATGGTTCTTCGATTAAAGGGTGTTAGCATGTCGCCCTTAAGTTGTACTGATTTAATGAGGTTGTATGAAGATTAAACTCATCGCAGTGGATATGGATGGCACCTTTCTCAACGAGAAAAAGGATTACGATCGAGAAAGGTTTCACAAGCAGTACCACGCGCTGAAGGAGAAGGGCATTAAATTTGTGGTGGCCAGCGGCAACCAGTATTACCAGCTCATTTCATTCTTCCCGGAGATTTGTCACGACATCTCTTTCGTTGCGGAAAACGGCGCGCTGGTTTATGACCAGGGGCAACGCGTCCACCACGGGGAACTGACCACGGCTCAGTTCCATAAAGTGGTGGATGAACTCGGTGAATTCGAGGGTATTAACTTCGTGGTGTGCGGGCTGGAAAGCGCGTATTACCGCGCCGGCGCGCCGCAGGCGTTTATCGATTTGATGTCGAAACACTATCACCGCCTGAAACCGGTGGACGATCTGTACGCCATCGACGATGTGATCTTTAAATTCTCACTCAATCTGCACGACGACGCGATCCCGGCGCTGGTGGACAGCCTGCACCATTCGCTGGACGGCATCGTTAAACCGGTGACCAGCGGTTTTGGTTTTGTCGATTTGATTATTCCCGGCTCACACAAGGCCAGCGGATTGCAGCGCCTGATGGCGCGCTGGAATATCGCCCCCGGCGAATGCGTGGCGGTGGGCGACAGCGGCAACGACATTGAGATGCTGCAACTGGCGGGTTACTCCTTTGCGATGGACAACGCCGCGCCGGAAGTGAAAAAGATCGCCAAATACGCCACGGGCTCGCTGAACCACAGCGGCGCACTTGATGTGATTGACGCGGTACTGGAACAGCGGTTGCCCGCCTGATTATTCACACAGCGCGTGGTGGTAAAGGATGCTATTGCGTGAGGCGATATAGTCCTCTACCGCCAGCCAGCCGCAGGTTTCCCTGTAAAAATCGAGCAGTTGCAACAGCATTTTTTGCCGGAGTTTATCGATAAACACATCGCTATTCTGATGCGCCAGGTTCTGCTCAATATAGCTAATGGCCGCCAGAAAGGTCTGCTTTAAATCCCGGTAATGCTGACGCTGGCAGGCCGGGACGTCATGTTCGCCGAGCGTGGCGAAAAACGCTGAATAAGCGGCGGTAGGGCTGGTATCGCCGCGCTGAAGATATAACGCTAAAAAGCACTGCTGTAACGCTTTCTCAATATATTCTGGCGTAGACATAATCCCACTCAGTTTAAGGCTATTTCATATAGCAAAAGGTGTTGTACAGACCAATCAAATTATTGACCTTGAATTTTTCATAAATGCTTCGACGATGGCAGCTCACTGTTTTCTGAGATAAATTCAGATAGCGAGAAATCTCTTTGTTGTTTTTCCCCGAGACAATATAAGGCAGCACCACTTCTTCTTTGCGCGTCAGGTTCGACGCTTTTTCGATGCGATACCAGGCCGTGTTTTTAATAATGGTTTTATGCTGGGTGCAGCCATGTAATTCTCTTAATACCTGCTCCAGTTTTCTCAGAGAGTCGGTGCAGTTAAGCGCATAATCTGCAACGGTATTAATCAGTATGTTTTCGATAGTATTGGAAAAACGCGCTTCACGGGTCATCAAAATTTAAAACCGATAAAACCCGTCAGGATATCTGGCAATTCCCGGTAGGGGTGCGTCTGAACAAAACCTGGGCGATGGACTCTGGCTGGGCGCTGAGCACCGATGCGGATATGTCGGTGGTGTTTGCCGCAGGGGATACTGACGTGACCAGTAAAGTCAGGACGACGGGTATCCCGGCTTCAGACAGCATCTCGGCTGACGTGATGGATAAAACCGCGTTCGAAGGCAAGCTGAGCGTGAAAATGCAAAAAGGCAATATGACCTGGGGCGTGGGCTATAGCCTGGACGCGTCCAGCCACAACACTGGCCAGCAGGTCGGGATTTCTTACCGCTACACGTTCTGATCCCTTAACCCCGGCCGCCTGCCTGTGCAGGCGGCTTTTTTTATCCCCGTGTCACGCTGTCACGTTTTGAATCGGTTAAAAAATAAAATCCTCAATTTGTTCAATGACCTGCGACGAAGCGGCCAAAATGGCGTTGTCGGTTCCGCAAAAACAATAATACTGTACATAAATACAGTGATGTTGGGTCTAACAAAAAATGAACAGATTAATCTCTTTAAGCGAAGCGACTCGCCCCGAATTTTTACCGCTCTTTCTGGAGTACGTGCCGTGCGGCTTCCCGTCTCCCGCGCAGGATTACGTAGAAACGCGTATCGATATTGCGTCGTTATGCATTCAACACCCCAGCGCGACCTATTTCCTTAAGGCCTCCGGGGATTCGATGACAGGAGAGGGCATCTCCGATGGGGATTTGCTGGTGGTGGACAGCGCGTTAACCCCGCAGCACGGCGATGTGGTGGTCGCCGCTGTGGACGGGGATTTTACCGTAAAGCTGCTGCGCCTGCGCCCGGTACCGCAGTTGGTGCCGACCAATCCGGCTTATCAGCCGATTACCTTTACCGATGATTCACAGCTGCAAATCTTTGGCGTGGTGAGTTGGGTATTAAAGAAAAAGAGGGGGTAAGATCCTGGTGGATAAATGGTTATCCTGAAGAGTAACGCTTCTTTTATTCTTTAAAACCCTGTCAGCAACGCCATGTATTTTATCTTTGAAAGCCGGGCGTTGCTGCAAAATAGCTCTCCAAAAGAGAACGATTGAGCCAGACGGTTTCCTTCCATAAATTTTCTTGTTCGATAATGGCGAAAGCCGCCTGCTTATTTATAATTTCATAACAAACTGGCGTTAATGTTTTAAAACGAATGGTGGACGGAGGGAGATATATATTCAGATTGATGATTATTGGTGCGTAGAGGAAACAGTTAATGCCTTCAGGCTGAGCGACAGCGATATGGCCCGAGTGTATTATTATACAGTATTCATCTGAGCATCCGTGCTGCGGTATAGTAACCCACTGGTTTCTATCCACCTGTATCATAGCGTTATGCGTTGATATGTAATGAATGATCTTTCGGATGCATTCCTTTGTTTCGATAGATTTTTCCATTTAGCCTATCCTGCGGTAGATAACGCGTTTGCGTTTTTTATGATAAAATAGGGGTTTGAGAAAACACTGGCTTTTATTTCAGTGCGAGCGGTTTTAAATGATTTATTGCCTATAAAATAGGCTGTTGCTTTCCAGGTTGCAATAACTTTTTTACGTGCTGAAATTTAATATTTTAATTACCCGCGTTGTTTTTGTGGTGTGTGTGATTTAATTCACCCAGCAACATGAAAGTGCTTTTTCTTTATAGTGAAACTTGGCGGGCGTTAATAATCCTTGCGCCGCCCGCCTGTAGGGTGGTTTTTTTAGCACCTGCCATGTAACGAGGTCTGTAACGGGATAGAGTAAGAGGTAATGCTATTCTTTGCTCAATAATGCAAAAAAGTAGGTTCGTCGAAAATATCCTGGCTCGGGTGGCCGCACATCTGCTGAATAAAAAAACGCAGCACGTTTCGGGCTTCCGGGGCATCGCGGACTTCACTGAGCATCGCATCAATATCGCGGCCTTCGCTGCGCAGCACCTCCGCACGGAACTGCATTAGCGCCGTTGAAATCACGGGCGTAAATTCCGGGTGGAACTGTGTGGATACCGCGTTCGGTCCATAGCGCACAATCTGGTGCGGGTCATGGCTGGACCATGCCAGCGCAGAGGCACCCGGCGGTAGTTCGACCACGGTCTGCATATGCGTTAAGTGCGCGGTAAAAGTCTGCGGAAACGTATTGAGTAGCGGGTCCTTTTTGGCTTCCGGCGTCAGGGTGATTTGCTGGTTGCCCGCTTCACGGCCCTGGGGATGGTAGTCAACGCGTCCCCCGAGGGCATACGCCATAAGCTGGTGACCGTAGCAGACGCCGAACAGCGGCATATGGATACGCATGGCTTCGCGGATCCACTCTGCCATAGCTTCACTCCACGGCAGGCGCTCCGTCACCATCGCCCAGGAGCCAGTGATGATCGCCATCCTGCGCGGGTCGGGTTCCGGCAGCGGCTCGCCCTCAAACACGCGGATCACTTCGACTGCGCCAACGGGCACCTGCAACGCATGGCAAAACCACACCGGGACATCATCGTGTACTGCGCGCATTTCCTCCGGGGGCGTACCCACCTGAAGAATGATGATTGGACTCACTTGCATCAATAAAACTCCACGTAATAAACATCAATACGTAACGCCTGAGATAACTTTGCGCTCTTTAGTACAAAAAATCATCAGAAATATCCTCAAGATAAATATTTTATTTCTGATGGCTTGAGCCGCATGCAGAATTAGCGATACTGTATATATATACAGTCACATTATATATTCATCATGCAATTGATTGATTACACACACCGCTGCTGCGCACAGCATAACCTTCTCGCGGTGACGCGAGTCGAATTAAGAGCTGACCACCATGTTTGCGCTGGTTGACGTCAACAGCTTTTACGCCTCCTGTGAGGCCGTCTTCCGGCCAGATTTATGGGGGCGACCGGTGGTGGTGCTGAGTAATAACGACGGTTGCGTGATCGCGCGCAATGCCCAGGCGAAGGCGATAGGGGTTTCAATGGCCGCGCCGTACTTCAAACAAAAAGCGCTGTTTGAGCGCCATAACGTGGCGGTATTCAGCTCTAACTATGCGCTGTATGCCGACATGAGCCATCGGGTGATGAGCATTCTGGAAGAAATGGCACCCGCCACCGAGGTTTATTCCATTGATGAAGCCTTTCTGGATGTGCGGGGCATCGCCAGCTATCAATCGCTGGAGTCGTTTGGTAAGCAGATCCAACGGCGCATATTTCAGGAAGCGCATCTTCAGGTCGGCGTGGGAATAGGGCGCACCAAGACCCTGGCGAAACTGGCGAATTATGCCGCCAAACGCTGGAAAAACACCGAAGGCGTACTGGATATTTCCAGCCCTGAGCGCCAGCACAACGCGCTGGCGCATATTCCCATTGAAGAAGTTTGGGGCGTGGGGCGGCGCTTAAGCAAGCAACTGCGTGCTATGGACATCACCACCGCCCGGGATTTAGCCGAATGCCCTGCCTGGCTTATCCGCAAGCATTTCAGCGTGGTGCTGGAGCGTACCGTACGGGAACTGCGCGGGGAATCGTGCCTCGGCATGGAAGAGTTCATCCCGGCTAAACAGCAGATTATTTGCAGCCGCTCATTCGGCTACCGGGTGACGGCGTATGAAGATATGCGCCAGGCGGTCTGTTCGTATGCGGAGCGTGCGGCGCAAAAGCTGCGCGAAGAGCATCAGTTTTGCCGTCAGGTCTCGGTGTTTATCCGCACCAGCCCGCATGCCATTGATGAAGAATATTACGCCAACCAGGCGCTCAGCGTGCTGCAAACCCCCACTAACGACACCCGCGATATCATCAAAATGGCGGTGAGTGCGTTGGATCGTATCTGGCGCAGCAACTGCCGGTATTTGAAGGCCGGGGTGATGTTGAGCGATTTTTACAGCCTCGGCGTGGCGCAGTTGAATTTATTCGATGAGGATACGCCCTGGGCGAACAGCGCGGCGCTGATGTCGGTGATTGATGAGATTCATAAAAAAGGGAAAGGCAAACTGTGGTTCGCCGGGCAGGGGATCCAGAAAAGCTGGGCAATGAAGCGCGAAATGCTGTCGCCAGCGTATACCACGCGGTTATCGGACTTGCGCGTGGTGAGGTAGGCGTGGGGGGGAATTACAGGCTTGGATATTTCCCGTCTTCATCAACTAAAAAGATCTGAGATAAGTACCAGTTATCGCTCTGCCTGAACAATTGATATTCATAGATCGGGGAGTAGTATTGTTGTGACAATCTGGTGGTAACAATGGCGACATCTCCAGTGATTTTTGTAGAGATGATCTTTTCCTGCTCAGGGTCATGAGAGGACTCAGAACCAAAAGCAATAGGTTCGCCTTCAAAATCGGGCTTTGTGTATTTTTTTAAAAGTTCATTCCAGCGTTGCTGCGCCAGCGGCATAGTATTTTTATCTTTGTGACTCTGGCTTTGCTGGAAAGCGTGATCATTCCAGATTTTATAATCGTGTTGGAAAGCAATCACGACGTGTTCCGGTGTATTTGCCATTATGTCTCCTGCCTTGAATAAACCCACGCTTAAGAAAATGAGTTGAATCAGCAATTTTTTCATAGCCTTACTCGCTTAATTGTAAGAGTCATTGTTAGTGTCTCCCATGCGTTTTCCTGAAGTCAACTCATCAGGCGGCAGGTATCGTGACTGCATTGTGAAGAGCAGAAGCGCCCGGCAGGTGATCCAGAAATCGAGCAGCCCGCCGCGTAGACTGTACCGACATTGTGTTTTACACTTCGCGCTGCAAAAATTAAGTAGCTAAATGATTAACCAGGCGGTAATGGCGATGAACGGAAAGATCACAACGTGGTTTAAAGATAAAGGTTTTGGTTTTATCAAAGATGAAAACGGCGACAACCGCTATTTTCATGTGATTAAGGTCGCCAACCCGGAGTTGATTAAAAAAGACGCGGCGGTGACGTTCGAACCCACTACCAATAACAAAGGGTTATCGGCGTACGCGGTGAAAGTGGTCCCGGAAAGTAAATACATCTTTATCGCGGGCGAGCGCCTGAAGCTCACCGCGATCAAGTCTTATCTGGTTTACAGCGAAGAAGTCCCTGCCGATGCCCGCATTGATAAAGAAAATGCGGTGCTGTCTGTCGGCGCGTTAATGAGCAGCATCAGGCCGAAATCAACCGCAAAGCCGGGTGAAATGCGCTCGCTGAAAAAGCTGGCGATCACCACGTTCCAGGGCGAGACGTTAATCTTCTCGGAAGACGAGATTGATATCGATGCCACAGTGAAAATGCTTAAATTAAAATAATTTGGATTGCATGACGGGCGAGCGTAGAAACGACGATGACAAAACTTACCTTACAAGAGCAGATGCTAAAAGCCGGTTTAGTAACCAGCAAAAAGATGGCTAAAGTCCAGCGCACGGCAAAAAAATCACGCGTTCAGGCGCGTGAGGCCAGAGAGGCCGTAGAAGAAAATAAGAAGGCGCAACTGGAGCGCGATAAGCAGCTAAGCGAACAGCAAAAACAGGCTGCATTATCGAAAGAATATAAAGCCCAGGTGAAGCAGCTTATTGAAATGAACCGCATTGCGGTTGCCAAAGGCAATATTGAATTTAACTTCACCGATAACAACCTGATTAAAAAGGTTGTGGTAGATAAGACGACGCAAGCGCAGTTGATCAATGGCCGTCTCGCCATTGCGCGTCTGGCTGTTGATGGCAAGGACACAGTTGACTACGCCATTATTCCCGCCAGCGTGGCGGACAAAATCGCGCAGCGCGATGCAGACAGCATTGTGGTAAACAGCGCGCTTAGCCAGGAAGCGCAGGATGAGGACGATCCGTATGCCGATTTTAAAGTGCCTGATGATTTGATGTGGTAACTGAGAGTGTCGTTACCGGTTGCCAATGATAATGTCCACGCCATTCAGCCAGCGCGGGTTGCGCTGGCGACGTTTTTCCTTTCATGAACGACGGCTTACTCCTTATCGCTTAATGCACGGGGAGCGGAGCCAGGATCCTGCACCTCATAGTCAATCCATCCCTGCGGTATTGAGATTTGAGATCGCAGGATCGCTGTGAATTCTTTACGCTTTCTCGTGGCCCATTCAGGGTTGATAGAAAGCATTAACCGGTATTGCTTGCGGAAATAAACATCCCTGAATTCCTTTTCAGACGAACTGTTTAATGCCGCATAACGTGACGCCAGGCCCGCCACGCCACACTCAACAAACCAATAAAGGATCTCATCATCACTGGACGTGACTTTACGCGCTATTTCGATGCCTCTTTCACTGACAATAAAATGGTATTTCTGGCCATGAATTTCCAGCCAGGGTGTCGCCAGACCATCCGGGCTATCAGGAATAATGAAGTAATGATTGGGCCTTATTCCTCCACCTAACTGCTCTCCAATATTGAGAAGTTCCGCCCGTAGTTCTTCAATCGTTTTCACAGGCATTTATTTTTTTTGTAGGTTAACCATTCATTCCAGACATCCTCCGGATCGATATCGGGATAACCACGGCTGTTGGCCATATCTACTGCAATTTCTTCCGGCAACGCTATAGCGGTCGCATTATCGCGTATCGACTCAACTTCATCGCGGGTCAATTCACGACCCGTTTCTTGCTCTTTTGATTCCAGCACTGCCACAAGCGCAGGGATAAATACCATCACCATTCTCAGTCAGACTCCATTACGCGTTAAATTTGAATTATTCTGGCACAGATACGCCATCACCACATGCCCTCAATTTTCTACCCATCGCCTTCAAATTTTCAGCGTATCAATAACGGCGCGTAGCGCGGGCGACACATTACGGTGCGGATAGTAGAGAAATGCACCGTCCAGCCGCAGGCTGTAGCGATGCAATACACGGAGCAAACGGCCGTACTTTACATCATCGGCAATCAGCTCTTCAGGAACATAGCCCAGCCCAAGACCCAACCGTGCGGCTTCTGCTTCCATATAACTGTCAGAAAACACCCACTGGCCCTGCGGGCGGTGGGTGATTTTTTTATCGTCCTGATTGAGTTCCCACTGGTACAGACTCCCGTCGGCAAACTGGTAGGCGATACAGGGATGTGTAACTAAATCAGCGGGTGTTTGTGGAAAGCCGTAGCGCCGGAAATGGTCTGGCGTGCCCACAACGGCCATTTCCATGTCAGGTGAAATACGCACCGCCACCATGCCGCTGCCGACTTCGCCTCCCAGGCGGATACCGGCATCGAAGCGCTCGGCGATAATATCGACAAACCGGCTTTCGCTGATCAGTTCAAGCCGGATATCAGGATAGCGCTGTTTAAATACCGCCAGCTTCGGTAGCAGCACTTTGTCAATGGCGTGCTGGCTGGCATTGATGCGTACCGTGCCGGACGGCGTATGGCGATAATGTGCCAGCGTCGCGAGCCCCGAATCTAACGCATCAAAGCCGGATTCAATCGTCTGGTAGAGCTGCTCGCCCGCCTGGGTTAACGATAATCGGCGCGTGGTGCGCACCAGAAGCTGTACGCCCAGCCGTTCTTCAAGTTCGCGCACAGAACGGCTAATCCCGGATTGCGCGAGCCCCAGCCGCTGTGCCGCGGCGGTAAAACTCCCTTCCTGCACCACCGCCATAAACAGGTAGAGATCGTTATAGTTTTCCCGTTTCGCCATCCGCGCATCCTCAGCTCTTATTCATAACAAATTGATATTAATGCTAGCAGTGTTTGGCCTCTAATCAGCACAAATACTGCTAACTATAATGACCGCATTGCAACAAAGCACAGCAGCGTTGTGCGTAAGAAACCTGTACCGATACCGTGTTTTTAGGGGGATTTACATGAGCGTTTTCACCAAAAAACTGACAGCCGCGATACCTGCCATGCTGCTATGCGCATCATTAAGTGGAGTCACGACAATGAGTTATGCTGATACAACCCATCCAAACCTGCCCGTTTCGATGGTGAAAAAATGGGATAAAACCTTCGCCGAGAGCACGAAGGTCGATCACCGTAAGGTGAGTTTCCAGAACCGCTACGGGATCACCTTAGTCGGCGATCTGTATATCCCGAAAAACCGTGGCGATCGCAAACTTGCCGCGATTGCGGTGAGTGGCCCATTCGGCGCGGTTAAAGAGCAATCCAGCGGCCTGTATGCGCAGACGCTGGCGGAGCAGGGCTTTATCACCCTGGCCTTCGACCCTTCTTATACCGGTGAAAGCGGCGGCCAACCGCGTAATGTCGCCTCTCCGGATATCAACACCGAAGACTTTAGCGCGGCGGTAGATTTCCTGGGGCTACAGAAAGAGGTGGATCGCAACCGCATCGGTTTGCTCGGCATCTGCGGCTGGGGCGGGATGGCGTTAAATGACGCCGCCATGGATACCCGCGTAAAAGCAGTCGCGACCAGCGTGATGTATGACATGAGCCGGGCGATGGGCCACGGCGTGGGCGATGGCAAAGACCGTTACACCACCGCCGATCGCCGCGCCGTGTTGCAGTATCTGAACCAGCAACGCTGGAAGGATGCGGAAAACGGCACCTTTGCGCCTGGCGGCCACGATATTTATGTCGACGAGAAGGGCAACGCCAGCGCGGGAAATCGTATTCTGCCAGAAGCGTTACCGGCGGATCCGCACCCGGTGCTGAAAGAGTTTTTTGATTATTACCGGATGCCGCGCGGTTACCACGAGCGCTCCGTGAACTCGACGGGCGCCTGGAACGCGACAATGCCGCTGTCGTTTATGAATATGCCGCTGCTGAGCTACGCCAGCGAAATCACCATCCCGACGCTGGTGGTGACCGGTGAAAACGCGCACTCCCGTTATTTTGCGGAAGATGCTTTTCACGCGGGGGGCAGTAAAGATAAACAACTGGTCATTGTCCCGGGGGCCAACCATGTCGATTTATATGACAACGTGGCCGGAAAAATTCCGTTCGACAAGTTCGCACAATTTTTCAAAACCAGCCTGAAAGCTGAAAATGTCCACACTAATCCGTAAAACATCACACGGCAAAGCGCACGCACACTGGAGCGGCGTTTTTGCGATGACCCTGTGCGTCTTTGCGCTTATTGCCTCGGAATTTATGCCGGTCAGCCTGCTTACGCCGATCGCCAGCGATCTGAATATTTCAGAAGGGCTGGCAGGCCAGGGGATAGCGATCTCCGGCGCGCTGGCGGTAATAACCAGCCTGTCGATCTCGGGCATAACCGGAAATATCAATCGCAAATATGTCCTGCTGGGGATGACCGCGCTGATGGCGTTATCAGGAATGGTCATCGCCCTGGCTTCCAGCTACCTGGTGTATATGGCGGGGCGGGCCCTGATCGGTATCGCTATCGGCGGTTTCTGGTCATTGTCCGCCGCCACGGCCATTCGGCTGGTGCCGGCGCATCAGGTGCCCCGTGCGTTAGCCATTTTTAACGGCGGGAATGCCCTTGCGACCGTGGTGGCCGCGCCGCTTGGCAGCTATCTTGGCACCACCCTCGGCTGGCGCGGAGCCTTTATGTGCCTGGTGCCGGTGGCGATAGTGGCGTTTATCTGGCAGTGCGTCAGCCTGCCGGCTATGGAAAATGATAAAAGCCAGGCACCACGGGGCTCGGTGTTTCGACTGTTCAGCAACCCAGTCGTGCGGGTTGGCTTACTGGCCTGCGGGCTGTTCTTTATGGGGCAGTTTGCGTTATTTACCTATGTGCGGCCGTTTCTGGAAACGGTGACCCGGGTGAGCGCGGGCAGCTTGTCGTTGATCCTGCTGGTTATCGGCGTGGCGGGTTTTATTGGCACGCTGATCGTTACGCCGTTCCTGAACGCGAAATGTTATCTGACACTGACAGCTATCCCGTTGCTGATGGCTGCCATTGCCGGGACGCTGATCCTGGCTGGACACAGCGTCGGGGCCGTTGCGCTGCTGTTAGGTTTCTGGGGGCTGTTGGCGACCGCTGCGCCAACGGGATGGTGGACGTGGATCGCGCGGACGCTGCCCGACGATGCCGAGGCGGGCGGCGGGCTGATGGTCGCCGTGATCCAGCTTTCTATCGCGCTTGGCTCCACGGCAGGTGGCATGGTGTTTGACAACCAGGGCTGGCAAAGCGCGTTTGCACTGAGCGGCGCGCTACTTCTGAGCGCTGGCGTGCTGACATTTCAAACAGCCCGCCAGAACGGCAACACGAATTAGCGCAGCCTTACATAAACCGCACCCGCGCCCGGCAACCCGGCCCCGGGCTGCGGTTATCAAGAATAAATTGCGCCTGGTGCAACTGCACGATGCGGGTGACGATGCTTAACCCCAGCCCAATTCCGCCGTAGCGGCGGTCCATACGCACAAACGCTTTGCTCAGCTCGCCGCTTTTGTTTTCATCAATGCCTGGCCCTTCATCTTCCACAACCAACAGCGGCGCGGGCGCGGTTTCTACCCGAATAAAGATGTTGGAGTTTTGCGGGCTGTAGCGGTGGGCGTTCTCTACCAGGTTACGCAGCATGGCGCGCAGCAGCGTCGCGTCGCCGCGCACGGTGACGTCCTGCGGGGCGATAACGTGCAGCTTTTGATGACGCGTTTGCAACATCGCTTCGAATTCCGCCCGCATCGGTTCAATCACTTCGGCGTGTAATGGCACCTGTTGATACTCACCGGAGGCAAAAGATTGCCCAACCCGCGCCAGTTGCAGCAGTTGAGATACGCTTTGCGTCATTTGGTCGAGACGCTGCAATAACGGTTTAACATCCACGTGATGGGCCTTTTCAATCAGTTCCAGATGCAGCCGCAAACCGGCTAAGGGGGTGCGCAGTTCATGGGCGACGTCGGCGGTAAACATCCGTTCGTGCTCAATGGTCACGGTCAATCGTGACACCAGATGATTAATGGCGTGTGTCACCGCGTCGATTTCCCGTACCGAACTGACGTAGCCGATGGGGTCGAGGTTATCCTCGCTGCGGCTGTCGAGATGGCGCTGTAGCTCCTGTAGCGGGCGGGTGATCCATTTCACCGCCTGGAAACAGAGCAGCAGCGCCAGCGAAATCATCACCAGGCTGGGCAGCGCCAGGCTTGCCACCGCTTCGACAATCTCTTTTTCAATATGCCGCTGGTTGTTGCGATTGTGCAGCGCTTCATCAACCAGAAACGAGATCTGCTCTTTGCTTTCGTGCCACAGCCACACCACGCTGATGGCCTGGCACACCACCAGAATCAGGCCGATCGCCAGCAGCAGGCGGAAGCGCAGCGTGCGGTGATTCCCCAGACGGGTTAGCAGTGCCCTCATAATGGTTCGCTTTCCTCGCCCGGTTTGATTAACGCATAGCCAAAGCCGCGCACAGTGCGGATCGCCGCTTTGCCGATTTTGTCGCGCAGGTTATGGATATGCACTTCGAGGGTGTTGGTGGACGGTTCATTGTCCCAGTTGTAGATGTCGTTATAGAGGATTTCCCGGTGTACCGGGTGGCCCGCTTTTAACATCAAACGGCACAAAATGGCGTACTCTTTTGGCGTGAGTTCCACCTGCACACCGTCAAGTTTGGCGATTCGGTGGGTCATATCCATCGTCAGATTACCGACAGAGATCGTATTTTCCGCTTGGTTAGCATGGCGGCGGATCAGGGCGCGAATACGCGCCAGCAGTTCTTCCAGCGCAAAGGGTTTGATCAGGTAATCATCGGCACCGGCGTCCAGCCCGGCGATACGCTCGTTCACCGAGTCACGCGCCGTGAGAATTAATACCGGCAGCATCATTTTCTGGCGGCGCAGGCGTAACAGCACGTGTAGCCCGTCCTCGTCGGGCAGGCCCAGATCGAGGATCAATAGACTATACTGCCCGGCCAGTAAACTGGCTTCTGCTGCCCGGGCGGTGGACACGCCATCGCACACGTAGCCTTCGCCTTCCAGCGCCATCACCAGCCCCTGAAGCAGCAGCGCATCGTCTTCCACTACTAATATTTTCATCGCGTTGTTCCCCTGCAAGCCGCCACGAGATCGTCAGACGGAAGGTACTCGGTGGTTTGCGTGCCCGTCAGCCCCAGCATGGTTGAAAACAAATTATCCTGTGAAGCATCCTGTGCGGCGCGTTTGTTCAGGCAATCCCGATCCACAGAATAGCGTTTTTGATAGTCGTCGGATAACCATACCAGCATCGGCACATGCTTCTGGGTTTCGGGCGCGATACGGTACGGTAGCCCGTGTAAATAGACGCCGTCTTCACCCAGCGACTCGCCGTGATCCGAAAGGTAAACCAGGCTGGTGGTAAATTTATCCTGATGGGCTTTCAGCGTATCAATGGCTTTCGACACAATATCATCCACGTAAAGCAGCGTGTTGTCGTACGTATTGGTCAACTGCTCCGCCGTACAGGTCTGGATCTGGTTGGTATCGCAGGTTGGCGTAAATTTACGGAACTGCGGCGGATAGCGGTTAAAGTAGGTCGGCCCGTGGCTACCGATGGTGTGCAGCACAATCACGCCGTCGCCGGTCAGTTTGTCGATGTAGTCATCCAGCCCGTGAAACAGCACGTCGTCGTAGCATTCGCCTTCAATGCACTGGCCGGGCAGGTTCAGTTTGGTCATATCCTGATGGGGAACCCGGTCACACGCGCCCTTGCAGCCGCCGTCATTTTCATTCCACAGCACCTGAATGCCCGCCCGTTGAATAATATCCAGCATCCCTTCCTGGTGATGGGCCAGCGCCTCGTCGTAGCGGGCGCGCGGCATATTAGAAAACATGCAGGGCACGGAAATCGCGGTGGCGGTGCCGCAGGAAGTGGTATGCGGGAAGTAAACCACGTTCTGCTGCGCCAGTTGCGGATTGGTTTGCCGCGCGTAGCCGCCAAGCGAGAAATTATCCGCACGGGAGGTTTCCCCGACGATTAAGATCGTGAGGTTTTTCTTGCCCTGGCGCATCAGCGGATTTTGCTTTGCATCCTCGCCAATTTTTACCAGCGGCAGGTTGTCTTCCCGATTGTGGACATACCACGACCAGCCAGCGGCCACGGTATTGGACGGGTTGATCGATTTCACCAGCTCTTTGTTATTACGAAACAGCGAGGCGTAATCTTTATAAAACAGCAGGGCCACCACGACCACGACGGCGGCGCAGGCAATCAGGCTCAGGGCACGATGGGCAAAACGACGCCAGGAAGCGGCCTCTTTTACCCGCACCCAGAAGGCCAGCATCGCCATCAGCACACCGGAAAACACCAGCGTCAGCGTGAGTTGCGGGGTGAGCAGGGCGAACGTTTCGGACGCCGTAGTATCCAGCATATTCACGATCATCGAGCGGTCCATCACGATGCCATAGGTCAGGATAAAATATTGCGCCGAGGCGCTGACCAGAATAAACAGCGCGATCACCAGGCGGTCAAGCTTCACCAGCGAGGCCAGGGTCGCCAGGCTGCTGACCACGCAAAAAATCACCAGCGGCATGGTGATAAACACCAGAATGTTGCGTGGCGTGGTTAACGGCAAAACGCGTAATACCTGGTGGTAAAAGGCGAAATTTAAAAACAGCGCAATATACGCCGAGAACAGGCTTATATACGCGATCCGGCTTAGCGTCGGTCTTTTCAGGCGGGGGAGTGGCATAGCAGGGCATCCTGTCATTTCAATGCGTGCAGGATGCCAAAGCAAAATTAGGAAAACCTTAAGAGGCTTAAGGTTGGGCGTGTTATCCGCCACTTGAAGATAAACAGAAAACCTTTTACCGTGCGTGCGGATCACAGACAGCAACAAAGGAGCCGTTATGTCACCGCAAATTGGCGTCGGGGTACTGATTTTTCGCGACGGAAAACTGTTGTTAGGGCGTCGCAAAGGCAGTCACGGCGCAGCGACCTGGTCCGCGCCGGGCGGGCATCTGGAGTTTGGCGAAACGCCGCAAGCGTGCGCATGCCGGGAAACCGCCGAAGAAACCGGGCTGACGCTGAATCATCTTGAAGCCGGGCGGTTTGTCAGCGACGTATTTCACGACGTCGGCAAACATTACATCACGCTGTTTATGATTAGCCGTGATGCGCAGGGCGAGCCAGACTGCCGTGAGCCGGAAAAGTGCGACGGCTGGGAATGGTTTTCCCCCGATGCGCTGCCGTCGCCGCTGTTCGCCCCGCTGCAAACGCTGATCGACAGCTATGGGGTAGCCGCGCTGCGTTAAACCACCTCTACCAGCGTAAATTCTTCGAACACCAGTTCCATATCCGGTGCCCAGGTGCCTTCACGCTCGAAAAAAGCCTGATGTGAGGCTTGCCACCAGGCCAGGCTGCGATCGCCTTCACCTTCCAGGCTCGCCAGCTCGGCGGTCATGTCGCAATAGCGCACCACCCGAAGCACGGTGGTGCGGATCACGCATACCGGCTCATCGCGGCCATTGAGAATAATGTTGTAGCTGCCGGGCAGGATCGGCTCTTTCAGATAAGAGACCAACGCGCCGCAGCTGGCGCGTTTGTGGCCCTGAATCACCAGCGCAGCCAACTCGTCGGCCATTTCAGGCGAGTCGCCAAAACCCCAGACCAGCGCCTGAGGGTAACGTTGTTGAAGGGTGTGCAGGAGGCTTGTCATTTTTATTCCTTGTTATTTTTTGAGCCTGGAAAAATACCGGCGGTTATCAATATCAGCCGGCATGAAAAAAAGGAAATAAAATTTACCTCAGACCAGAAAATAACGGCTTAAGGAAATTCTCAGTAAAGAATTGAAAAGGGATTGAGTAAACCCAACGGCTATGGTTTAATTCCAGCGTGTTTAACTACCGAGGACAATTTTCATCCGCAACGAAGAGAAGCAATACCGCGGATAAGTTGGAAAATTATGGACAATCTGTTCAGGACGTTATTGTTACCCCCACACGTTTTCCCCCTTTCTTTTCATCAGTTTGGTGAACAACACTGGCGCAACGCGCTTTAGTCCCTGCATGTGAATTCTGGCGTCTGCGCACGGCGTAGCCACGCTCTCAGTCTCATTTTTTCGGTTTGCCGCCCTATCGATTTGGTGCAGCAAGCTGTGGCGTATTATTTTCTCATGCAGGAGAAAAATCATGTTTTATTGGGCTTTATTAGGTCTGGCGATTATCGCTGAAATTACCGGGACGCTGTCATTAAAATGGGCCAGCCAGAACGGAAGTTCCGCCGCGTTTATTTTTATGCTGGTCATGATCAGCCTGTCTTATATTTTTCTGTCTTTTTCCGTTAAACGCATCGCCCTTGGGGTGGCCTATGCCCTGTGGGAAGGCATCGGTATTTTAATTATTACGGTATTCAGCGTCTGGTTATTTGATGAAAGCCTGTCGATGGTGAAACTGACGGGTTTGGCGACCCTGGTGGCGGGCATCGTACTGATTAAATCCGGCACCCGCAAAGCCAAAAAACCGCAAGCAGGAGGCCGCCATGTCGCAGTTTGAATGGGTTCATGGCGCATGGTTGATGCTGGCAATTGTGCTGGAAATCGCCGCCAATATTTTCCTGAAGTTCTCGGACGGTTTTCGCCGTCCGCTGTATGGCGTGTTTTCTCTGCTGGCGGTGTTGGCCGCGTTCAGCGCCCTCGGGCAGGCGGTGAAGGGCATTGAGCTTTCCGTGGCGTATGCCTTATGGGGCGGTTTTGGTATCACCGCTACCGTCGCGGCAGGGTGGATCCTGTTCGGTCAGCGCCTCAACCGCAAGGGGTGGGCCGGTTTAGCCCTGCTGCTGGTGGGCATGGTGCTGATTAAACTCGCCTGACGTTCTGAACCGCGCCGTCGCGATCGCTATTGGGCAAGCTGTTCCAGCTTCTCCCTGAAGCCAGTGACCGAGATGGCGCGGTTATCGGCCCGCCAACGATCTTTGGCGGCAGGCGCTGAACTTTGTACGCCAATCAACTGCCAACCGTCATCGGTATGGATCATCAACGGCGAACCGCTGTCGCCGGGCAGGGTATCGCACTGATGCGACAATACCGATTTCTGCGCCCAACCCGTAACGATACAGTCCTGATGGCTGTAGAGATTATCCAGATGATCTTCCGGGTAACCCGCCTGGGTGACCTTACGTTCGGCGGTTTTTAACGCGGCGGTCAGATCCGCGCGGTCGCCGGTAAACAGCGGCAGCGGCGTAATCGCCGAAGGCGGGTTGCGCAGCACAATCAAACCAAAATCATCCGGGGCGGCGGAGGGCGGGACAATCCAGCCGTCGCCGTCGGCTTTAAGCCGTCTGCCCAGGGTCGATTCCACGCGGCCTTCAACGTCGTGAATTTCGTAACGCCATTTGCCCTTCAGCGCCACAAAACGCAGCGCCACCGGTTTGTCGAGCTTGCCGCGCGGTGGGGCCAGCAGGCAATGCCCGGCAGTAAGGGCCAGATGTGATGAGATAAGCGTTGCGGTGCACAGGTTGCCGCTTTCGGTTTCCAGTTGGCCGATAGCATCCCACGGCGATTGCGTCGGATCGGTGATGCGCTGCCGGTCATCGTGACCGAAAAACAGCGTTTTGACCTCATTTGCGGTGGCTTCCGGCGGCTCTCCGACATCCGCACGGGCAGGAAAAACGCTCAGAAAAATGGTTCCCAGAATTAACACAACGGTTTTGCGCATATCACTCTCGGGTGGGGCAATTATGATTATTAATGTAAACCCATTGATGTTGATTATAGACGGGCTGGTAATAAAGAGGGAATAAAATCAGCATGCTACGGGGCTTTACCCGTAGAACGAGGCCGACACAAGGGCGCACAGAATAAGAGAGACAAGAAGGATCTCGAACAGATAACGGCGCATCTGAACCTGCCTTTTACGATAAGCGACAGGCCGCACTATAGTACTGATAATGCAGGGGTTCCGTGAGGGAGTCGTTACGGCGTGTAACGCTATGTACAGCGCCGGGCGTTAACCCGGCGCGGCGTTTTACAAATAGCGCTTTTCCAGATGCTGCCTGAAGTAGTGCGGGTTGAGATCTTCCCCGGTCGCATTCACTACCAGTTGCGCGGTAGTAAAGCGGCTGCCGTGCTGCCAGATATTCTGGCGCAGCCAGTCAAACAGGGCGTTGAAGTCACCGCTGGCGATATCCTGGTTGAGCGTCGGCAGCGCCCGGCGGGCGGCGTGGAACAACTGTGCGGCGTACATCGCGCCTAATGTATAGGACGGAAAGTAGCCGAAACCGCCGTCGGTCCAGTGAATATCCTGCATACAGCCGTTGCGGTAATCGCCTCTGGTGGACAGCCCCAGCCAGTGCTGCATTTTTTCATCCCACAGCGCCGGGATATCGTTGACCTCAATCTCGCCTTCAATCAGCGCCCGCTCAATGTCATAACGCAGCACCACGTGCGCCGGATAGCTCACTTCATCGGCATCTACGCGAATGTAGCCCGGCTTCACGCGCTGATTCCAGGCGATATAGTTATCGCGTTCAAACGCTGGCTGTTCACCGAAACGCGCGGTGATATGCGGTAACAGGCGGGTGAGGAACGCTTCGCTGCGCCCTAACTGCATTTCGAAAAACAGGCTTTGCGATTCGTGCAGCGCGGTAGAGCGTGCCAGCGCCACCGGTTGGCCCAGCCATTCGCGCGGCAGGTTTTGCTCATAGCGGGCGTGACCGGTTTCATGGATCACGCCAAACAGGGCGCTGAACAGCTCGTTTTCGTTATAGCGCGTGGTGATGCGCACGTCTTCCGGCACGCCGCCGCAGAACGGATGGGCGCTGACGTCCAGCCGCCCCCCGTCAAAATCAAACCCCAGCAGTTTCATGGCGTCGAGCCCCAGTTCACGCTGCTGCGCGGTGGGGAAAGGGCCCTGTGGGGCCATCAGCGTTTTCTGAGCCTGTTTTTCTGTGGCGCGGGCCAGCAAATCCGGCAGCCAGCTTTTCAGATCGCCGAACAGGGCGTCGAGCCGTGCGCTGGTCATGTCCGGCTCGTAGATATCCAGCAGAGCGTCATAGCGCGAACCGCCACGGTGTGCGGCACGCAGCGCCGCCTCTTCGCGGCTGAATTTCACGACTTCTTTGAGATTTTCAGCGAACCCTTGCCAGTCGTTATTCGGGCGCTGGGTGCGCCAGGCATGTTCGCAGCGGCTACCTGCCAGAGACTTTGCTTCCACCAGCGATTCCGGCAGCAATGCTGCCTGCTGGTACTGGCGGGCCATTTCGCGCAGGTTGGCGCGTTCCAGATCGTTTAAATCTTCCTGCTCCGCGTCGGCCAGCGCGCGCGCCATCTCCGGGCTGGTGAGGATTTGATGGCACAGTACGCTCATCTCCGCCAGCGCTTCGGAACGCGCTTTGCTACCGCCAGGCGGCATCATGGCGAACATATCCCATCCGGCAATGGCGGAGAGGTGCGAGAAACGCGACAGGCGAGCAAAGGTTTTGGTAAGTTTTTGATAATGAGTGTTTTCCATAAAGCCTCGTGTGCAGGTGGAGCGTAGTGTGAAAAGTAACACTACCGGGGCGGAAACACGAGGCCCGGAAATCAATGCGCGCGGTGGTGCAGCCGCCATCCCGTCAGGATCGCCAGTAACAGCAGCAGGGCGATAAATGCGCCGACGCCGTTCCAGCCGTAGCGGTGCCAGAAAACACCGCCGAGCGTACCGGCCACGCTGGAGCCCACATAGTAGCTGAACAGATACAGCGACGAGGCCTGGCCTTTGGCGCGTTTCGCCCGGTGGCCGATCCAACTGCTGGCCACCGAGTGTGCGCCGAAAAATCCTGCGGAAAACAACAGCATCCCCGCAAAAATTACCCATAGCGACGGCAGCAGCGTTAACAACAGGCCCAGCAGCATGATGCCGGTAAAGCTGATCATCACCGGGCCGCGCCCGTAGCGAACCGACAGCGCGCCCGCTTTCGGCGAACTCCAGGTGCCGGTCAGATACGCCACGGACAGCAGGCCGACTACCGCCTGGCTGAGATGCCACGGCGACAGCATTAGCCGATAACCAATGTAGTTGAACAGGGTGACGAACGCGCCCATCAGCAGGAACCCCTCGGCGAACAGCAGCGGCAGGCCGTCGTCCCGGCAGTGCAGGCGGAAATGAATAAACAGGCTTTTAGGCCGCAACGACGCCGGGCGGAAATGGCGCGACGGGGGGAGGATTTTCCAGAACATCAGCGCCGCCGCCAACGCGAAACAGCCAATCGCGCCGACTGCCACGCGCCAGTCGAAGAAATCGGTGATCACACCGCTTAACAAGCGCCCGCTCATCCCGCCAATGGAGTTGCCGCTGATGTACAACCCCATCGAAAACGCCACAAAGCCTGGGTGGATCTCTTCGCTCAGATACGTCATACCCACCGCCGCCACGCCGCTCAGCGACAGGCCAATCAGCGCACGCATAATCAGAATGCCGTGCCAACTGGTCATTTGAGTGGAGAGCAGCGTACAGCAGGAAGCCAGCAGCAGGGCGGTAACCATGACATTTTTACGCCCGATGGCGTCGGACAGCGGCCCGGTAAACAGCAGCCCCAGCGCCATTAAACCGGTCGCCACAGACAACGAAATACTGCTGCTCGCCGGGGAGACGCCAAATTCCTGGGACAGCACCGGCAGGATCGGCTGTACGCAATACAGCAGGGCAAACGTCGCCAGACCGGCGGAAAACAGCGCCAGCGTCACGCGCATAAATTGCGGCGTACCGCGGGTAATAAATGAAGCAGGCCGGGAAGCAGTGATAACGTCTGGCTGAACAGCCGAATCAGGCGAGACGGTGGATGTACGGCTCAAAACAGATCCTTGTGGATGACGGAACAGACTATAAACAGAGTAGAAAGCGCCTAATATTCTGTCTAATATATTAATAATCTCAAATGATATGTATTAAATATGAATATCGAACTGCGGCACCTGCGTTATTTCGTGGCGGTAGCGGAAGAACTCCATTTTGGCCGGGCGGCGGCGCGGCTGAATATCTCCCAGCCGCCGTTAAGCCAGCAAATCCAGACCCTTGAAGCCCAGGTCGGCGCGAAACTGCTGGCGCGCACCAATCGCAGCGTTAGCCTGACGGCGGCGGGGGCGCAGTTTCTGGCCGACAGCCGCCAGATTTTAAGCCAGGTAGAAGCGGCGGCGGTGCGCGCGGCGCGTCTGCATCATGGGGAGACCGGCGAGTTACGCATCGGCTTTACCTCCTCCGCGCCGTTTATCAAACCGATCTCTGACAGCCTGTCGCAGTTTCGCAAAGGCTATCCGGACGTGCATTTACAGACCCTGGAAATCAACACCCGGGCGCAAATCGCACCGCTTAATGAAGGAAAACTGGAACTGGGGTTAATGCGCAACACCCCTTTGCCCGACACGCTTGACTGGCAATTGATCCTGCGTGAACCGCTGATGGCCATGATGCACCGCGAAAACCCGCTGGCGGCGAAGCCCGCGATTTCGTTGCGCGAACTGGCCGATCAACCGTTTGTATTTTTCGACCCGCACGTCGGAACCGGGCTGTATGACGATATTCTCGGGTTGCTGCACCGTTATGATGTCCAGCCGCTGATCGCCCAGGAAGTGGGTGAGGCGATGACCATTATTGGGCTGGTGGCCGCCGGGCTTGGCGTGTCGATCTTACCGGCCTCGTTCCAGCGGATTCAGCTGAATGAAATGCGCTGGGTGCCGATAACCGAAGCGGATGCCGTATCGGAAATGTGGCTGGTGTGGTCGAAACATCACGAGAAAAGCGCCGCCGCCCTGCGGTTTATGCGTCTGCTGAACGAGGCGCTCACCGTGCGTAAAAACAGCGCAATGCCGCGTTAAAACGTGCTGTAAATCACAACCATGACTAAAAATTTGACGGCTCGTATTGATGTGCTTCACCATAGCGTAAGTTTATTTCGAAGCCCGAAAATAAAGGGAGATTGCAGTGGTTGCTGATAGTCAACCGGGCCACATTGATCAGATTAAACAGACGAATGCCGGCGTGGTATATCGTCTGATAGACCAACTAGGCCCGGTGTCACGTATTGATCTTTCGCGTCTGGCGCAGCTTGCGCCTGCCAGTATCACGAAAATTGTCCGCGAAATGATTGAAGCGCACCTGGTGCAGGAAACCGAAATCCAGGAGCCGGGCAGCCGTGGGCGTCCGGCGGTGGGGCTGATGGTGGAAACTGAAGCCTGGCACTATCTGTCGGTGCGCATTAATCGTGGGGAAATTAACCTCGCATTACGCGATCTCAGCAGCAAACTGGTGGTGGAAGAACAGCTGGCACTGCCGCAGCAGGACGAACAGCCGCTACTTGAGCGCATCATCGCCCATATCGATCAGTTCTTTATTCGCCATCAGCAAAAGCTCGAGCGGCTGACGGCCATCGCCATTACGCTACCGGGCATTATTGATACCGAAAACGGCGTCGTGCACCGCATGCCGTTTTATGACGTTCAGGAAATGCCGCTCGGCCCGGCGCTGGAAAACCGCACTGGCGTGCCGGTGTTTATTCAGCATGACATCAGCGCCTGGACTATGGCGGAATCGCTGTTCGGCGCATCGCGCGGCGCGCGGGATGTGATTCAGGTGGTGATCGATCATAACGTCGGCGCGGGCGTGGTCACCGACGGGCGCTTATTGCACGCGGGCAGCAGCAGCCTGGTGGAAATCGGCCATACCCAGGTCGATCCTTACGGTAAACGCTGTTACTGCGGCAACCACGGCTGCCTCGAAACCATCGCCAGTATCGACAGCGTGCTGGAGCTGGCGCAGCAGCGCATGAACCAATCCATGGGATCAATGCTCCACGGCCAGCCGCTGACCGTTGAAACGCTGTGTGATGCCGCCCAAAAAGGCGATCTGCTGGCGCGGGATATTATCGTTGGGGTAGGGACGAACGTAGGCCGTATTCTGGCGATTATGGTGAACCTGTTTAATCCGCAAAAAATACTGATTGGTTCGCCGCTCAATCGCGCGTCCGGTATTCTGTTTCCGGCCATTGCCGATTGTATTCGCCAGCAGGCGTTGCCTGCCTACAGCCGCAATACGGTGGTGGAAAGCACACAGTTTACCAATCAGGGCACCATGGCAGGCGCCGCGCTGGTAAAAGACGCGATGTATACGGGATCGCTGTTGATTCGTCTGTTGCAGGGTTAACAAATTTTCATAATCCACTAAAAATTGCGCTATCTCAAGCTGACTCCAGACGTCTTCTCTTAGACTTTCACTATTGAATTATTCCGAATCAATATATTTTTAAGAGCATATCCTGGAGTTTGTGATGTTTAAGCGTTTCTTTGTGACGGGTACTGATACAGCTGTTGGTAAAACGGTCGTTTCCCGTGCGCTGCTTCAGGCCCTGGCGGCGGAAGGTAAAAGCGTAGTGGGGTTCAAACCCGTCGCCAAAAGCAGTAAAGAGACGCCAGAGGGGTTGCGTAATAAAGACGCCCTGGTGCTACAAAGCGTTTCCACTTTGGCGCTGCCATATTCCACCATCAACCCGATTGCGCTCAGCGAAGATGAAAGCAGCGTGGCGCACAGTTTCCCTATCAACTATCCCTTGTTGACCGACACGCTGAGCCAACTCAGCGAACAGGCGGATCACGTGGTGGTGGAAGGCACGGGCGGATGGCGCAGCCTGATGAACGATTTGCGTCCGCTGTCGGAGTGGGTGGTTCAGGAACAACTGCCGGTGGTGATGGTAGTGGGTATTCAGGAAGGGTGCATCAACCATGCCTTACTGACGGCCCAGGCGATTGCCAGCGATGGGTTGCCGCTGGTGGGCTGGGTGGCTAACCGTATTAATCCAGGCCTGGCGCACTACGCTGAAATCATTGAGGTGCTGCGTAAAAAAATTCCGGCACCCCTGATAGGCGAATTGCCTTATCTGCCGCGCGCCGAACAGCGGGAGCTGGCCCAGTACATTCAGTTGCCTGCTGACCCTATCAAGTTAAGTGCCTGAATAAGAAAAGGGATACCGCAGTATCCCTTTTCTGTTTATTCCCCGTGAATATTCAATGCCCGGCGAGTTCGACCTGAACTCAGATAGTCGGCAATATAATCCTGAGAAATTTCCCCGCTGTAGCGCCCGTCTTCATCAACAATCGGCATCCACACCGTATTGTGCTCATACAGCCGCGACAGCACCACGCGCAGGTTGTCCTCTGCTTTGCCGGTAATGCGGAACGGGTGAAGGATATCGCCACAAACGCCCGTCGCGCCGCGCGCTTCACGGCGCTTCACAAAGCCGATGGGTTTGGATTCGCTGTCCACCACGGTGACCGACCGCTGATCGTGGTCATCCATAATTGCGAAGGCTTCCGATAACGGCGTAGATGTCTGCACGGTAATCGTCGGTTGCTGGTCGGTAACGTCGCCTGCTTGTACCAGCAGCAAACGCTTAAGGGTGCGGTCCTGGCCGACGAACGAGCCGACAAATTCATTCGCCGGTTTCGCTAACAGTTCATCCGGGCTGGCGCACTGTACAATGCGCCCCTGGCGGAATACCGCTATCCGGTCGCCGAGCTTCAGCGCTTCATCAATATCATGGCTTACCAGCATCACGGTCTTTTTGAGCTGGCGCTGCATTTCCAGGAACTGGTTCTGGATCACCTCGCGGTTAATCGGGTCGACCGCGCCAAAAGGCTCATCCATCAGCAGCACCGGCGGATCCGCCGCCAGAGCGCGAATAACCCCGATACGTTGCTGCTGCCCGCCGGACATCTCTTTGGGGTAGCGGTGAAGAAACTTTTTGGGATCAAGCGCCACCATATCCATCAGTTCCGACGCGCGGGCCTGATAGCGGGCCTTATCCCAGCCCAACATGCGCGGCACGACGGTGATGTTTTCTTCAATGGTCATATTCGGGAACAAACCAATCTGCTGGATCACATAGCCGATATTGCGGCGAAGCGTCACCGTATCCATATCGTTGGTGTCTTTGCCGTTGATCAGAATGTTGCCGCTGCTGGGGGCGATTAACCGGTTAATCATCTTTAGCGTGGTGGTTTTGCCACAGCCGGACGGACCGAGCAGCACACACATTTCGCCTTCCGGCACATTAAGATTGACGTTATCCACGGCTTTAAAGGTCTGGCCATTTTTCTGCGTGAACTGTTTGGTGAGGTTTTCCAGTTTTATCATTATCGTATCCCCTTCGGAGTCAGCAGCACCTGCAAACGGTGCAGCATCCAGTCAAGTACAATCGCCAACAGGCAAATCATTACCGCACCCGCGATCAGCATGCGGATATCGCTGCCGCCGATGCCGTTAAGCAGTAACAGCCCCAGGCCGCCCGCGCCGATCACCGCCGCAATCGCCATCACGCCGATATTCATCACTACCGCGGTGCGGATACCGCCGAAGATCACCGGCAGGGCAATCGGAATTTCTACCCAGCGCAGGCGCTGCCAGAAGGTCATGCCGATACCGCGCCCGGCTTCGCGCAGCCCCGGCGGCAAACTTTCCAGCGCGGTGTGGGTGTTGCGGACAATCGGTAATAAAGAGTAGAGAAATACCGCCGTGACCGCAGGCACCGCGCCGATACCCTGGCCGATCAGCGAAAACAGCGGGATCATCAGCCCGAACAGGGCGATAGACGGAATGGTCAGTACCACGGTGGCAATGCCGAGCACCGGGGTGGCCAGCCATTTATGGCGTACGATCAGCACGCCCAGCGGCACGCCAATCACAATCGCCATGCCCACGGCCAGACCGATCAGCCACAAATGCTGGAGGGTCAACCCGCCGATATACCCGGCGTTATCCATCATGTAATGAATCGTATCCATCGGGTCGCCTCCTTAAAGCAGCTTGTGCTGTTGAAGAAATTCGCGCGCCACTTTCTGGGGCGATTCATGGTCGATATCCACCTTCGCGTTGAGCGTGGAGATAACGTCATTGTTCAGCAAGCCAGACAGGGTGTTCAGCGCCTCATCCAGGCCAGGGTTGGCGTCGAGGATCGGTTTACGCACCACCGGCGTCACCGCATAGCTCGGGAAGAAACCTTTGTCATCTTCCAGCACTTTAAGGTCAAAGCCTTTTACGCGCCCGTCGGTGGTGTAGATTAGCCCGGCATCAACAAAGCCATCGCGGATGGCGTTGTACACCAGGCCCGGGTCCATCTGGCGGATTTGCGGGCGATCCAGATGCATGTTGTAAGCCTGCTGCAACGGCTTCATGCCGTCGCTACGCCCGGCGAACTCCAGGTCGAGGCCCAGCAGCCAGTTGTTTTTCGGGTCATTCTTGCGCAGGGTGTCCATCCGTTCCACCATCTGCGACAGCGTGGTAATGCCTTCTTTTTCGGCCCGTTTACGCTGCATGGCGAAGGCATAGGTATTATTCATATCCGCGGGTTTCAGCCACACCAGCCCGAGTTTGGCGTCGAGACGTTTGACCGTGTCATAGGACTCCTGCGGAGTCATGCGCTTGTCGATTTTATTAAAAATAATCAGCGAGGTGCCGGTGTATTCCCAGGTGATGTCAATCTGGTTATTCACCATTGCATTACGGGAGATCACTGCCGCGATATTGGTTTTCGGCTGGATCTGAAAGCCTTTCTTCTGCAGGTACATCGTGGTCATGGCGGAAAGAATATGCTGTTCGGTAAAGCCCTTGGTCGCCAGTACGATCGGCGCGGCCTGCGCCGCGCTGGCGAATAGTGCGGTCGCCGTAAGGGCGGCAAGCAGGTGGGACAACAATTTCATGGTTCGCTCCTTGTTATTATTATCAGGCGGTATGCGGGCTCATCAGGCGGCCCAGACCCGCCAGCGCCATATCCAGAATCATCGCGAACAGCGCTGTAGCAGCCGCGCCCAGAATTAACGTGGGGAAGTCGTTCAGATAGATGCCGGGGAAAATCAGTTCGCCGTAGCTGCTGGCGCCAATCAGAAACGCCAGCGGGGCGGTACCGACGTTAATCGCCGTGGCGATACGAATGCCGGACAGCATGACTGGCCAGGCGTTGGGCAGTTCCACCTGCCGCAGCTGTTGCCAGCGCGTCATACCAATGCCTTTGGCGGCTTCAATTAACGAGGCGGGGACCGAGCACAATCCGGCGTAAGTATTACGAACAATGGGCAGCAGCGAGGCGAGGAATAACGCGATAATCGCCGGACGGTCGCCGATGCCGATAATCACCATCGCCAGCGCCAGTACCGCCAGGGGCGGCAACGTATTACCGACGTTAAAGATTTGCATCACATACTCAGCAAACCGGCGAGCGGCAGGGCGGCTAAGCGCAATACCGCTGGGGATGCCCACGGCAAGCGCCAGCGCCATAGAGCTGAACACCAGAATCAAGTGTTGTTTCCCGAGATAAAGTAAATCAACCTGACGGGCTTTAACGGTTTCCAGTCCGACGCCCCAGACGATGAAGCCTGCCACGACGATAAGTGCAACTAGCGCCATCACTGCGCGAAGTGCGAGGTTTTTATACATTGCGGTGTGTCTCCCTGAGCACGCTTTATCGAATTGTTATGCCTTGTGTTGGCAGGGTGTTAACAGCTATAGCAATGCGTTGGGAATGATTCCAGTTCCTGAACCATTAACAGGATAATGATTCATGCATAGAACCATTAGTTTGGCCTTATAAGAACTGGAAAAACGCGCAGCATAGAGAATTATCTTAAACTTGTTAACGCTGTGTGACGTTGTCACTTTTATGCGCTGTGGCATCAGTTTAACAAAGGGCATTGGATGTTCTTGCTGGTTTCCCAAAACGGCAGAAGGTATAACAGGCGAAATAAAAAATTCTTTCAGATGTAAAAACCTCTTTTTAAAATTAAAATAAGTTAAATCAATTGCATACCAACATAATTTGTAAAAGCGGGGCTGAATTTCGTGTTGCGTTAACAATATTTTATTCAGAGCCTGTGACAGAATTCATAGGGTTGGAATAAAATATTCCTTACACTGTGACCACGTTGAAAAAATGAGGCTGTTATGAGTATTGATCTAAGCCAGTTACTGACCGAACGCCGCAACCCTGCGAGCAACAACATTGATACGCTCTCCACGCTGGAGATGCTGACCGTTATCAATAATGAAGACCGGCGCGTGCCGGAGGCGATTACGCCTTACCTGCCGCAAATTGCCCAACTGGTAGATCGCGTGGCGCAGGCGTTTGCTGAAGGCGGGCGGTTGATTTATATCGGTGCAGGCACCTCAGGCCGCCTCGGCATTCTGGATGCCAGCGAATGCCCGCCGACGTTTGGCACCCGGCCTGAGCAGGTGGTGGGCATTATCGCCGGCGGTCATAAAGCCATCTTAAGCGCGGTAGAGAAGGTTGAAGATAACCGTGAACAGGGCGCTGCCGATCTGCAAGCCCTTAACTTCAGCGCGAAAGATGTGCTGGTGGGCCTCGCGGCCAGCGGTAGAACGCCTTACGTTTTAGGGGCAATGGCGTATGCGCAATCCCTGAACGCCTGCGTCGCGGTGGTGAGCTGCAACCCACAAAGCGAAATGGCGGCGCTGGCAGATATCGCCATTACGCCCGCTGTCGGCCCGGAAGTGGTCACCGGCTCGACCCGGCTGAAAGCGGGGACCGCCCAAAAGTTGGTGCTGAATATGATCACCACCGGGGCGATGATCCGTAGCGGCAAGGTCTACAGTAATTTGATGGTCGATGTGGAAGCCACCAATGCCAAGCTGATCGAACGCCAGATTTCCATCGTGATGGATGCCACCGAATGCGACCGCACGACGGCGCAGACGGCGCTACAGCAGTGTAACCGGCATTGTAAAACCGCCATCGTGATGGTGCTGTCGGGCCTGGATGCCGCGCAGGCAAAAGCGCTGCTGGAACAAAATAACGGATTTATTCGCCTGGCGTTACACAACGCGTAAAGGAAACAATAATGGCAAAAATAACCCGCGAGATGATAGCGCGCATTACCGACGCCGTTGGAGGCAGCGGCAACGTTGCGCAATGTGGCAACTGCATGACCCGGCTGCGGCTCACGTTGCGTGATGATACCCGTGCCGATGCCGCCGCAATCCGCCAAATCCCCGGCGTACTGGGCGTGATTGAAAGCGATGAGCAATTACAGATTGTGCTGGGTCCCGGTAAAGCCCAGGCGGCGGCGGAGATGATGAATCACCATCTGGACAGCGCGCCTGCCGCAGACGTCAGCGAGAGCCAAACGCTGGAAGAAATCGCGGCGCAGAAAAAGCAGCAGTTAAAAGGCAAGCAGACCAGCAGCGTGCAAAAATTTCTGGCGAAATTCGCCACGATCTTTACGCCGCTGATCCCGGGGTTTATCGCCGTGGGCCTGCTGCTGGGGTTCGCTACGCTCGCCGAGCAGATCTTTGTGCTCGGCAAGCCGTCGCCCAACGGCGCGCTGGTTGAAACCATTAGCTATATGAAGGTGTTCAGCAAAGGAATGTTTACCTTTCTGAGCATCCTGATCGGCTACAACGCGCAAAAAGCCTTTGGCGGATCGGGCGTTAACGGGGCGATTATCGCTGCGCTGTTTGTGCTCGGCTACAACCCCGATGCCACCGTGGGCTTCTATTCCGGTATCTCTTCGTTCTTTGGTCATACCATCGATCCGCGCGGCAACATTATCGGCGTGCTGATTGCCGCCATCCTTGGGGCGTGGGTGGAGAAACGAGTGCGCAGCATTATGCCTGCCAATCTGGATATGATTTTAACCTCCGCCGTGACGCTGCTGATTATGGGCGCGGTGACCTTTATTGTGATTATGCCGGTGGGCGGCTATCTGTTTAACGGGATGTCCTGGCTGTTCCTGCACCTTAACGGCAACCCGTTCGGGTCGGCGGTACTGGCGGGGCTGTTCCTGCTGGCGGTGATGTTCGGCGTGCATCAGGGTTTCGTGCCGGTTTACTTTGCTCTGATGGAAGCGCAGGGCTTCAACTCGCTGTTTACTATTCTGGCGATGGCAGGGGGCGGTCAGGTCGGCGCGGCGCTGGCACTCTACGTGCGCGCCAGTAAAGAGGCGCTTCTGCGTACCCAGATCAAAGGGGCGATTATTCCTGGCATCCTGGGGATCGGCGAGCCGCTGATTTACGGCGTGACACTGCCGCGCGTGAAGCCGTTTATCACCGCTTGTCTGGGTGGGGCCTGCGGCGGTTTCTTTATCGGGCTGGTGGCCTGGATGGGATTGCCGGTGGGGCTGAATACCGTGTTTGGCCCTTCAGGCTTGGTGGCGCTACCACTGATGACGTCGGGCAGCGGGATTTACGCCGGGATGGCGGTCTACGCGGCGGGGTTGCTGGTGGCCTATGTTTCCGGGTTTATTCTGACCTGGCTGTTCGGCAGTAAAAATATCGACTTAAGCTAATCACGCGCCTCTGGCGTTGTGCCGGAGGCGGTGTCATTACTGGGGTTCGCTCTGCGAGCCATCCTGCGCCGCCGGCGGGTTGCCCGGCGCGTTACCGCTACTGGTGCGGGTATAGAGGATTTTGTGCGTGTCGTTGGCGCAATGTCCCACCACCTGCGCATCCACCTGATCAACCTGATCGCCAGGCACAATCGTTAAGCTAAAGCTGGTTTCCGGTACGCCGTTATTGATGATTCGCTGTTGAATGTCGGCCTTCACCCGTTCGCATGACTCGGGCGCGGCGAGCGCGGGCATCGCCGTCACGATCAAACAGGCTCCAGGCCAGGATAAACGCTTCATATCTGGCTCCTTTTTGGTTGGGCTCAGGTCTAAGCATAGCATCCGTAGTGTAAATCTCTGTATTTGCTTATATCATTAGCCTTGTTTTCAGACGGGAGGAAGCCCACGCGTGAAGCCACAGATCTTGATAATAGCGGTAACGGCAGCACTGAGCGGCTGTGACAACTCACAAGGGCCGATTGCCTATACGCCTGAAATGGCAAGTTTTTCTAATGAATTTGATTTTGACCCGCTGCGTGGACCGGTGAAGGATTTCAGCCAAACGCTGATTAACGAAAAGGGCGAAGTGACCCGGCGCGTGAGCGCATCGTTATCGGAAGAAGGGTGCTTCGATTCGCTGGAGTTCCACGATCTGGATGCCAATACCGGCGCAGCGCTGGTGCTGGATGCTAATTATTATCTGGAAGCCAACTCCGGTGAGAAACGGGTAAAGCTCCAGGGCAAATGCCAGCTTGCCGAACTGCCCGGCATCGGGATGCTTTACGATACAGACGACAACGGCTTTGTGGTGGCGGCCCACAGTAAAGAGGCCACCATTAACTATCATTACGACGCCGAGGGCTATCCATTGGGGAAAAAGACCCAGGCGAAAGCCTCAACGCTGGCGGTGAGTGCGACTGCCGCCGCAGATAAACGCAAAAAACTCAATTACCAGTCGGTGAGCACGCTGAATGATAAAGCCATTGGGCGCGCTAAGCAGGCCTGTGAATACGATAAGTATTTCAACCCGGTTAGCTGTACGCTGGACATTACCGATGAAAGCGTAACGCCGCCTGCCTTGCAGCATTTCACCATCAAAAACACGATTGAATATTATTGATCCCGCGGTTTTGCCGCGGGAAAGGCTACTGCGCGGTGGGTTTTAAAATACTGCCCTGGGTTTTATGTTCCGCCAGGTATTGATGCTGGAAAATGCACATGCGGATGGTATTGCGGTATTCACCGTTGATAAAGAACTCATGGACCAGTTCGCCTTCTACCATAAAGCCCAGCTTGCGGTAGATGTGGATCGCTTTGACGTTTTCTTTATCGACAATCAAATACAGCTTGTAGAGATTCAGCACCGTAAAGCCGTAATCCATCGCCAGTTTAGCGGCGCGCGACGCCAGGCCTTTGCCCTGGTGCTCCGGGGAAATAATGATTTGAAATTCCGCGCGGCGGTGCACGTGGTTAATCTCCACCAGCTCCACTAAGCCAGCCTTGTCGCCATCGCACTCCACAACGAAGCGCCGCTCGCTCTGGTCATGAATGTGTTTGTCATATAGATCGGAGAGTTCAACAAACGCCTCGTAAGGCTCTTCAAACCAGTAACGCATTACGCTGGCGTTATTATCGAGTTGGTGAACGAAGCGCAAATCTTCGCGCTCAAGCGGACGAAGTTTCACGGCATACTCGCTGGGCATGGTAAATCCTTTTTTAAGCTGATGAAACAAGGGCTCCGCCGGGAGCCCTGAGTATTACGGCATAATCTGGCGGCCTGTGCGGCGATCCAGGCAGCGAAGGGTATTTGGTTCCCAGTAAGCGTTCATATTTGCGCTTTGCTGGCATTTGTCCTGGGCGTCGAAGGCGACGTCTGCTTTATCCCACTCTTTCTCTGCGCGCTTGTTCACTTTCTGGCGCAGCGAGCGCGTGTCATTCCATTGCTCTTTATCCATCGCTGCATTCTGGCGCGATTGCGCGCTGTCACCGGATTCGATGACCAGTCTATCGGTTTGCGCATGGATCGGCGAAGCGAAGGTAAACACACCAGCCAGCAACATCAGAACTGCAGATTTGCTACGGAGGTTTTTCATCCTGGTTTCCTTTAAGGTTAAACAGTACATATCGGTAGCCCGATGCTTTTATTATACCATTGCCGCGTGACAGAGCAGCACACTCGAACACCATTATCAGGATTTTCCCTCAACATGATTAAAACAACCCTGCTGTTTTTTGCCACCGCGCTTGCTGAAATTATTGGCTGTTTTCTTCCCTGGCTTTGGCTGCGGCGTGGCGCGAGCGCGTGGCTGTTAGTGCCCGCCGGGCTTTCGCTGGCGGTGTTTGTCTGGTTGTTAACCCTGCATCCGGCGGCAAGTGGCCGCGTATATGCCGCTTACGGCGGCGTTTATGTGATGACCGCGCTGCTATGGCTGCGGGTGGTGGACGGCGTCAAACTCAGCGTTTATGACTGGCTTGGGGCGGGGATTGCCCTGTGCGGGATGCTGATCATTGTGGCGGGCTGGGGTCGCGCATAACGTACGGCGCTCATTTTGATTAAATATTGAGCAAATAACCGGGCGCTTTGTGAGTACACTCAAACTTTCACGATCTTCATACTTGTATGGTAGTAGTTCAGTTGCGTAAATTGAACGCAACTTAATACATGCCGTTCACGTTGTAAGGAAAAACCATGAAGATCGTCAGTGCTGAAGTTTTTGTGACCTGTCCGGGCCGCAACTTTGTCACCTTAAAAATCACGACCGATAGCGGGTTAACCGGGTTAGGGGATGCCACGCTCAATGGCCGTGAGCTGTCCGTGGCCTCCTATTTAAAAGATCATCTGTGCCCGCAGTTAGTGGGGCGCGATGCACACCGCATCGAAGATATCTGGCAATTTTTCTATAAGGGCGCGTACTGGCGTCGCGGCCCGGTAACCATGTCAGCGATTTCCGCTATCGACATGGCGCTGTGGGATATCAAAGCCAAAGCCGCCGATATGCCGCTGTATCAACTGCTTGGCGGCGCATCCCGTGAAGGGGTAATGGTGTATTGCCACACTACCGGTCACAGTATTGACGAAGTGCTGGACGACTACGCGCGCCATAAAGAGATGGGCTTTAAAGCAATTCGCGTGCAGTGCGGCGTACCGGGGATGAAAACCACTTACGGCATGGCGAAAGGTAAAGGGCTGGCTTACGAACCGGCGACCAAAGGCGAGTGGCCGGAAGAGCAGTTGTGGTCAACTGAGAAATATCTCGACTTCACCCCGAAATTGTTTGAAGCAGTACGCACTAAATTCGGCTTTCATGAGCACCTGCTTCACGATATGCACCACCGCCTGACGCCCATCGAGGCCGCGCGCTTCGGTAAGAGCGTGGAACAACACCGCCTGTTCTGGATGGAGGACCCAACACCTGCGGAAAACCAGGCGTGCTTCCGCCTGATCCGCCAGCACACCGTCACACCCATCGCGGTGGGCGAAGTGTTCAACAGCATCTGGGATTGCAAGCAGTTGATCGAAGAACAGCTCATCGATTATATCCGCACCACCATTACCCACGCAGGCGGCATCACCGGTATGCGTCGCATTGCCGATTTCGCCTCGTTGTACCAGGTACGCACCGGTTCACATGGCCCGTCGGATCTCTCTCCGGTTTGCATGGCGGCAGCGCTGCACTTCGACTTGTGGGTGCCAAACTTCGGCGTTCAGGAATATATGGGCTACTCCGAACAGATGCTTGAAGTCTTCCCGCATAACTGGACCTTTGATAACGGTTATATGCATCCGGGCGACAAACCGGGCCTGGGCATCGAATTTGATGAAAAACTGGCGGCGAAATACCCCTATGACCCGGCCTATTTGCCGGTGGCCCGTCTCGAAGATGGCACATTGTGGAACTGGTAAACCCTGACGATTTAATTTAATCCATGCTCAGGTCTGGAGAGCAGTCATGAAATTTATAAACGATAGTTTTATGATTAATAATGAATCAGGGCGCAAACTGTATCGTGAACTGGCAAAGGATTTGCCAGTTATCGATTATCATTGCCACCTTGATGCCAAAGAGATTTATGAAAATAAATCTTTTAAAGATATTACCCAATTATGGCTGGCGGGCGATCACTATAAATGGCGCGCGATGCGGGCTAATGGCGTCAGCGAAGAGAAAATTACCGGCAATGCGTCTTCGCAAGAGAAGTTTCAGGCATGGGCGGAAACGGTCGAGGCCTGTTTCGGCAATCCGCTTTATCACTGGACGCACCTGGAGCTGAATTATTATTTCGGCATTGAAGATAATCTGGATTCCGGCAACTGGCGCGAAATCATGGCTACCTGCAATCAGCTTTTATTACAGGACGATTTCAAACCTCGCGCGCTGATTACCCGCTCAAATGTTGAGGTGATTTGTACTACTGACTCGCCGCTGGACTCGCTCGAATACCATCGGTTATTGCGCGATGAGGCTGAATTTATGCCTCAGGTATTACCTACATTCCGGCCAGACGAAATTTTTGAGGAAAACCCGCAGCAGTTTCGGGTATTCATCGAAAAGCTGACCGCTCTCACCGGGGTGAATATTCAGCGTTTCGCCGACCTGTCACGCGCAATGGAAAATCGCATCGATTATTTCCATGACGTCGGGTGTCGAATCTCCGATCATGGCCCGGTAGAAATTTATTACCAGGCCGCGACGGAAACCGAAATCGAGGCGTTGTTCGCTAAAAAATGCAGCGGCGAGACATTAAGTCATAAAGAGAACGCGGCGCTGATGAGCGCAATATTTGTGATGCTGGCAGGGCACTACAAGAAACGCCAGTGGGCCATGCAGATCCACTTTGGCGCTATCCGTAGCAACAACACGCGCATGAAAGAGAAGATTGGCATCAACACCGGTTTTGATTCGATTGCCGATCAATGTCATCTGGCGCAGGGATTAAACGGCTTACTGGATAGCATGGCGCGCAATAACGCGCTGCCGAAAACCATCCTGTATAACCTGAACCCTGGTTATAACGATATCGTCGCCACGACAATCGCAAACTTCCAGTCCGCTGAAGACGGCGTGAAATCACCGATCCAGTTTGGTTCCGGATGGTGGTTTAACGACACGCGTCGGGGCATGGAAAGCCAGTTGAACTGCCTGGCCGATCAGGGGTTGCTGATGAACTTCGTCGGTATGCTGACTGATTCACGCAGTTTTATTTCCTATACGCGCCACGACTATTTCCGCCGTATTTTATGTAATCTGGTCGGCGGATGGGTTGAGCGCGGAGAAGTACCTGATAATCCGAAAATATTATCGAAACTAATAACAAATATTTGTCACGACAACGCTAAAAATTATTTCCGATTCTGAATACTCTGACCCTATTGAGGTAGACCATGTCTCAGTCCAAAAAACACATCACCATACCCGTCAGTATTGGGTATGGGGTAACCGATATTATGGGCGGCGGGGCCTTTACCGTTATCGGTGCCTGGCTTCTCTTCTTTTATACCACGTTCGTGGGCTTGTCTCCGGTTGAGGCCGCCTCTATTGTTGCCATTGCGCGTATTGTCGATGCGATTGTCAGTTTGTTTATGGGTAGCTTTACCGACCATTTTTATAAAAACTATTTAGGTAAAAAATTTGGTCGCCGCCGCTTCTTCTTGTTAATTGGCGCGCCGTTAATGCTGGTTTATTCCTTACTCTGGCTGGACGGTATGACCTGGGGTTTTTATCTGGCGGTCTATCTGGCGTTTGAAATTGTCGCGGCGATGGTGCTTATTCCCTGGGAAACCCTGCCGTCGGAAATGACCAAAGACTTTAACTCACGTACCAAGTTATCCACCTGTCGGATGTTCTTCTCCGCGACCGGGACTTTCCTGGCAACCTTTATTCCGGGGCTGCTGATCGGTTTCTTCGGAGAGCATAACGCCAATGCTTATCTGATCAACGGTGTGGTATTTGCCGTATTGTTTATGGTGTGCGTATTTATCTCCTGGAAAGTGACCTGGGAGCGTGAATTAACCCCAGAAATGCTGGCAGAACTTGAGCGCCCCAGCGAAACAAAAACCTTCAGGGAAAAACTGGCACTACTGGGCAACTTATTTAAAGATTATGGCTCTACCCTGAAAGTCCGGGCGTTCAGAAAACATCTGGCGATCTATTTATTCTCCTTTACCGCCAAAGATGTTTATAACACCGTATTCGTGTTCTTCTGCGTTTACTGTCTGCAAGTTTCTTCGTCTCTTGCCGGTACGCTGCTTTCCATGAGTATCGTCGGGCTGCCTGTGACCTTACTGGCAGGCGTAGCGATTATTAAATACGGCCCGTCGCGTCTGTATGTTTTCGCTTATACCGTGATGATGCTGTGCCTGTTTGGCTTGTTCCTGGTTTATCAGTTCCCGACCGACAATAAAGTGCTGCTGTTAGTGGTACTGGCCGCGGTGTATCAGGTAGGGCGTTGTGTACTGGAATTTACCCCGTGGAACGTGTTCCCGTTTATTCCCGATATCGATGAAATGATCACCCGTCAGCGTCGTGAAGGGTTGTTTGCCGCCGTCATGACCTTCTCCCGTAAAACCACGGTGGCGATTGCGACCTTTATCGTGGGCCTGCTGTTACAAAGCGGCGGATTCGTGAAGGGCAGCCAGATACAGCCGGAGAGCGCGGTAAACACCATCGCTTCACTGCTGTTCATCGGCACGGCGGGCCTGCTGCTGATTGCACTGTGGCAAGCCTTGACCTTCCGCCTGAATAAACGCACTCACAAGATTTTTGTTGATGAAGTAGAGCGCCTTAAAGCGCACGGCGCGAAAAGCGATGTTCAGCCAGAGACCCGCAAAGTGGTTGAGGATCTCACCGGTTATCGTTACGAAGAATTGTGGTGCAACAGCGCGTCAGCATCACCTCTGAAACCCGCCGAGCTTCGTGTTTCACGAGACAGTTAACAACCAGCCCTCCTGCAAAGGGGGGCTTTTTAATGTGTTTAAAGCGAGTTAATCATGGAAAACAGAAAGTTACCTTCACCGCAATATGATCGCAGCGCGCTGGTTACCCGTTGCCTCCACCTCGGCTTCGGGGCCTTTCACCGCGCCCATCAGGCGGTCTACGCTGATATTCTGGCGACCGATCATCACAGCGACTGGGGTTACTGCGAAGTCAACCTGATTGGTGGCGAGCAGCAAATTGCCGATCTTAATCAGCAGGACCGTTTGTACACCGTGGCGGAAATGTCCGCCGACGGCTGGGCGACCCGCGTAGTGGGCGTGGTAAACCAAGCGCTGCACGCGCAGGTCGATGGCCTGGAGGCGGTGCTTAACGCGCTGTGCCAGCCTGAAATCGCAATTGTGTCGCTGACCATCACCGAGAAAGGCTACTGCCACTCTCCGGCGACCGGGGAACTGATGCGCGATCACCCGTTAATCGCCGCAGATTTAAAACAGCCGCAGCAGCCGGTTTCGGCGGTCGGCGTGATTGTCGCCGCTCTCGCGCGGCGTAAGGCAGCGGGCCTGCGCGGTTTCAGCGTGATGTCCTGCGATAACATGCCGGAAAACGGCCACGTCACCCGTAATGTGGTACTGGCCTATGCCCACGCGGTAGATGCCGCACTGGCGAACTGGATTGAAAGCGAGGTGACGTTCCCCTCTACCATGGTGGACCGTATTGTTCCGGCGGTTACGCCGGAAACGCTGCAACGCATCGCTGAGCAGACTGGTGTTAACGATCCGGTGGCCGTGGCCTGTGAACCGTTCCGTCAGTGGGTAATAGAAGACAACTTTGTTGCCGGTCGTCCGGCGTGGGAAAAGGCGGGGGCCGAGTTAGTTCAGGACGTGCTGCCGTTTGAGGAAATGAAACTGCGGATGCTCAATGGCAGCCACTCGTTCCTGGCGTATCTGGGGTATCTGGCGGGTTATCCGCTGATTAACGTCTGTATGGAGGATGCCAACTTTCGCACTACCGCACGGGCGCTGATGCTAAACGAACAGGCCCCGACGCTGAAGGTGAAGGGTGTGGATTTATCCCGCTACGCCGACAGCCTGATCGCCCGCTATGAGAACACCGCGCTGGCGCACCGCACCTGGCAAATCGCCATGGACGGCAGCCAGAAGTTGCCGCAACGTATGCTCGACTCCATCCGCTGGCATCTGGCAAACGGATCGTCATGGTCGCTGTTGGCGCTGGGTGTCGCGGGCTGGATGCGCTATGTGGCGGGCGTCGATGAGCAGGGCGAAGCCATTGAAATCAGCGATCCGCTGAAAGCCGACATTGCGGCAAAAGTGGCGCAGAGCGAGCAGGGCGAGGCGCGGGTTAACGCGCTACTGGACCTGTCGGCGATATTTGGCAATGATTTGCCGCAAAACCCGGCGTTTGTGAAAGGCGTGACGGCGGCTTATTTAGTTCTACTGGATAAAGGGGCAAAGGAAACCATTAAAAAATATGCCATGATGCTATAGCATTAAATATAGAACCCTAAAGCAGTCCAGGTAAATATCACGTCGGCAACTCTGGAGAGTTCAGATTATTTACCTGGGCTGCTTTAGGTATGGTGAAAATAATTAATTCATTGAAAGAATCCTAAAATAATTCAATGTCGCGCAATTTCAATTTATTTAAATCCGGACGGGACTATAACTATACCCGATGTTTAATTTATTTTACTGCATAATTAATTAACCACCGGAGTGTTATATGAACACGAAGATAATTACTGCGCCAATGCCCCTGAAGCCGACCAGGATTGCTAAAATACAAAACGTGACCTTAATTTTACTTTTTATGGCAGGGATCGTTAATTTTTTGGACCGCTCGTCGTTAAGTGTGGCAGGTGAAGCGATCCGCGGCGAATTAGGTTTATCTGCGACAGAGTTTGGTGTTTTACTTTCCGCTTTTTCTTTATCTTACGGTTTTGCGCAATTACCCTCAGGCATCTTGCTGGATCGCTACGGTCCACGAATTGTGTTAGGCGCAGGCGTCATTTTTTGGTCATTGATGCAAGGCTTAACCGGCATGGTTAATTCTTTTAGCCATTTTATTATGCTGCGTATTGGATTAGGCATTGGCGAAGCGCCATTTATGCCGGCGGGCGTGAAATCTATTACTGACTGGTATGTTCAGAAAGAAAGGGGAACCGCGCTGGGGATTTTTAATTCCTCGACCGTTATCGGACAAGCGATTGCGCCGCCTGTACTGGTTATGATGCAAATTGCCTGGGGTTGGCGCATTATGTTTGTCACCATTGGGGTGGCAGGGATTCTGGTTGGCATCTGCTGGTATGCCTGGTATCGCAACCGCGCGCAGTTTACGTTACAACCTGACGAACGCGAATATTTGTCGGCACCGGTAAAACCGCGTCCGCAACTCCAGTTCAGCGAATGGCTTTCACTTTTCAAACGCCGCACGACCTGGGGAATGGTTTTTGGTTTTGCTGGAGTGAATTATACCGGTTGGCTATATATCGCGTGGCTCCCGGGTTATTTACAAGCGCAGCAGGGCTTTAGCCTGGCAAAAACCGGTTGGGTCGCCGCCATCCCTTTTCTGGCTGCCGCAGTAGGTATGTGGATTAGCGGCATCGTGGTCGATAGATTTGCCAAAGCAGGCTACGATTTGGCGAAAACCCGAAAAGCAGTCATTGTGGTAGGGTTGATGTTATCAGCGCTTGGTTCGCTGTTGGTAGTGCAATCATCTACGCCAATGCAGGCAGTGATATTTATTTCAATGGCGCTGTTTTGTGTCCATTTTGCCGGTACGTCTGCGTGGGGTTTAGTTCAGGTATTGGTGAGTGAAAGTAAAGTTGCTTCGGTTGCGGCTATACAAAATTTTGGCAGCTTTGTCTTTGCTTCATTCGCGCCAATAGTGACCGGTTGGATTGTAGATACCACGCACTCTTTTAATCTGGCAATAATCATTGCGGCTTGCGTGACATTTGCCGGAGCCATGAGTTATTTGTTTATTGTGAAATCGAGAATAGATTAATTCACAATGAATGCCGCCTACGGCGGCATTCTCACCCCTTAGTGCATGCCGAGGCGAATTAATTCAACCGGCGCAACTTTCCCGTCATAGCCTTCCACTTCTACCGTCTGCTGGCGGCGTACATCGGCGGCAGTCATCCCGTCGCTATGAATAGCACGAACAATGCCGGTATGGCCGGTGCCATTGATCATGACGCGGCTGCCTTCGGTGATGGGGTTACGATTACGGTCATAGGTCATCATGCTGGTTTTCTCCTGAATAGACTGAAAATTCAGACGGTGAATATTTTAAAAATCACCGCAGCGAAAACCTTAACGCCGATCAAAAAAAGCGGATTTGTGTGATGAATGTCACGCTCAGGCGTCGTCGCTGAACCAGTCGCGATTTTCCTGCTTGATGAGCTGAACCGACTCGCTGATTTCCTGCAAATGGCGGGTCATGGCAAGGTCAACGCCATCCGCATCGCCTTTTTCCAGCGCGTGGAAAATGCTCAGGTGCTGTTCCAGCAGCATCTCCGGCGGCGACACGTGGTCGAGACTCATATAACGCACCCGGTCAATGGTAGCTTTGATATTTTCAATGGTATCCCAGGCCAGTTGGCATTCCGCGATGTCGGCCAGTTTCTGGTGAAAGGCGTCGTCGAGTTCGAAAAAGTCGTTAATCTGCTTACGCTCAATGGCGGTGCGCTGTTGGTTAAGGTTTTGCTCCAGTTGATACAACTGCCCGGCGGTGATCATCCCGGCGGCGCGGCGCACCACGGCGCATTCAATCGCCTGGCGGACAAAGCAACCGTTACGTACCTGCGCCAGCGAAATTTTATTCACGTAACTGCCGCGCTGCGGGCGGATCTGAATCAGGCCGTTTTCTGCCAGTTTGATAAAGGCTTCGCGTACCGGCTGGCGGGAGACATCAAACCGCACCGAGACTTCTTTTTCCGACAGCGGCGTACCCGGCGGGATCAGGCAGTGAACAATATCGCTGCGCAAAATACGGTAAATTTGCTGGTTAACGGGTTGGGTGGGGTTTAACAGGGTTTCAACGGCCATCGGTATGTGCTTCGTTTGCGGGTAACGTATTCAATCTACCACGGATCTGCTACCCGGCGCGAGGCCGGGTAGCAGGTAAGGATCAGGAACCGCGGTGAACGCTTAGTCCGGCATAGGTCTGGCTAACCGGCATCATTTCCAGGGTGTTGATGTTGACGTGCGCAGGCAGCGTGGCGACCCACCATACCGCTTCGGTGACATCATCCGGGGTTAACGGATTCGCGTTCTGATAGGTTTTGTCGGCTTTGTCATCGTCGCCTTTAAAGCGCACGTTAGAGAACTCGGTGCCACCTACCAGGCCTGGCTCAATGTCGGTTACGCGAATAGCGGTGCCGTGCAGGTCGGTGCGCAGATTCAGGCTGAACTGGCGCACAAAGGCTTTGGTAGCACCATAGACGTTGCCGCCCGCGTAAGGCCAGTTGCCTGCGGTAGAGCCAATATTGATGATATGACCGCGGTTACGCTCCACCATCCCCGGCAACACGGCGCGGGTCATATACACCAGCCCTTTGTTGTTGGTGTCGATCATGTTTTCCCAGTCTTCAACGCTGGCTTTATGCGCCGGCTCCATCCCCAGCGCCAGCCCGGCGTTGTTGACCAGCACATCAATCGCGCGCCACTCCTGCGGCAGGTTAGTCAGCATCTCTTCAATCGCGGCGCGGTTGCGTACGTCCAGTTGCGCGGTGTACAGATTATCGCCCAGCTCGTCTTTCAGCTCCTGCAAACGCTCCTGACGGCGGCCAGTGGCAATCACTTTATGACCATTTTGAATAAAACGACGGGTAATGCACTCGCCGAATCCGGCGGTGGCTCCAGTAACCAGGATAATCATCTCGCTGTTCCTCAACGCTTTTCGAAGTGTTCAATACCTTAGCATGCGGAGCCAGGTTGTGGTAAGGGCATCTGTTGCCAGAAATTATTGCGGCCAGGCAAGGGGTTGCATAAGCTTGAGTTTTGCCAGAATTCCTGCGGGAGCGCGTTATGCAGCAATCCAATCCTTTTTTTAGCGTCAGCCTGAAGCCTTACCAGGCACCGCCGTTTGATGAAATACGTGATGAACATTACCTTCCGGCGTTTGATGAGGCGTTGCGGTTAAAACGTCAGGAAATCGCGGAAATCGCCGCGTTCGTCGAACCGCCGAGCTTTGATAACACCTTTCTGGCGCTGGAGCTCAGCGGCCAGATGCTCAGCCGCGTCGTTAACGTGTTCTTCGCCATGACCTCGGCGCATACCAACGATTATCTTCAGCAACTGGATGAAGAGTTTTCAACCGAACTGGCGGCGCTGGCGGATGAAATTTATCTTAACCCGGTACTGTTCAGCCGTCTGGATACCGTGTATCAGCAGCGTCATGAAATGGCCCCGGATGCCGAAGCGCTGCGCCTGATTGACGTGATATGGCACAACTTTATGCTGGCAGGGGCCACGCTGGCACCGCAGCAAAAAGCGTCGCTCAAAGCGATTAACCAGTCGCTGGCGCGCCTGACCAGCCAGTTTAATCAGCACTTACTGGCGGCGGATAAATCCGGCGGGCTGGAGATTTGCGACGTTAGCCAACTGAAAGGTCTGACGGACGCGGAGATTCAGGCTGCCGCCCAGGCCGCAGCGGATAAAGGGCTGGAAGGGCGCTGGTGGCTGGCGCTGCTCAACACGACTCAGCAGCCCGCATTGCAATCGCTGGAGGATCGCGCTACCCGCGAAGCGTTGTTTAACGCAGCCTGGCATCGTACTGAAAAAGGCGACGCTAACGATACGCGTGACATTGTCACAAATCTGGCGACGCTGCGGGCTGAAAAAGCGGCGTTGTTAGGTTTTGATAATTACGCCGCCTGGCGCATTGCCAGCCAGATGGCAAAAACCCCGGACGCCGCGCTGGGCTTTATGCGCAATATTGCTCCGGCCGCGACGGCGCGTGCGCGCCAGGAACTGGCGGACATTCAGGCCTGCATCGATAAACAGCAGGGTGGTTTTCAGGCTAAAGCCTGGGACTGGGCGTTTTACGCTGAACAGGTACGGCGTGAAAAATACGCGCTGGATGAAAACCAACTGCGCGAATACTTCGAGCTGGACCGGGTGCTGAATGAGGGTGTGTTCTGGGCCGCCAGCAAACTGTTCGGCCTGAAATTCATCCCACGTGCTGATATCCCGGTTTATCACCCGGACGTGCGGGTATGGGAAATTTTTGATCACACTGGCGCAGGGCTGGCGCTGTTTTATGGTGATTTCTTTGCGCGCGACAGCAAAGGCGGCGGCGCGTGGATGGGCAATTTTGTCGAGCAATCTACGCTGCTCGGCAATTTGCCGGTGATCTATAACGTGTGTAACTACCAGAAACCGGTACACGGCCAGCCCGCGCTGATCTCCTGGGATGATGTGGTGACGTTGTTCCATGAATTCGGCCATACCCTGCACGGTTTGTTTGCGCAGCAGCGTTTCGCCACGCTTTCCGGCACCAATACGCCGCGTGATTTCGTGGAGTTCCCGTCGCAGATCAATGAGCACTGGGCCAGCCATCCTGAGGTGTTCGCCAACTATGCGCGCCATTACCGTCATGGCGAGCCGATGCCGGAAACGCTGAAACAAAGCCTGTTCCGCGCCGCGCAGTTTAATAAAGGTTACGATATGACTGAACTGCTGGCGGCGGCGTTGCTGGACATGAACTGGCATACCCGCTCAGCGGACGAGCCGCTGGAGAGCGTGGCGGCGTTCGAGCGCCAGGCGCTGGAGAAAGAAAAGGTAGGGATGGAGGCCGTGCCGCCGCGTTATCGCAGTAGCTACTTCGCGCATATTTTCGGCGGTGGTTACGCAGCAGGCTATTACGCTTACCTGTGGACCCAAATGCTGGCGGATGAGGGTTATCAATGGTTTGTCGGGCAGGGCGGCTTAACCCGGGATAATGGCCAGCGTTTCCGTGAGGCGATTTTATCGCGCGGCAACAGCAGCGATTTAGAGGTGCTGTACCGCGACTGGCGCGGGCACGAGCCCGAGATTGAGCCGATGCTGAAAAACCGCGGTCTGGCCTGACGTCCAGATAACATCAACCCGCGCTACCTTTTAAGTTAGCGCGGGTTGAACGTCAGGCGGTTGGCCCATGTCAGGCTCCGTGTGGCAAATGAGAGGGAACATGGCACGTCATCTTAGTTTAATAAAGTTAATGTTTAATTAAGGTTTTTCGGGTAATAACGGTTTAAAAAACAACAGCGGATAAATTTAATGACCGAGCTTCAGAATTAAGAATTTCTTTAAAGTAAATGAAATGGATATGAAATTCGCAAAAGAATATACTTCGATTCTTAAATGCAATGTGACCCGTGATGACGCCCGGCGTTATGCAGATGAATAACGCAGCATACGTTTTAACTTCTTGATTTAAAAGGTTAATATTTCCAGTAACATATTGCCCCAGTATTTTTCCTGGGATTTACAATAAAAAATGAATTATTTGTTATAACGGTGCCTAAGTAAGCAGCGTGAATAATTTTCTCATCATTAGCGCCCTCAAAAGAGCAGCGCGTAAGGTTTTTATGTTTAAGTTAACGGGTTTTAAAAACCAATTTTTACATCCTAAATATTGGTTGACATGGTTTGGCCTCGGTTTTTTGTGGCTGCTGGTGCAATTGCCCTATCCGGCGATCCGCGCGATTGGGTTTAACGCAGGCAAACTGTCGCGGCCTTTTTTAAAACGCCGCGAAACCATCGCCCGTAAAAACATTGGGTTATGTTTCCCCAACAATACGCCGGCAGATACTGAACGCCTGGTGGCGGAGAATTTTAAATCTCTGGGCATGGCGCTGCTGGAAACCGGGATGGCGTGGTTCTGGTCCGATCGTCGGGTGCGCAAATATTTTGATGTAGAAGGCCTGGACAATCTGCGCCGCGCCGCCGCTCAACAGCGCGGTGTGATGGTAGTGGGTGTGCATTTTATGTCGCTGGAGCTTGGCGGGCGAATCATGGGCCTTTGCCAGCCGATGATGGCGACCTACCGGCCTCATAACAATGCGATGATGGAATGGGTACAGACGAAAGGCCGGATGCGTTCCAATAAAGCGATGATCGATCGCCGTAACCTCAAAGGCATGGTCAGCGCGCTGAAAAAAGGCGAATCGGTGTGGTTTGCGCCGGATCAGGATTACGGTATCAAAGGCAGTTGTTTTGCTCCGTTTTTCGCGGTGAAAGATGTCGCCACCACCAATGGCACCTTTGTGCTGTCGCGCTTATCGCGCTCGGCGTTGCTGACGGTCACTATGGTGCGCAGGGCGGATAACAGCGGCTATCGATTGTTTATTTCCCCGGAAATTGAAAATTACCCGACCAACGAAGCGGAAGCGGCGGCGTTTACCAATCGGATTATTGAACATGAAATCCTGCGCGCGCCGGAACAATATCTCTGGGTGCACCGTCGGTTCAAAACGCGTCCTGCTGGTGAAATGTCGTTATACGTATAGCGGTAAAGGCTAAAAGTACCTGGTCAGTATGGCCATTTTACCTGTCATATCTCGGTTTTTTCGATGAATGACAGGTATACATAGAGTACTGTCAATACGTAATATGCATGATATGAACTGGATTTATTATCGCGGTGAGTGGTATCGGGTTACCGTCGTCACCAAAGACAAAGAGTATCGCCTGACGCGACCCGGGCACCGCACCCATATCACCATGACCCGCCAGGGACTTGAGCGCGCGCTGCGCGACTATTACCGCCTGGCGATCGCGCCGCGTATACAACGCAGCTAAATGCTGCGCTGATCCTCAAGATAGTCCAGCCCTTCGGCGCTAATACGGGTTTCCTGTGAGTGGATACGCCAGGCGCGCTGACCTACGTTGTAATTCATTGTGATATGAATGAATCCTTTCTCCTGGAGATATAAAAGGTGTCCGTCGAGGGTCATCTCATCCCCTAATGAGGCCGCCAGATCGGCGTAATCTTCTGCTTCCATCGGCAGAGGATAGAGATCTTCCAGCTTGTTCAGAATGGTTCGCAGATGACTTTTCGAGATTCGCATAGCGCATGTCCTTGCCGTGTGGAGTTATCTGATAACTATAGATAACGCAACGATAAACGCCGTTACGGGCCTGAAAAATTTTCACCCGTTAAAGGTTGCTATCGTTTCGCTTCGCTGCGTATGCTGCCGGGTGAGTTTTCGGGAGGGAAAATGGGCTTACTGATTAAAGCGGCGCTGGGTGCGCTGATTGTGGTGTTAATTGCGATCCTGTCGCGGACCAAAAATTATTATATCGCCGGGCTTATTCCGTTATTTCCGACATTCGCGCTGATTGCGCACTATATTGTCGCCACCGAACGCGGTGTCGACGCGTTACGCACCACCATTATTTTCGGGATGTGGTCGATTATTCCCTACTTTATTTATCTCGCGTCGCTGTGGTATTTCACCGGCATGATGCGGGTGCCCTTTGCGCTGATCGCGGCGGTAGGATGCTGGAGTCTCAGCGCCTGGCTGCTGATCCTGTGCTGGACACGTTTCCATTAATTTTACGTGCTTCGTTTACTCGCCGTTGAGCAACAGGCTGATAAGTTCAAAGGGTATTCCGGCGTTCTCTTTGCCATTGAGAACTGCGCGCAGACTACGAATTTCAAAGATCTATCCATGCAAGCATTTAACCGTCAGGGCTCTGGCGGTTTTTTTTTGCCTTAACGAAACCACAAAAGTAAAAGGCCCCTCGGTGTGCGTATCAACGAGGGGCCTTTCTCTGGAAGGGACTATCTCCGTTCATTAATCATCCCATTTGTGGCTGAAATAAGCGGCAAGAAAACCGGAAAAAAGAATAATGCCCAGTACTGCCATAAAAACGTTCATATTGCCCAGCATGGTGGACCTCCATTTATTAACTGATAAAACCTCACTTTAGTAAAAAGAACCTCAACCGAGTGCAGAGAGATTACCGCACCCAACCTAAACAAAAGCAGAACTGTGTGAAGATAATGCGACTGTCAGGTAAAACTTTTGCGATAAGCCGCAGGCGAAACGGAAAAATGTTGCTGAAAGTGATAGCGCAGGGTGCTGGCGCTGCCGAATCCGACCTGCGCGGCGATAAGGTCAAGCGACAGACGGGTTTTTTCCAGCATCGTTCTGGCGCGGACCAGCCGTTCGTTAAGCAACCAGCGCGCAGGCGTGGTGCCAGTGGCATCCTGGAAACGGCGCAGAAAGGTGCGCGGACTCATTCCGGCGCGGCTGGCCAGCGACGCCACGGTATGGTTTTCCGCCAGTTGCTGGTGCAGATAATCAAACAGTAAGCCCAGCCGTTTACTTTCGCGTGCGACCGGCACGGGCCGAACAATACGCTGCGACTGCGCGCCGTCGCGGTGGGGTTGTACCACCAAACGCCGCGCCACGCTGTTCGCCGTCTCCTGGCCGAAATCACGCCTGACCAGATGCAGGCATAAATCAATGCCCGCCGCGCTGCCTGCGGAGGTCAGTAAATCGCCTTCATCGACGTACAGCACATCGGGCACCACGTCGATAGAGGGAAAACGCTGCTGTAGTGCATCAAGATAGCGCCAGTGGGTAGTCGCTTTGCGCCCATCCAGCAATCCGGCAGCCGCCAGCACAAATACCCCGGAACAAATTGACATAATTCGACAACCCCGTTCGTAAGCGGCGCGCAACTGCTCGCACAGCGCCTCGGGAACCGGCTCGTCCACCCCGCGCCAGCCCGGCACCATCACCGTTCCGGCCTGGGCAATTAACGATAAATCGCCATCCGTCACCACCCGCACACCGCCTGTCGCACGCAACTCGCCTGCATCCACGGACGCAACGGCGAAGCGATACCAGTTTTCCCCCAGCTCCGGTCGCGGCAGACCGAATATTTCTACGGCCAAACCAAATTCAAAGGTACATAAGCCGTCGTAAGCCAGCGCAACAACCAGCGGTTGGGCGAGGGAGGTTTTCATCATGTCATGATCCTGGCGATTTTTGTCACGTCTGGCCGCAGCCATTTTGCAGGGCGGAAGTTAGAGTATTGTTAACACAAAACAGGAGTCACACCAATGAGCTACGTTACTGAATTTTCCCCCGCCGAGCCGCAGCAGGTGGTTGCCCATTATCAACAGCGTTTAGCGTTTGAGACCGATTGTGCGGATGTTCATGCGGCCATCCGCGACGGTCAGCAGGATTTTGTTTTACTGCATGTGGTAGGCAATGAAACGACCTTCGCTCGCCGCCATCTGCCGGGTGCGATTTTTTTGCCCCATCGGGAGATGACGCCTGAGCGCATGGAAGAATGGCCGCAGGACACGCTGTTTGTGGTGTATTGCGCCGGACCGCACTGCAACGGCGCGGACCGGGCGGCATTAACGCTCGCCGGGATGGGGCGATATGTGAAAGTGATGCCTGGCGGCATCACCGGCTGGGCGGATGAGGTGTTACCGTTCGCTTAACTGACGCTGCGCCGCTCTAACCGGCGATACAACGTACTGCGGGAAATGCCCAACTGGCGGGCGGCCTGGGCCATATTGCCGTTGGCTTCACGCAACGCCGCCAGTTCATCCGGCGGCGGGGCGGCGGCGCTGAGCGCTGGCGCAGCGCGGAGTCCAGGGCATACCACGCCTTCCGGCAGGGTTTCTTCTTCTATCACATCGCCATCGTCATACAGCGCCAGCAGCACTTTCAGGAAACTAAGCAGTTGCCGCACGTTGCCCGGCCAGGGCAGGCGGGCAAGAGTGTGAAGGAGTGTCTCTGACAACGCGATGTGCCGCTTTACGCCGCCCAGTTGTTCCCACAGCGTAAGAATAAACGCGGCGAGATCGGGTTTATCACGCAGCGGCGGTAAGCGCAGTTGGAATTCCTGGATGCGATACAGCAGATCTTCCCGGAAGCTTCCTTGTTCCACGCACAGTTGCAAATCGCGGTGGGTGGCGCACACCAGGGCGAAATTGACGTTATGACGACCATTGCCGCCCAGCGGCGTGACGCATTTTTCCTGGAGTACCCGCAGCAGGCGGGTTTGCATCGCCAGCGGCATATCCCCGATTTCATCAAGAAACAGCACGCCGTTGTTGGCTTCGCGCAATTTGCCTTCATAGCCTTTCGGGTTCGCGCCGGTAAATGCGCCGGGCACATAGCCAAACAGTTCTGACTCAATTAAATTTTCCGGGACAGCGGCGCAGTTAATCGCGACAAACGGCCCACTGCGCCAGTGGCTTTGTTGATGCAGGGCGCGGCACAAATGCTCTTTACCACTGCCGGTTTCGCCGGTAATGCACAGCGCAATCCCGGCATTCAGCAGCCGCAGCGCCTGGGGATGTACCGGCTCGGGTAATGGCGGCACGGTAACACGCGCGCTGCGCTGGGTTTGCTGATGCGCCAGATAGCGGCGCTGGTTTAAGGCTTCAACCGGCTCAGGATGGTGATTGGGCCGGTGGGTAAATAATGCACGCCACACCACGCTGCCGATACTCGCCGACGACAGGCCAAACTCCTGCATCGCTTGCCGGTTTGCGCCCAGCAATATCTCATCATTGAACACCATAATCATTTCATTCTCGGGATCGTGTTCTGCGTGTAAACGCAGCAGCCAGCGGTCTTTATTCAGCATACTGCAGGCCCAGTCATGCTCAATTCGCGACACGGCGCGGCGGATTAGCGTGACAGCGTCACGTCCAGGGTGATCGGCCGGCGTCGATAAATCCAGTACCCCGGCGATTTTTCCGTCCGGGCCGTAAACCGGCGTAGCGGCGCAATACAGCCCGGCGTTGTGATTCAGGAAATGCTGCTCGCCCGCCACTTCGCAAAAATCGCCAATCGCCAGCGCGGTGCCAATGGCGTTGGTGCCGCGCGCTTTCTCTCCCCATAAACTGCCGGGCAGCAGGGCGAAGCGCTGGGCTTTATGCAGGAAGTCCTGATTGCCGAGCGTATCCAGCACCAGCCCCTGCGCATCGGACATCACAATAATTGACGGACTATTTTTCAGAGTAGGCAGCAGAGTACTCAGTTGCGGCTGGAGCAGGCGAGATATCCACGGATTTTGCTCGCGGGCGTTATTAAGATCGGCAAGCGGGAGAACAGGTGCCGCTTCATCGTCCCGCCGCAGGCCCAGGCGTTCGGAGCGCTGCCAGGATTCGCTGACCAGGCCGGGGAGCACCAGGCGAGAAGTGCTGACGTCGACATGATGTGATCCGATTCTGCGTGGCATTATCCTCTCCGCCTCATGAGTGTTGCATATATGTAGCATCAAAGTGTCGCACCTGTTGCGATACGCAACACAATTCCGCGACAGGGCGGGACACTGTGTGTCTGGAGTTTTTATAACACTATGAATAACAAGAGAAAATAATTTTAAACGCGGCGGAGGAAATCCTGGCATAAGAACTGCTTATGGAGATAGGCCTTACCCTACAACATCATAATCAGAGGACATTACAATGAAATATGCCCATCCTGACCAGCCAGGCGCAAAAGTCACTTTCCGCGAGCGTTACGGCAACTATATTGGCGGTAAATTTGTTGAGCCGGTTGCAGGCAACTACTTCTCTGACACCACCCCGGTCACGGGCAAAGTGGTGGCGGAATTCCCGCGCTCTGACGCACAGGATATTGAGCGTGCGCTGGACGCCGCCCATGCCGCTGCCGACGCGTGGGGTAAAACCAGCGTTCAGGCGCGTTCGAACGTGCTGCTGGCGATTGCCGATCGCATTGAAGAGAACCTGGAAAAACTGGCCCTGACCGAAACCTGGGATAACGGCAAACCGATCCGCGAGACCTTAGGCGCAGACCTGCCGCTGGCGGTGGATCACTTCCGCTACTTCGCGGGCTGTATTCGCGCCCAGGAAGGCACTGCGGCGGAAATCGATAACACCACCGTGGCGTATCACATCTACGAACCGCTGGGCGTAGTCGGACAAATTATCCCCTGGAACTTCCCGATCCTGATGGCGGCATGGAAACTGGCACCGGCGCTGGCGGCAGGTAACTGCGTGGTGCTGAAACCGGCTGAACAAACCCCGCTGAGCATCTGCGTATTGATGGAAACCATAGGCGATCTGCTGCCGGAAGGCGTGGTCAACGTGGTTCACGGCTTCGGTGAGGAAGCGGGCGAAGCGCTGGCGCGCAGTAAACGCATCGAGAAAATCGCCTTTACCGGTTCAACGCCGATTGGCCGCCATATTCTTTCCTGCGCGGCGGAAAACATTATTCCGAGTACCGTCGAGTTGGGTGGGAAGTCGCCAAACATTTACTTCGAAGATGTAATGAACGGCGACCAGGATTTCATCGACAAAGCGGTGGAAGGCGTGGTGCTGGGCTTCTTTAACCAGGGCGAAGTCTGTACCTGCCCGTCGCGCGCGCTGATTCAGGAATCGATTTACCCGCAGTTTATCGAAAAAGTGCTCGCCAAAATGGAAAGCATCCGTAAGGGCGACCCGTTTGACACTGACACCATGATTGGCGCGCAGGCGTCTGAAGAGCAGTACGACAAGATCCTTTCGTACATTTCTATTGCCCGTGAAGAAGGCGGTGAAATTCTGGTGGGCGGTGAACGCGTCGGGCACGGCGACGCGCTGGAAACCGGCTTTTACATCCAGCCGACGCTAATCAAAGGCAACAACCAGATGCGCAGCTTCCAGGAAGAGATTTTTGGGCCGGTGATCGGCATCACCACCTTTAAGGATGAAGCGGAAGCCATCGCGCTGGCCAACGATACCCAGTTTGGGCTTGGCGCAGGCGTCTGGACCCGTGACATCAACCGCGCATGGCGTATGGGGCGGGCGATTAAAGCGGGCCGCGTCTGGACCAACTGCTACCATCTGTATCCGGCGCACGCGGCGTTTGGCGGCTATAAAAACTCCGGTATTGGCCGCGAAACCCACAAAATGGCGCTCAATAATTACCAGCAGGTGAAGAACATCTTGGTGAGCTTTGACAATAAGCCGATGGGATTGTACTAACGCTTATGCGCACCGGTTGATGCCGGTGCGCAGTTTAGGGACGGATGTCTTCCATGATCATTTCAGCCTGATGAATTAAATTAATTAAATGATGGTTTTGCCGGCAACAAAAAACTTCCACCGCCACATTTTGTAGCGCCTCGCATTTATAGCCCATTCCGATCAATTGATAATCCGCGCCCAAATACATACGTAATAATAAGCCCGGTTTACCTGCATCAAACCGGTAACAGTCCCGCAGGGCTGCGTGAATGTCTTCCGGTAACAACGTTAAATCTCTTGATTTGTAGAGGTACAATAACGTCTGGGCGTTACGGATCGATGTGTATTGTTCATCCTTTTCCATTGCGCTTTACCAGGTTGTCAACGCCAGACGTTAAAGTAAGATCTTACGGTTTTATCTCGCAATGAGTAAGGCGGTTTTTCGGAATTTTAAAGAGAAAGGGCGACGAATAAAGGCGTTTACGTTGCTGAAGCCAGCTTGCAATAAAAGAATGGAGTTTTCTCTTTCGTGATCAAGTATGCGGAGGCGTTAATTTTAATCAGCTCCAGCGCAATGCCGCTACCGCGATGGAGAAAGAACGAAGGGATGAAGACGGGAAACTTTTCGAGATTTTTAATATGGGCATTATTATCAGTAGAAACGGCAACGATCTGTCCACTCATATACCAGAAATCAAAAGAAACACTCTGCGTTGCATCTTCAAATATCTGCCCGGCTTGTCCAATCTGCCCACTTGAACGGTATTTTCCTTTATCCCCATTGAAATCAAAGCTACTTATCAGATTGAGTATGGTGTCGTTCTGTACAACGGACACTTCATTCTGGCAATAAAAGTGGGTCATACGATAGTTGACAAGATAATAAATCGCAGCGCTTAACACCCCTAACACCAGTGCCAGAGACCAAAGCGTACGGGATAAATTAATTTTCATTAAGGATGGTCTCCTGATAAATGATGGTTTTACAGTGGGCGGTATCATCGCGGATAGATTTATCACAAAAAACCATCGAGTCTTGCCCGTATTGCCGATTAAAGGTGAGGTAAACGACATTGCCTGGCCTGCAAACGAGCTTACTGGCACGGGCTAATTTTTTAAATTTCTCCAGACTGGCTTCTTTCACATCAAAAGATGAATAGATGGCGCACTTGTCGATCTCGCCCAGTGAGTAATAGCTACTGAAAAAATCTTTACCCAGTCGGAGTTGAGTTAAAAAAGCAGGATACAAAATGCTTAAAAAGATAATGCTGAATATCAGCGGTAGGACGTATTTGAAAAAAAAGCTGCCTTTTAGTTTAACAATTAATCTAACTATATCTTCATGTTCTTTAACATCATGTGGCTCGCGGACAACGACAGGTGACGGATCGGGAGCAATGACCGGGTTGTTAACCGACGATACCTCGTCTTCAATGCTTAATTGATCGCGGATTTCTAAAATATTTGCATCGCAACCACCTCCATCGAGGTATTCGCGATAACTCACTTGCGCGGAGAGCTTAAATCCTTGCTTAGGAATCGTCTTAATTATCTCTTCGTCAATACTGAGCGTTTTAAGTGCCTTTCGTAATAGCGCGATATTTTGGTACAGGGTATTCGCGCTAACCAGTGTCCCGTTTTTTTCCCACACTTCCTCAAAGAGGATTTTTTGGCTCACAACCGCATTATTATTTTGCAGCAAAATGAGCAAGCATTGGCTACTTGGCGTGTGTAAAAAAATCGGGTTTGCCGCCCCATCAAGAGCATGCAAGCTATTAGTGTTTGGCGAAAACATAACCTTATCGTTGATGACGTACGTGCCATTCTCGTCCATAACTCTATCTTTAATAATCATATTTAGTTTGAGGATAGCTAAAGAATGATTCAGATTCAATGTCGGGTAAAATTCTTAATAAGATATTTATTGCTTAACAATCAATAGCTTAATCTCCACTTAAAGAAAGAAGAGTTATACTTTTAATCATAACTAAATTAAATTCTTTTATATCAATAGGTTGGGCTTTATTCAGGGAATTTCACATAACTTCACACACAGATTTTTCCCAATCCCATTATTGTGTCTCCACCAGCCGGATGGAGATGCGTTGGCTCACAGGAAGGAAGGCGCGGAAAGACATATTGTAGTCTTTCCTTTACGCCTAAACAGAACGTCAATAGAAAACAGAAACCAGTTTTGAGTGTTTCATAAGAATATTACTAATAACCGTGAATAATTTTCTCGGTGATACAAGGAGTTAAAAAAATAAAAAGTTTTTATCGCTGAAACTTGCGCTTATTTCGTTATGAAAAGTTGATGATGTCAATGAGTGCAGTATTTAGTGATTTATTCTGTGAATGCCTTCTCTGGCGGGCTTTAATACCAGTCAAAACTGTTGGTCAAGGGGAACAACGCAAAAAATTACTATCAATGGGAGGGCCTACTGATATTACTGCGTGTATTGAAACTCAATGTTCGGGATTTATAATCGCCCAATAAAAGTTAAGGTTTTTAATTGAGTAAATTTGCACGTCTTACTGGATTAATGCACCAGGGAATACTGTTATGAATTACCAACTTTATGGCTTTTTAATCGGCAGAGATATCCATTTCGATATTGAAAATAAGTGTCTATATCGCTTATCCGCAAGCGGTGCAGAAAAAAATCTCATTTTCGGTACGATTTACTTTAACGATACCATGATGAATTTATTTCTCTATCTTTTGAGCCACGCGTGTCAGAAAGAGGTATCTAAGGATGAGCTTTTAAAGAAGATTTGGGAAGACCACGACCTCAGCCCATCAACGCAACGTTTATGGCAGGTTCTGAATGCGCTTAATAAAAAATTGAGCATGCTTGGTATTCCCGATGGCTTTATCCATTACGTAAAAGGAAAAGGATACGTCATCGAGTATCGTGATATTACTGCGTTGTACTATAAAAAGAGCGATGAATTTATCGATGATAAAAGCATGGCTTAATAATTATTAATTTACTTTTTTACTTTAATGTTTGATTTATTTTATCGGCACTATTTTGCCCCCAAGGATTGAAAGCATTTCATGGGTCGTAATGACCGTGCAAGGTACTATTTTTCTGAAAGGTATTTATTTTATGAAACAAGCATTGTATGAGTCCTCATCTTTGCGTCTGCATATCGGCTGCGTCAGAAATGTATTGAACATTATTCTGATCGGCTCCTGCGTTATTTTTAGCCAGGGTGCGTCAGCCAGCAATTTTTCGAACAATAGCGCATCTACCACCGTGGTCGTAGAGAGTAAGACCACCTTTGAACATGCGGTGGATGACTATTTCGCTGGGCGTTACGGTGAGGCCAAAAAGGCGTTCGATAAATTACGCAAAACGGATTATGCCAGCGTTAGCGCTGTGCCTGCTGCTGTTAATTTGGCCGCGATGGGAAATTATTCCAGCGCCCAAAAAGCTTTCAGCCGTTTAACTAAGAGTGCCAACGTGCGTGAAAAAGAATATGCACAACTTTGGCAGTTATGGTTAACCGCAAAAAAATGGAGGGGAAGCAACAAGGAGCTTAATAAAAAATTAGAACGTCTGGTCAATGCACAAGACTGGCAACCGTCTTATATGAAAAACATCGCAAAATTATACGCCGGTCAGGAAACCATCGAGAGCGTATTTAATTCTATTTCCACCCAGGTTTTAGATGAAGCGTTACGCAAAGATGCGCTCACTGAAGCCACTTTTTTTGCAGGAGGATATCTGCAAAACGTTAAGCACGACAACGCGGCTGCGATGCAACTGTTTAACGGCAATCTCAACAAGCTTAATAGCGTCTCGCTCGAACGACCGTTTATTGATCGAGAATGCGCCGCGTTAAACAAGCTTGCCCTTCAAAGTAAATAAGGAAATGGCCATTCGGTAAGGAATGGCAGGAGCTTTTATGAATAAAATTTATCGGATTGTCTGGAATCCGGCATTGCAGTCGTGGGTGGCTGTTAGCGAGTTTGCTAAGGCCAAAGGAAAGGGTAAAACCGGCCGCAATAAACTCGCCAGCACCACCGCAGGCGTGCTGGGGGCGTTAACGTTAGCGTTTATTCCCTTTGATGATGCCCATGCCTGGGTAGCAGGCACAGGCACCAGTAATGCTTCGCTTGACGGTAACATAGCCAGCAATACCTCTATCAATGGTGGTAAAGCAACGGCTGTCACGGGCAACGCTACCGCGATTGGCCCAACCGCTACAGCAAGCGATCAATACACTATTGCGATGGGCGCTAACGCTGTCGCCAGTCAGCAGGAAGCGATTGCCATTGGTAAAAGTGCGCAAGCAACTGGCGTTGATTCTACTGCGGTAGGTACGGGGGCGGTGGCGTCTGGTTTAGCCGCGTCGGCATTTGGTATGGCCGCAACCGCATCCGGCGAAGCCTCTTTGGCAATGGGCCAAAATGCCACGGCGTCAAGTAATAACTCAGTTGCTCTGGGCCTCGGCGCGCTTAGCACCTCGGGTAGCGGTATTGCTATTGGTCAGACATCCAAAGCTTTAGTCGACCCGGCAGATTCAACCACCACCGGCGCGATTGCGATCGGATGGGGTGCGTTATCCAATGCTCAGGATGCCCTGGCACTGGGTGCGTCTGCGCAAGCCACCAAAAAACAAGCCTTTGCGATGGGCGGCGGTGCCGCTGCAACGGGCAACGCTTCTACTGCCATTGGCGCACTGAGTAACTCATCAGGCAATGGCGCTGTTTCAGTAGGCAACCTGGCAAGCGCAACCTCTATTAGCGGTATTGCCATTGGTCAAAACTCAAAAGCGTTAAGCGATCCAGCGAACCCGGCTTCAACTGGTGCGTTGGCTATCGGCTATACCGCGCAGGCTTCTGCACAGGATACCGTGGCATTGGGTTCCAGCGCGTCAGCAACCAAAACCCAGGCATTTGCGATGGGTACCCTGGCCGCGGCGAGCGGTACCGCGTCCACTGCGATTGGTACGATGTCGAAAGCCTCTGCTGGCGGAGCGATTGCAGCGGGCGCCAACAGCGTTGCCGCAGCGGGTGATGCTATTGCAATGGGTAATGGCGCTAAATCCAATGCCCAACGTGGCGTGACTATTGGCGCAGCATCAACTAACGATGCCACACGCGGCACGATGGTGGGCACCTCTTCTACTATTGATAGCACCAGTTCGGATTCTGTCGTTTTGGGTACTGATGCTCACGCAACCAACGCGCTGAACGGAATTGCGATGGGTTACCAGGCTCAGGTCACTTCGGCAGGGGCGACGGCGATCGGTCATGGCGCAAACGCGACCGAAATCTACTCCGTTGCGGTCGGTGAAGGTGCCAAATCCAATGCCATGCACGGTATCAGTATGGGCTACAACGCCAATGTGAATACCGGTGCGTCTTATGGCGTGGCTATTGGTTCAAATAGCGTAGCAGCACAAAGTAACTCGCTGGCACTGGGGCAGAGCGCAAACGCAGCGGCCATTAACTCTACCTCGCTGGGCGCGCAGACCGCTGCGACGGGTGAAGCGGCACTGGCACAAAGTTATAACGCCAAAGCCGCGGGCAAAAACGCCGTTGCACTGGGTGCGAATACCCAGTCTATGGCCGATAACGCGATCGCACTGGGTAGTTCCAGCAGTGTATCTGCAACCGGCATCGGTTCAATGGCGTTAGGTACCGGCGCGTCTGTGACAGGTAGTTATAGTATTGCGCAGGGCGCAAACGCTAACTCTACGGGCTACAGTGGTATTGCGCTGGGCAATAGCGCCAAAGCAACGCCAGATTACTCCATTGCGCTGGGCTATAAGGCCATCACCAGCGGTGTAGGCTCCAGCAACATGGCAATCGGCCGTGAAGCGACGGCATCGGGGACAGGCGGCCTGGCTATGGGCTATCTGGCCAACAGCGTGGGCGCATCCAGCGTGGCGTTAGGCCAGTCTTCTCTTGCGCAAGGCACTAACAGCATTGCCATGGGTAACGGAGCTAAAGCGACGGGTAGCAGTTCTTTAAGTATCGGTACCGGCAATACGGTATCTGGCAATAACTCAGGCGCTATCGGCGATCCAACCACCATTACCGGTGCCGGAAGTTACTCACTGGGTAACAACAATAATATCGCCGCGAACAATGCGTTTGTGGTCGGTAACAATGTGACTGTCGGTACAGGGTTAGACGGCGCCGTGGTTCTGGGTAACGGTTCAACGGTAACCGCATCAACCCCAACGGCTGGATTCACCTACAAAGGTAAAACGTACACCTTTGCTGGCGGCACACCCGCTGCGGGCGACGTGGTAAGTGTTGGCGCTGTAGGCGCTGAACGTCAGATCAAAAATGTGGCGGCGGGGAGTGTTAGCTCCACAAGTACTGATGCAGTGAACGGTTCGCAACTGTTTGCCATTGCGACCGATCTGAACGATTCAAAAACCCATTATTACAGTGTTAACGATGGTGGCACGGTTGGCGGTAACTACAACAACGATGGCGCAACGGGCACTAACGCCCTGGCGGCTGGCGTAGGCGCGGGTTCAACCGGCAGTGACAGCGTTGCAATGGGCACTAACGCTAAGGCGCTGAATTATAACGGTATCGCGATTGGTAATAGTGCTACAGTCAATAATACAAATGGCAATAACATTGCTATTGGTTATAAAACCTCGACTACCGGTTACCAGTCCCTGGCAATGGGTAATAACACCAGTGTTACCAGTGATAACGCTGTTGGCATCGGTTCATATAGCACTGCAAGCGGTAGTTCTGCTACGGCTGTAGGTGATTCATCTCTGGCTAATGCAAACTACGCTTCTGCTTATGGACGTGATGCCAAAGCAAGCGGTGAAGGTGCTGTATCTATAGGTAGCGGTACCCGGAGTAACTATTACGGTACCGCAGTCGGGGCAGCGGCAGCAGCCACTGGCGATAACGCCACCGCAATCGGTAATGGTACTAAGGCTACTTTCACCGGTTCCTCTGCGCTGGGTTACGGCTCAAAATCGTTAGCGCTCTATGCTACCGCCTTGGGTGCTTATAGTAACGCGACCGCGCAGGGCGCGCTTGCTCTGGGTGGTAACTTCGCACTGGCATCAAGCGCCACTGTGCTGAATGCCGTCGCGTTGGGTGCAGGTTCTGTTGCATCCACCGAAGCGGGTGTTGCAGGTTATGATCCGTTAACCAAAGCTATCAGCGCCAATACTTCTGCAACATGGAAGAGTAAGCTGGGTGCCGTCAGCGTCGGTGATATTGCCAATAACCTGACTCGTCAGATCACCAGCGTTGCCGCCGGTTCGCTGGATACTGATGCGGTTAACGTTGCGCAGTTGAAAACCGGTCTTAATGCAGTTACCTCACATTACTACAGCGTTAATGACTTCGGCACGCCTGGCGGTAACTACAACAACGATGGCGCGGTGGGGATGAACTCACTGGCTGCGGGTGTTGGAGCGATGTCGATAGGCCAGTCGTCTGTGGCAACGGGTAACAATGTCAAAGCTATCGGTGAATCCAGTGTTGCCACCGGTTTTGGTGCCAGCTCTCAGGGTATCAATAGCATCGCGTTAGGCGTTGACGCCGCTACCACCAATCCGACCAGTACGGGTGCGGTTGCCATTGGCTGGGAAGCTGTTGCGGATGACACCGATGCAACGGCTCTGGGTTCTGGCGCGCATGCGCATAAAGCGGCCAGTACCGCCATCGGTCCGTACGCCAGTGCAGAGGGCGATAGCAGCATTGCGTTTGGCGATCGTGCCACCGCAATGAATGAAAGCGGAATTGCCATGGGTACGCGCAGTAAAGCGGCAGGCACTCGCTCAATAGCGCTTGGCGAATTCGCGCTGGCGAATAATGACAATGACGTAGCGTTGGGTGCAGGTTCAGAGACCGGTGTAACCACGGGTACGCCAGGTGCGACCATCGGTGGTAATGATTACACCTTCGCCGGTAAGAATCCGACCAGTCAGGTGAGCGTAGGTTCGTTAGATAACGAGCGTCTGATCACGAACGTCGCGGCAGGTCATATCGCAGCCGACAGCACCGATGCAGTGAACGGTTCGCAGTTGTTTGCGACTAACTCTGCCATTAACACCCTGGATGCCGGTTCTGTTAAATACGACACCTTTGTTGACGGTACGGTGAACTACAACAGCGTGACGCTGGGCGGTGACACCTACGACAACAGCACCCACATGGGCGGAACTGTCATCAATAACGTTGCGTATGGCGTGGAGGGTGGCGATGCGGTGAACGTTGATCAGCTTAACGAAACGGTAGAGGGTGCCAAAACCCATTACTACAGCGTTAACGACAACGGCTTCCAAAATGCCAACTACGACAATGACGGCGCAACGGGCGTAAATTCCATGGCTGCCGGTATCGCGGCAACTGCTGTCGGCGATAACGCAGTAGCGATGGGCTACGGTGCGCAGGCCAATGTTGCTGATGGTATTGCATTGGGTGCCAACTCAGTTGCAAATACCTCTGCGGGTAAACCGGGTTACTTGCCGGAAGGTCTTTCTTCTGCCGCGGCCATGGCTATCAATGCAACCACCAGCACACTGGGTGCGTTAAGTATCGGGGATGTTGATACCGGTAAGTTCCGCCAAATCACCGGCGTAGCAGCGGGTACTGAAGATTCTGATGCCGTTAACGTTGCACAGCTCTCAGCGGTAGCACAGGTAACCAACGATCTCAGCGATCGTTCTGTTAAGTACGACACCTTTGTTGACGGTACGGTGAACTACAACAGCGTGACGCTGGGCGGTGACACCTACGATAACAGCACCCACACGGGCGGCACCACCATCACTAACGTGGCGGACGGTGTGGCACCGAGTGATGCGGTGAACTTCTCGCAGCTGACCGAGACCAATACTAACGTCACCAACCTGGACAACCGTGTCACCACGGTCGAAGGCGACCTGACGGATCTGGGCGACACCGTAAACAACATCTACAACACCGGTACCAAGTACTTCCACGCCAACTCCACCGGCGCGGACTCTGAGGCGCTGGGTGCGGATTCGGTGGCAATCGGGATGGGCGCAGTGGCGAACAATGCGAATGATATCGCGCTGGGCGCAGGCTCGGTCACGGGCGCAACCACCGGGACGGCGGGCGTCACCATCAACGGTGAGGACTTTGCCTTTGCGGGTGCGGCTCCGGCCAGCCAGGTGAGCGTGGGTTCGGAAGGGAATGAGCGTCTGGTCACCAACGTGGCAGCCGGTCACCTGTCTGCCGACAGCACTGACGCGGTGAACGGTTCGCAGCTGTTTGCCACCAACACGGCCATCAACAGCCTGGGCGACCAGGTCGACACCAACACCACCGACATCACCAACATTCAGGGTGATATCACCACTATCCAGGGTGACGTGACGGATCTGGGCGACACCGT
>NZ_DAMBQK010000002.1:265805-375082 GCF_032062175.1 Atlantibacter sp.
TTCAGGGTGATATCACCACTATCCAGGGTGACGTGACGGATCTGGGCGACACCGTAAACAACATCTACAACACCGGTACCAAGTACTTCCACGCCAACTCCACCGGCGCGGACTCTGAGGCGCTGGGTGCGGATTCGGTGGCAATCGGGATGGGCGCAGTGGCGAACAATGCGAATGATATCGCGCTGGGCGCAGGCTCGGTCACGGGCGCAACCACCGGGACGGCGGGCGTCACCATCAACGGTGAGGACTTTGCCTTTGCGGGTGCGGCTCCGGCCAGCCAGGTGAGCGTGGGTTCGGAAGGGAATGAGCGTCTGGTCACCAACGTGGCAGCCGGTCACCTGTCTGCCGACAGCACTGACGCGGTGAACGGTTCGCAGCTGTTTGCCACCAACACGGCCATCAACAGCCTGGGCGACCAGGTCGACACCAACACCACCGACATCACCAACATTCAGGGTGATATCACCACTATCCAGGGTGACGTGACGGATCTGGGCGACACCGTTAACAACATCTATAACACCGGTACCAAATACTTCCACGCCAATTCAACCGGCGCGGATTCACAGGCGCTGGGTGCGGATTCGGTGGCAATCGGGATGGGCGCGGTGGCGAACAACGCCAATGATATCGCGCTGGGCGCAGGCTCGGTTACGGGCGCCACCACCGGGACGGCGGGCGTGACCCTGCAGGGCGTGTACTACACGTTTGCGGGTGCCAATCCGGCCAGCCAGGTGAGCGTAGGCTCGGAAGGGAATGAGCGTCTGGTCACCAACGTGGCAGCCGGTCATCTGTCTGCTGACAGCACTGATGCCATAAACGGCTCGCAGCTGTTCGCCACCAATCAGGCTATTAACGGGCTGGATCAGGGGGCGGTGAAATACGACACCCATGCTGACGGTACGGTGAACTACAACAGCGTGACGCTGGGCGGGGATACCTATGACAACAGCACTCACACGGGCGGCACCACCATCACTAACGTGGCGGACGGCGTGGCACCGAGTGATGCGGTGAACTTCTCGCAACTGACCGAGACCAACAACAACGTCACTGTTCTGGGCGATACCATCAATAACTTTGCTGGTGACCAGAGCGAAACCAACACCACCATCAATGGCCGCGGCATTCGCTATGTGCGCACCAATGATACCGGTCTGCCGCTGGCTGATGCCTATGCGACAGGCGCGGGTTCAACGGCGGTGGGTTACGAAGCGCAGTCTCAGGGCGACAAGTCCCTGGCGCTGGGTAACAAGGCCGTGGCAAGTGCGGCGGACGGCGTGGCGTTAGGCAGCGACTCTGTAGCTGATACCCTCGCAGGCATCTCGGGTTACGATCCGGAAACTGGCGCGGCCAGCCTCAGCACCTCTGCAACCTGGAGAAGCACCCTGGGCGCGGTAAGTGTGGGTGACGCAGCTAACGGCAAGACCCGCCAGATCAAGAGCGTGGCGGCTGGCAGCGATGACACCGATGCGGTGAACGTTGCGCAACTGAAGAACGTCTCTCAGGCCACTACCGATCTGGGCGATCGTGCTGTGAAGTATGATCTTAACGGCGATGGTACGGTGAACTACAACCACGTCACGATGGGCGGCGATACTTATAACAGCGCTACCCATACTGGCGGTACGCGTATCACCAACGTCGCGGATGGTATTGTCGACAGCGACGCGGTCAACGTATCACAGTTGAAAGCGGTGGCTGGCCACTACTACAGCTTCAATGATGATGGTAATCCGGAACACAACTATGTGAACGAAGGGGCTATCGGTCAGCGGTCAATGGCGGCAGGTATTGGCGCCAGTGCCGTGGGTGATAACTCTATTGTTATGGGTGTCGAGGCTCAAGCTAACGGGACGAACTCCCTGAGCGTGGGTTATGGCACGATTGTTAATGGCGACCGTTCCGGCGCGTTTGGTGATCCTAGCATCGTCAACGGCAACGACAGCTATTCACTGGGCAATGACAATACTATCGATGCCAACAGTGCGTTTGTGATCGGCAATAACGTCAGTGTGGCAGCAGGGCTTGATGGCACGGTTGTTCTTGGTAACAACTCGACCGCCAGCGCGGCAGTGGCGACCACGGGCACCACCATCGGCGGCGTTGACTATAGTTTCGCAGGTACCGCTCCGCAAAGCACTGTAAGCATCGGCGCGGCTGGCGCAGAACGTACGCTGACCAACCTGGCAGCAGGCCGTATTTCGGCTGAAAGCACTGATGCTATCAACGGCTCGCAGTTGTTCGCAACTCATTCAGCCATCAATACGCTGGATCAGGGCGCGGTCAAATACGACATCAACGTTGACGGTACGGTGAACTACAACAGCATCACGCTGGGCGGGGACACCTACGACAACAGCACCCACACGGGCGGTACCACCATCACTAACGTGGCGGACGGTGTGGCACCGAGTGATGCGGTTAACTTCTCGCAGCTGACGGAAACCAACAACAACATCACCAACGTGACCAATACCGTGAATAATTTCGCGGGCGATCAGGGTGATGATTACACCGAGATCAACGGTCGTGGTATCCGCTATGTACGTACCAACGATGCCGGTCTGGCGCTGGCTGATGCTTATGCCAACGGTCAGGGCAGCACGGCGGTGGGTTACAACGCACGCTCAACCGGTCTCGACAGCCTGGCGCTGGGCCGCGATGCGCAGTCCATCAACGACGGCGATGTGGCGCTGGGCTCCGGCTCGGTAACCGACGCTGCGGTAGCAACCACGGGTGTGCGTATTCAGGGCGTTGACTATGAGTTCGCAGGTATCAATCCGCTGAGCACCGTGTCTGTGGGCAGCCTGGGTCATGAACGCACCATCACCAACGTGGCGGCAGGTCGTATCACCGCTGACAGTACCGATGCCATTAACGGCTCGCAGCTGTTTGCGACCAATACGGCAATCAACGGTCTGGAGCAGGGCGCGGTGAAATACGACACCCATGTTGACGGTACGGTGAACTACAACAGCATCACGCTGGGCGGGGACACCTACGACAACAGCACCCACACGGGCGGTACCACCATCACTAACGTGGCGGACGGTGTGGCACCGAGTGATGCGGTTAACTTCTCGCAGCTGACGGAAACCAACAACAACATCACCAACGTGACCAATACCGTGAATAATTTCGCGGGCGATCAGGGTGATGATTACACCGAGATCAACGGTCGTGGTATCCGCTATGTACGTACCAACGATGCCGGTCTGGCGCTGGCTGATGCTTATGCCAACGGTCAGGGCAGCACGGCGGTGGGTTACAACGCACGCTCAACCGGTCTCGACAGCCTGGCGCTGGGCCGCGATGCGCAGTCCATCAACGACGGCGATGTGGCGTTGGGCTCCGGCTCGGTAACTGAAGCCGCAGTGGCCACTACGGGTGTACGCATCAATGATGTTGATTACGGCTTCGCGGGCATCAATCCGCTGAGTACCGTCTCTGTGGGCAGCCGCGGTCATGAACGCACCATCACCAACGTGGCGGCGGGTCGTATCACCGCTGACAGCACCGATGCCATCAACGGTTCTCAACTGTTTGCTACCAATTCAGCGATTACTTCGCTGGATCAAGGCACGGTGAAGTATGAGATCAACGAAGACGGCACGGTGAACTACAACCACATCACCCTGGGCGGCGACACGTATAACAGCGTGACCAAAACCGGCGGTACGCGTATCACTAACGTAGCTTACGGTAGCGATCCGAGCGATGCGGTTAACGTGCAGCAACTGACTGATGCCACCACCAATATCTACAACAACGGGACCAAGTACTTCCACGCCAATTCCGATAAAGCGGATTCAGTGGCAAGCGGCATGGATTCCATCGCGGTAGGCCCTAACGCCCAGTCTCTGGGTGATGGCTCCATCGCAATGGGTGACGATGCCAAATCTACGGGCAAAGGCAGTACAGCGATTGGCCAGGGGTCTCAGACCAATGGAGAGAACAGTGTAGCCGTGGGTACGGGTTCTATCGCAAACAACGCCAACGATGTGGCGCTGGGTGCAGGCTCGGTCACTCAGGCAGCGGTAGCAACTACCAGCGTAACCATCAATGGTGAAGCCTATGCAGTTGCAGGCACTACGCCGACCAGCACTGTCAGTGTGGGTAGCGAAGGCAACGAACGGACTATCACTAATGTCGCTGCAGGCCGTATTACGGCTGACAGCACCGATGCGGTGAACGGTTCTGAGCTCTACGCCACCAACCAGGCAATTGAGAAGATCTCTGGCAACATCAACAATATTGATGCCGGAAGCGTGAAGTATGAGACTAACTCTGACGGTACGGTTAACTACAACAAAGTGATTATGGGCGGGGATACTTACGACAACTCCACTCACACCGGTGGTACTACCATCACTAACGTCGCGAATGGCGAAGCCCCAAGCGATGCAGTGAACAAATACCAGTTGGATCAGGTTAACCAGAGTGTAACCAACATCTCTAACGGTACGGACGGCATGTTCCAGGTGAATAACACCAGTAATCTGCCGAAACCGAAACCGACCGGGAAAGATGCTGTCGCCGGCGGCGCTGGCGCAATTGCCAGTGCGGATCACAGTACTGCAATCGGTACTCACTCGAAAGCAACCCATACCAACTCTGTTGCATTGGGTTACAACTCGGTAACCGATCGTGACAACAGCGTCTCAGTGGGCTCTGTCGGCAATGAGCGTCAAATTACAAACGTTGCAGCGGGGACTCAAAACACCGACGCCGTGAACGTGGGTCAGCTGAAAGATGGTGTTAACAACTCTTATCAGTACACCAACAAAAAGTTCAACGATCTTAAAAACATGGTCGATGACCAGAAGGATAAGTTGAGCGCGGGCGTGGCGGGTGCAATGGCCATGGCGGGACTACCGCAGCCTTATCAACCAGGCGCAAGTATGGTTGGTCTGGCTGGCGGCACCTACCAGGGTGAATCTGCGATTGCACTGGGTGTTTCCACTATTTCCGATAACGGTAAGTGGGTAACGAAAATTTCTGGTACCACCAACAGCCAGGGCGATGTCGGCGCGGCTGTAGGTGTAGGCTACCAGTTCTAATTTTCGCATAAATCATGCCCCCGGTAATGTCCGGGGGCCTGTTACCCCTTTATAGAGAATTGATTATGAATTATTTAAAAACAGCTCGTCTGGCGCTGGCGATGGGTGGCATGGCGTTATTATCTGCCTGTACTCACTCTATTAGCGATGTTGACGCTCAAGGCAAAACCGCAAAGCCAGTTTTCCCGGAGCAGTCCAGCGCAGTAAGGGAAGAGGGCAGCTTTGTTAATCTCGATAACCTGAAGCAAATGCGTCCGGGTTTAACCAAACCGCAGGTTTACGAGTTGATTGGCGTGCCACATTTCAAAGAAGGCGTTATTCGTGTGAAAGAGTGGAATTATATTTTCCATTTCACTCAGCCGGATAAATCTATATTAACGTGCCAATACAAAGTTTTATTTGATTCGCAGATGACCGCGCAGAGTTTCTATTTCTTGCCAGAAGATTGTCTGTCAAGACTGAAAGCGCCCGCAGCCCCGCAGGTAAAAGCGCCAGTGCATAAAGAACTGAGTGGTTCAAGTCTGTTTGCCTTTGGAAGCCCTACACTGAGCGCTGAAGGGGTATTACAGGTGAGCCGTCTTGCCACTGAGTTAAAAGGTGAATCGCTTGCTGGCAAACATGTTGTTGTAACCGGTCATACCGATCGTATTGGCAACCCGGTAAAAAACCAGCAGCTGTCACTGGCACGTGCTGAATCAGTCAAACAAATGCTGATTGAGAACGGTATTACGGGCTCAGCGATTGAGACCCGTGGAATGGGCGATGCGATGCCACGCGTAAATTGCCCCGGTAAAAAATCTCCGGCTGTTATTGAGTGCCTTGCACCAAACCGTCGAATGACTTTTGATGTTGTAGATATTAATTCAGGTAAATAAGCATGTCCGTTTCAAATGTAATTAAGACCGCCGTTGGCGGTCTTCTCCTCCTGGCTGTAGAACAGGCTGTCGCCGCACCCCAGGATTTGCCGGTTAAAACCATCAGTGTACCGGCGTATAATATGATCACTGATACCCTCCAGTCGATCATGCCGACGATTGAAGGAAAGCGTAATGATTTTGCGATGCAGCAGATCTGTGCGCTGGCGAGAGGCGAAAAAACTCAACAAGACGTTATTACCACGTTAAAAGAAAAAGGCGTTGATACCGCGAAAATCCCCCGTAGTGGCAGCGTGGCATCATTGCTGGTTAATGGCGATAAAGAGCAGCAGCAGATGACCTGTGCTGTTTATCTGGCAAATTCTGTATTCGCGCCTGTTAATAATGGAGGTTATTTCTCTAAACAGCCCACGAAAGAAAAGGCGGATAAAAAAGAGGCAAAATCAAGTGGCTGGAGTTTCTGGAAGTCTGATAAACAACAGACTACTTCTGAGAAAACCGAGCAGATTGTATTTAACCAGCCGCAATTCATTCATGATGCGCAGGTTAAAATGGCCATTGTTCAGGCTACTGCGCAGATGTATGCCGTAATCGCTGAAAATATTCAGAATGAGAAGGATCAGTATTGGGCTGGCTACCAACAAAAAATCGCCGGTATCGTTTATAACTATGCGCCTGAATATTTACGTAAAATCACAATGTTTTATAAAAGTAACTCCGCGAAATCACTGGTGCCAGTGAATGTGACGTTGAACAGCTTTACTGTGGCAAACGCAACGGGTGACGTGCTAACCCAGCAAGCGGGCAATGTGATGTTTACTTCCAAAGGGGTTCCGTGGTTTGGTAGTGGTAAAATATTAGGTAAAGAATATTTTTCTGATGTTATGGTAATTAATGATGCTCAGGCTCAAGTCCAGCCACAGCAACAGACTACAACGGAAGAAAATGATAAAGCGACCCCCGTTATAAATAACAAAAAAAGCAGTAACAAATAGTAGCCCCCTTAGCGCCTGCAATTCCTGTGGTATTCAGGCGCTCTTTTACTCAACCAGATGTTAATGAAAACGACCTCCAACAGGGACCGTAAAATGCCAATGAAAATTAATCAACCCTATGATTCAGCTGTGAATATTATTATAGATGAATGTTGTTATAGTCGGGCCGCCATGACCTCTATATTGAAATCACCGGTTCCGGCATTACGATGCTGTGTTTTCGAAGATGTGAATGAATTTATTACCTGGCGGGAGAGTTTCGCCGGGGAGATTAATTCTATCATTATCCATATCCATGACCAAATTAACATGATGCGTGCGGAAATAGTAAGATTTTTAGTAGAGGATATTGAGAGGCTTAAACTGGATAGCCACAAAGTCATTATCGTATCGGATGCAATTTCTAAGTTGAAATCGATTTTTGTCAAGGAACTGAATATCGTACATTTTGTAGATGGCAGAAGTGATATTGAGATCCTTAAGCTACAGTTGAAAGACTATGTTGGGCAATGTAAAGGGAGCAGCAAAGCGCCATTTACGGCAAAAAGGACCCTCCATCCTGCCCACAGAAGAAACTACCGAGCCAGGAGTTTATCTCCGGCAGAGCTTATTGCCGTAACCAATGTTTTCACTGGAAGAGGCGTTAAAGAATCCAGCAAAGAATATAGCGGACACTATAAAACTCTTTATAATCAAAGAATGTCCGCCATCAGGAAACTAGGGATGCATACTGTACAGGATCTTATTAAGTATCGTCATTTAATCAGTGCATTATATCTCATTGAGAATGTTGCAGTAAAAAACCACTTTCCCGACGCATATTGCTAATATAGTTTCAGCTCTGTTTATGGAATAAAAAATCAAGGAAATTTTTTGGCAAACCTACCACGCTGCGTGGCCTGTCCATTCCAATTTTATTCAGTGCATTGCGCTGATGCTGGTAAATTGTTTTTTCGGATATTTCCAGGTATCTGCTCATTGCACTAACGGAATGCCCTTTATACGTATAGAACAACACCTTTTTCTCTTGTTTTGTGAATTTCGGGTACTTCGCATAAAAATTTTGATTGCTTTTACTGTAGATCGCAAGCAAGAGGTCGCTCAAATAAAAATGAGTATTTATCATGGCAAAGTTAAACATAATATTGAGTAACCAGTTTTGCTCGTTGCTTGCCATTACGACCTTGCATTGACACTTGCAAAGCTTGATTAGAAAATAGAAATCAATCATTTTTGTCTCTGTTAGCAGAATGACAATATCTTGTTGCCGTAGCGCATTCAGAACAAAAGAAGATTTATTATCAATATCACTCACCCATACGAAATGGCAGTTTACTCTTTCTGAAAGAGAGCAAACGATGCCTTTGTACAGGTAATAATTCTCGGTACATATAAAGACTTTTACCAGAGTATCCATATCACTTCCATTCCATTAAACTATCACGTCTATGACTATTAAGCTTAACCACAGGCGGGGACGGTACAATTAATTATAGGATTATCTTAAGGGTTTACAATCCGCAGCCAATGACGGTTGTGTCGGCCTTACTTTTTTAAATAACCTTATAAAGCACTAATATTTTTATTACTCCGGATTTTTCCACTGACAATGCTATTCATTTTACTTGTTTAACCTGAAATGGATAAATGTTTGTGACATCAATATTTTTTGTTGTTCATGAGCAAGTGCTAGTATATTGTGCTGATATTTTTACTGCTCGGACCATTAATGGTTAATAGCACGTTATGTATTACTCCGCTTTTCTTCTTTTTCAAATGCATAACACTCTTGTTAATTGGCGATAGGGTTGTTGATGTATTGCAGGCTTAACGTCTGAAGTAGTCTTTCCCTGCGATTTTCGCATAATGTTTAATAAGGAAAGACTATGACGATAATAACTCATCCTGATTGCCATTTATTTACTGATAGCGCGCAATACACCCAACTTTCGGCCTGGTATGAGGAAAAACGCAAAACCATCTGGATGATGTTAAATGCGCAACCCCGGCCATCGTTTAATCATCAATTAATCGAGGAAATCATGAACCTGCAATATCTGGTTCAAAAAACCGGCTTTGCGGTGAATTTCTGGGTAACCGGATCGCTGGTCCCTGGCCTGTATAACGCGGGTGGGGATTTGGCCTTTTTCGTCGAGGCGATAAAAAACGGTCGGCGGGAAGCATTACGCGCCTATGCCCGGGCCTGCGTTGACTGTGTCCACGCTGCGTCGCGGGGGTTTGACGCGGGCGCGATCAGCATTGCCATGGTTGAGGGCAGCGCGCTGGGTGGCGGGTTCGAGGCCGCGCTGGCGCATCATTTTATTCTGGCGCAGCACGACGTTCGGCTCGGTTTCCCGGAAATTGCCTTTAATTTATTCCCCGGCATGGGGGCTTATTCCCTGGTGGCGCGACGCTCGGGGATGAAGCTCGCAGAGGCGTTAATCTACAAAGGCGAGGCGCATCCGGCGCAGTGGCATGAGCAGCATGGCCTGGTGGATATGTTGTTCGAACCGGGGCAGGGAACCGTGGCGACACGCACGTTTATCGATTCGCTGACGCTTAAGCTGAACGGCGTCAGGGCCATGCTGCGTACCCGGCAGCGGGTGCTGAGCCTGCCGCGTGCGGAGCTGATGGACATCACCGAAGACTGGGTCGAGGCGGCATTCAGTCTCGAACCGAAAGACATTGCCTATATGGAACGACTGGTGCTATTGCAGCAGCGGCATATGGCGAGTTCAACCCGTAAAGCAGGCTAACCGTTAATAACCCGTCCTGTTGCAGGACGGGTTTTAGCGAAACGGCCCGTCCTGTACCGAATCCCGTTCCAGCAGCCGTGAAGAAAACAGGCTTTTGGCCGACAAATATCCGCCATCAAGCATCGACATCAGCCGCTCGATCACTTCGTTAATCATCTCACTAACCGGATCTTTAATGCTCGACAGTGCAGGCTGCAAGAACGGCGCGGTGGCGATGTTATCGAAACCCACGATCGAGACATCGCCCGGCACCGTCAGACCCGCACCGTGCAGGGTCTTCATGGCCCCGATCGCCATATCATCATTACTGACCACCAGCCCGCTAAAGGGTAATTTTGCACTCAGCAGTTTATCCGCCGCCTCCGCGCCGCTGGCCGGGGACCATTTGCCGAAGGCGATCAGCGCATCGCGCACCGGCAAGCCGCTGGCGGTCAGCGCCGCTTTGTAACCCGCCAGACGGTCAATCGCAGTTGGAGAGTCCATCGAACCGGTAATAAACGCGATATCTCGATGCCCCCGGTCAATCAGGTGCTTCGTCGCCATAACACTCGCGCCGTGGTGATCGCAGCAAATGCAGTGGCTGTGATGCTTACGCAGCTTACGGTTCATCACCATAATCGGCTGTTTGTGCTTTTCGACGATAGCGTCCATTTCATCCACGTTGAGGAAACGCGGGTAGATGATGATGGCATCACAGCGCAGGTCGAGCAGAAAATCGATGGCGGCTTTCTCTTCTTCAGCACTGTGTTTCCCATCGACGAGGATCAACTGCCGCCCGTTGGCTTCGAGTCTTTTCGCCGCCTGGGAGAGCAGTTCGCTAAAGTAGCTGCCGGTATACAGGGTATTGGTCACCACCAGGCCGATGCATTGCGATTTATTGGTCGCCAGGTTGCGCGCCAGCAGGTTAGGGCGATAGCCGGTTTCCTCAATCGCTTTGTACACCCGTTCTTTGGTCTCTTCGCTGGTGTACCCCTTGCCGGAGAGCACCCGCGACACCGTCGCCTTTGATACACCCGCTTTTTTTGCCACTTCCTGCATTGTTGACATGAATCGATCCCGGACGGTGAGTACGCCAGCCATTCTACACAGTTTTCCCCGAATGGCAGCGGCAGTTTTCACGTATGAACACGCCACGCCTGCGGTTTTAGGCGATCTGAATCACAGATTAAACATCGTTTTTATTTTTGTGTTGAAAACAATAGCTGATTTAACCACCCTTATGTGGAACCGGTTACCTATGGTGTTTCACCAAAAACGGCGTTTCGTGAAGTTCTTGTCTAACCCTATGAAAGTAATGACCTTACCGCTATAAACGCGCCGATTTTGTCGGCCAGCAAGCACGGCGATAAAAATACAGTAAGGCATTACGCGAGAATCAGTCATGTCAAAAAATTATGCAGCAGTATCCCGCTCGATAGTGGATGCCATTGGCGGTGCGGACAATATCGCGTCGGTGACGCACTGCATGACCCGTCTGCGCTTTGTGCTGAAAGACGACAGCGCGGCGGACATCGCCAAACTGAAAAGCATCAGCGGCGTGCTGGGCGTTGTGAATAACGATACCCAGTGCCAGGTGATCATCGGTAATACCGTATCCCAGGCCTATGCCGACGTGCTGAAGCTGCTGCCGGAAGGCGCGGTGGCGCATAAAGACCTGCCGCAGAAAAACAAAATTACTCTGCGGCGCATCGGCGCGGGCATTCTCGATGCGCTGATCGGCACCATGTCTCCGCTGATCCCGGCGATTATCGGCGGCTCGATGCTGAAGCTGCTGGCGATGATGCTGGATATGACCGGCGTGTTCGAGAAGGGCTCCTCAACGCTGATTATTCTCAATACCATCGGGGACGGCGCGTTCTTCTTCCTGCCGATCATGGTGGCGGCCTCGGCGGCCCTGAAATTTAAAACCAACATGTCGCTGGCGATTGCCATCGCAGGCGTGCTGGTACACCCGAACTTTATCGACCTGATGGCAAAAGCCGCTCAGGGCCAGCACGTTGAATTTATGGGCCTGACGGTTACGGCGGTGAAATACACCTATACCGTGATCCCGGCGCTGTGCATGACCTGGATCCTGTCGTACATCGAACGCTGGGTCGACAGAATCACCCCGGCGGTCACCAAAAACTTCCTGAAACCGATGCTGATTGTGCTGATCGCCGCACCCATTGCGATCATGTTTATCGGCCCGGTGGGCATCTGGATCGGTAGCGGGATTTCCAGCGTGGTTTACACCATTCACAGCCATCTGGGCTGGCTGTCGGTGGCGATTATGGGTGCCATCTGGCCATTGCTGGTCATGACCGGGATGCACCGCGTATTTACGCCAACCATTATCCAAACCATCGCGGAAACCGGCAAAGAGGGCATGGTGATGCCGTCTGAGATCGGTGCCAACCTGTCGCTGGGCGGCTCGTCGCTGGCGGTGGCGTGGCGCACCAAAAACCCGGAACTGCGCCAGACGGCGCTGGCCGCAGCGGCATCGGCGATTGTCGCCGGGATTTCTGAACCTGCCTTGTACGGCGTGGCGCTGCGCCTTAAGCGCCCGCTGATCGCCTGCTTGATTACCGGCTTTATTTGCGGCGCGGTAGCGGGCATTGGCGGGCTTGCCAGCCATTCGATGGCGTCGCCGGGGCTGTTTACCAGCGTCCAGTTCTTTGACCCGGCAAACCCAATGAGCATTGCCTGGGTGGTGGGCGTGATGATCCTTTCGGTGGCGATTTCGTTCTTCGTCACGCTGCTGCTGGGCTTTGAAGATATCCCGGTAGAAAAGCCGGTGGAGGCTGAACAGCCCGCACCCGCCAATCCACAGATCGAACCGGCAGTAAAAGTTAATTAATTCAAGGAGTCGTGCTTTATGTCTGTTTCACAATTTCCGGACGGTTTCCTATGGGGCGGCGCACTGGCCGCCAACCAGGCGGAAGGCGCTTACCTTGAAGGCGGGAAAGGGCTGACAACCGTGGATATGATCCCCCACGGCAGCCAGCGGATGGCGGTCAAACTGGGCCTCGAACCGCGCTTTACCCTGCGGGACGATGAGTTTTATCCCAGCCACCAGGCTATCGATTTCTATCATCGTTATAAAGAAGATATCGCCCTGATGGCGGAAATGGGCTTTACCGTGTTCCGCACGTCTATCGCCTGGAGCCGTATTTACCCGCAGGGCGACGAGATAACGCCCAACGCCGAAGGCATTGCGTTTTATCGCGACCTGTTCGCCGAGTGCAAAAAGTACGGCATCGAGCCACTGGTGACGCTGTGCCATTTCGACGTGCCGATGCACCTGGTGCGCGAATACGGCTCCTGGCGCAACCGCAAAATGGTCGAATTCTTTACCCGCTATGCGCGCACCTGCTTTGAAGCGTTCGACGGGCTGGTGAAATACTGGCTGACCTTCAACGAAATCAACATCCTGCTGCACAGCCCGTTCTCCGGGGCCGGGCTGGTGTTTGACGAAAGCGATAACAAAGAGCAGGTGAAGTACCAGGCGGCGCACCATGAGCTGGTGGCCAGCGCCCTGGCAACTCAAATCGCCCATGAAGTCAATCCGGCGAACCAGGTGGGCTGCATGCTGGCGGGAGGCAATTTCTATCCGTGGTCCTGCAAGCCGGAAGACGTATGGGCAGCGCTGGAAAAGGACCGCGAGAACCTGTTCTTTATCGACGTGCAGGCGCGCGGTGCCTATCCGTCTTATGCGGCGCGCATGTTCCGGGAGAAAGGCATCAACATTGTCAGCGAGCCGGGTGATAACGAAATCCTGAAAAACACCGTGGATTTTGTCTCCTTCAGCTATTACGCCTCGCGCTGCGCCTCTGCCGATATGAACGACGGCAACAGCAGCGCCGCCAACGTGGTGAAATCCCTGAAGAACCCGCATATCCAGGCCAGCGAGTGGGGCTGGGGCATCGACCCGCTGGGGCTGCGCATCACCATGAATATGATGTACGACCGCTACCAGAAACCACTGTTCCTGGTCGAAAACGGTCTCGGCGCGAAAGATGAGTTCAACGAGCAGGGCGAAATCAACGACGATTACCGCATCAGCTACCTGCGCGAACATATCAAAGCCATGGGCGAAGCCATTGAAGACGGCATCCCGGTGATCGGTTACACCACCTGGGGCTGTATCGATCTGGTGTCGGCGTCTACAGGCGAGATGAGCAAACGCTACGGTTTTGTTTATGTCGATCGGGATGACAGCGGCGCGGGCACCCTGGCGCGCAGCCGTAAAAAATCGTTTTACTGGTATACGAAAGTCATATCCAGCAACGGCGCAGATTTGGATTAACGCCGTCAGTCGGGAATGCGCCTGCTGCGTTCCCGATTAGCTTTTCACCTTCCCATACGCCCGATTTCTACGGCTTGTTATCACGCCAACTGTCTTGCACGCTTTCCAGGTGCTTTTCCTGAATTATCGACATTTCCTATGAAAGTGTGCGTTGCTTCGCAGCAATGGGCTTTTTGCTGGTTGTTTTGCGACCATGATCACTTGACCAGTCAGGTAGACAAGTTCTAAGTTGAATACACCAACTCACTGATAACAAGGCGTATCGTATGGGGTTTATTCGCACACTCACCGGTGACATCGCACCGCAGCAGCTTGGGGTGACTTACAGTCACGACCACCTTTACTGCATCCCGCCGTACTGGCAGGAGCGCAACGAAGAGGATCTGTTGCTTGACGACAAAGCCGCTTCCGAGCGGGAACTGGCGGATTTCCGCGCCGCGGGCGGCCAGTCGATTTATGACGCCACCGCGCCGGATTATGGCCGTCACGTCGAGGTAGTGGCGGAAATCGCCAGCCGTCAGCAGGTGCAGATCGTCGCCACCGCCGGGTTTAACAAGGGCTTCCTGTGGAGTTCGAAACGCCCCGGTACCGACCAGACCTTCGCCGACTGGATTGCCAACACGCCGCTCGATGCGTTGGTGGAACACGTCAGCCGGGAAGTGACCGACGGCATCGACGGCACCGCCTATCGCGCCGGGATGGTGAAGTGTGGCACCGGCTATAACGCCATTTCACCGCTGGAGCGGAAAACCATGGAAGTGGTGGTGCGCGCCCAACAGGCGACTCACGCGCCGATGCACAGCCATACGGAAATGGGCACCATGGCCCTGGAGCAGGCCGCGATTTTTAAACAACTGGGCCTTGATTTGTCCCGCATCTGCTTTGCACATATGGATCGCAATCCCGATCCGTGGCTACACCGTCAACTTGCCAACACCGGGGCATTCATCTCGTTTGACGGTATCAGCCGGATCAAATATTTCCCCGAGCACGTGCGCACCGAAGCCATTCTGGCGCTGTGCAAAAAGGGGTATCAAAAACAGATCCTGATCGGCGGCGATTTCGCCCGCAAAAGCATGAGCGCCCATTATGGAAAAGGCGGGCTGGGGTTGAAGTTTATCCTGGCGGACTGGCGCCCACGGTTCCTTGAAGAAGCGCGGGAAGCGGGTTTTGACGGCGACGCATTGCTGCATGACTTCTTCGTCGAAAACCCGGCGCGCTACTTCAGCTTCGGTTAAGGCAGCCTATGAAACTGCATCAGCTTAACGAACAGCAGGCGAAGCAGGCACTCCCCCGCGCCAAAATCGCGCTGCTGCCCTTAGGCGCGGTGGAGCCACATGGCGATCACCTGCCACTGGATACCGATAACCTGCTGGCTGAACGCTTTTGCGAACGGCTTGATTGCGCGCTGGGCGAAGACGCCATTACCCTGCCGGTGATGTGTTACAGCCAGGTGTGGTCGTTGCGCGGCCATGCCGGGGCGATTGATATTGGCAACGCGCTGCTGGGGGATCTGCTGGTGAGCCTGGCGCGCAATATGGCGGGCTACGGCATTACCACCACGGCGGTGATCAACGCCCATTACGGCAATTTCGACGCCATCAAGGCGGCGGCGCGCACGCTTCGGGAGGAGGGCATCACGCTGCTCAGCTACAGCTGGGCCGGGATGGACTGCTGCGTGGCGAAACTGCGCGAATCGGCGGTGGCGTATCCGGGCTATATGCATGCCGATGAAATCGAAACCTCGTTGATGCTGGCACTCGCCCCGGAGACGGTGGACATGTCCCAGGCGCGGGAGCATTACCCCGCGTTCCCGGAAGATTTCCGCTACCGCCCCGCGCCCTGGACCGCGTTTTCCGATTATTCGGTACTGGGCGATCCGCGCTGCGCCAGCGCAGAGAAAGGCGAAGCTTTCGTTCAACAGGCGCTGGAAACCACACTGGCGTCCATTACGCGCATTATCAGGGAGGTGCAATGATCAGCCCGAACGCAATCCATCTGGATTACCCGGCCACGTCTGCCGACGAGGCCATCCGCAAATCCGGCGACGCGCTGTGCGCCGCCGGAGCCTGTAGCGAGCAGTACACCCAGGCGATGATCGACAGTTATCACCAGTTCGGCCCCTATTTTGTGATTGCGCCAGGCCTGGCGATGCCCCATGCCCGCCCGGAAAACGGGGCGATTGCGCCGCAAATCAGCCTGGTGCGGTTGCGCGAGCCGGTAGAGTTCGGCCATGCGGAAAACGACCCGGTACAACTGGTGCTGGGCCTTTCCGCGACCAACAGCGATCAGCATATTCAGTTGATTCAAAAAATCGTCACCCTGTTGGGCGATGAAGAAAATTTGCAAACCTTAATGAATTCCCATGATGCGCAGCAGATTTATCGTCTGATGATCGATGCGGAATAAACCACTACGTCCGTCTGGAGAACTAACAATGAAAATTCTAACTGTGTGCGGTTTGGGAATGGGGTCGAGCTTAATTTTGCGGATGAACGTGGAAACGGTGCTCAAAAAGCACGGCGTGGACGCGAACGTCGAGCATATGGACGTGTCTGCCGCCGCGTCGGCGAATGCCGATCTGGTGATCACCAACGCCGAGCTGGTGGGCAATTTACAGCATCTTTCCTGCCCGGTGGTGGTGGTGAATAACTACATCGACACCAATGAAATCACCCAGGCGCTGGTCAACGCAGGCATTCTTACTCAGGGGTAAGACCATGAACGAATTTATCGGCGTACTGCGTTGGATCACCGTCAATATCTTCGGCGAAGCGTCCATCCTGATTGGCCTGATCGTACTGCTCGGGCTGGTGCTGCAAAATAAACCGCTGGCGGATATTGTCTCCGGCACGCTGAAGGGGATTTTAGGCTTCCTGATTATCGGCGCCGGGGCAGGGATTATCGTCTCCGCGCTGCTGATCTTCCAGCCGATCTGGACCGAAGTGTTCGGTTTAAGCTCCATGAACCTGACCAATATTATCGGCCAGGTGAAGTTCAGCGAGCGCTACGGCAGCAGCGTCACCATCGCCATCGCGGGTGGGTTCGCCTTCAACCTGCTGCTGGCGCGCCTGACGCGCTTTAAATACATCTACCTCACCGGGCACATGATGTTCTGGACCACCATGATCTTCGCGGGCGTGATGGTCAACAGCAACCCGGCGATCTCCGGCTGGCAGCTAACGCTGATGCTCACCGTGATCATGGGTCTGTACTGGACGCTGCAACCGGCGCTGGTCCAGCCGTGGGTGCGTAAAATCACCGGCAACGACAATATCGCGCTCGGCCATACTTCGGCCTCGGTGGCGCTGCTGGGGGCCATTTTCGGCAAACTGTTCTCCCGCAACAGCATCAGTTCAGAAGATATCCAGGTACCGAAAAAACTCGGCTTCCTGCGTGATTCCAACGTAGTGACTGCCCTGACCATGACGCTGCTGTTTTTTATCGGCACCTTTATTCTGCAAATTAAAGGCACCCCGAAAGCGGCGGAAATCCTGGCGCAGTCCGGCGATTTAAGCTTCTACATCTATGCCCTGAAACAGTCGCTGATGTTTACCGGCGGGATTGCGGTGGTGCTGCTCGGCGTGCGGATGTTTATCGGCGAAATGGTCCCGGCGTTTAACGGTATCGGTTCGCGGCTGGTTCCCGGCGCACGTCCGGCGCTGGATTGCCCGATCCTGTTTAACTTCGCGCCCAACGCCGTGGTACTCGGCTTTGTGGGCGCGTTTGTCGGCTCGCTGCTGTGGCTGACGCTGATCGGTCATTACACCGGCTACGTGTTTATCCCCAGCATGATCGTGATTTTCTTCCATGCGGGCACCGCCGGGGTATTCGGCAACGTCACGGGCGGGTATAAGGGCGCGCTGCTGGCGGGCTTTATCACCTCGACGGTAGTGGCCTGGGGGCAATACTTCTGCGTCAGCTACTTCGTTAATAACACCGTGCCGGACACCGCGCTGTGGGCCGGAGACAGCGATATGTTCGTGCTGTCGCCGCTGATTAGCGCCTTAACCCGTCTGCTGACGTTCTGAGGGAGATAACCATGAGTCACGCAGTTAACGCCTATTTTGATCAAATCAAGCAAAAGCTGGCGCAGCTGGCGGCGCAGCAGGCGGTTATCGACCGCGCCGCGCAGGCGATGCTCGACACGGTGCTGAAGGGCCGCAATCTGTTTGTGTTCGGCGCCAGCCACGCGGGGATTCTGGCGGAGGAGATGAGCTATCGCGCAGGTGGGCTTGCTATCGTCAACCCGCTGTTTTCTCCGGCGCTGATGCTCAACGTGCGTCCGCTAACGCTCACCAGCGCGGTAGAAAATGTCGAAGGGCTGGGGAAAGTCATGGTGGAAAGTTCCCCGCTGGCGGCGGGGGACACGCTGATTATTCATTCGGTTTCCGGGCGCAACGCGATTACTCTCGACGTGGCGCTGGCGGCAAAAGCCTGCGGGGCGACGGTGATTGCCATTACCAGCCTGGAGACGGCAAAGCGCGTCACCTCGCGCCACTCCAGCGGCAAACTGCTGGCAGAGGTCGCCGACATTACGCTGGATAATCAGTGCGACTACGGCGACGCCTCGGTCAACCTGCCAGGGCTGGCGCAAAAAGCCGCGCCGCTGTCGACCATCATGGGCGCGACCCTCGCCAACAGCCTGGTGCTGCGTTTGTGTGAGCTGATGCAGGAGAACGGCGTAACGCCGCCAATCCTTGCCAGCGCAAACATAGACGGCAATCAGCAGATAAATCGGGATATAATGGACGCTTACCGGAGCCGAATTTTCTACCTCTGAGTGGAGCAATTGTATGTTCGAGTCTGATGGACTCCCGCTTTACCTCAAAATCAAAAACATCATTTTGCAGCGCATTCTGTCGTGTACCTATACCGACAGGCTGCCCGGCGAGTTGATCCTTGCCGATGAGTTTAATGTGGCGCGCGGCACCATTAAGCAGGCGATCGATTCACTGGTTAGCGGCGGGATGGTGTATCGCGAACAGGGTAAGGGCACGTTCATCAATCGCGACGCGCTGCATAAGCACTATGCAGACCTGCCGGATGTGCTGGTGGCATTTCACCACCCGCATCCGGCTCAGGCCGAGGTAGTGTCGCTGCTGGCGACCATGGCGGACCACGAGGTTGCCACCAAAATGGGGCTTGAAGTGGGTAGCCAGGTGATGCGCCTTGAACGTCGCATACAGCAGGGCGATAAAATTGTCGGACATACCCTGAGTTGGCTTAACGGACGCTTTTATAACGATCTTAGCCATATTGATGATGAAGGCTCGTTGTATTCCCAGTTGCGGGAAGCGTTCGGTTATTCGCCCACCCAGGCGCAGGAAAGCTTCACGCCGGTTGTCTGCGACGCCAGGCTGGCGCGGCTGCTGAATATCGAACCGGGAGGCGCGCTGTTCAAAATCGAGCGTATCGCCCGCAATCCTGACGATGTGGTGCTGGAGTACAGTATTTCGCATGTCAACGACGCCGTGCTCACCCTGCAAATCGCCGCCAGCCAGAATGCCGCCGATGCCCACTGGCACTGCAAAATCGTGTCCCGGTAACCCTCGCCGGGCAACGCCGCGGTGGGTTGCACTTTCTTAAAAACAGATACCCTTTTTCATTTACTGGTTAACATTTAGAATAAAATGCTGCTTTAGATAATAAGGATTATCATTCCATTCCGAAAAATACCCCTTAATTTCCGTTAATCCATGATTTGCTGCGTTGTGTCAATTTTGCCTTAGCATAAATTTCCAAAAATACACACTTTCTTCACGCCACTAAAGAGAGTGATGTCATGCCAATCATGGAAGACGAAAGCGGGATAACGACCGTCAGCCGTCGCCGCTTTATCCAGGCCAGCGCCGCACTGGCAGCCGTACCCCTGGTGGTGCCGCAGTTTGTTTCTGCGGCAACCGAATCGCCCGCCTCCTCAACATCACCCGTTACGCCGCAGGATACCGGGCGTGTGGTGCCTACCTGCAGTACCTTCGACTGCGGCGGCAAATGTGATATTCGCGCCCATGTCGATCAGGGCGTTGTTACGCGTATCACCACGCTCCCCGATGGGGAACTGGATGAAGCCATGCCGATTATGCGCGCCTGTATTCGCGGCCGTGGTTATCGTAAATTCGTTTATCACCCGGACCGCCTGAAATATCCGATGAAGCGCGTCGGTAAGCGCGGTGAAGGGAAATTCGAGCGGATTAGCTGGGATGAAGCCACCACGCTGATTGCCGATAACCTCAAGCGGATCACGGCCAAATATGGCCCGGCCTCGCGCTATGTGCATGTGGGCACCGCCGTCAGCGGCGGCACCTTCTCCGGTGATAAAATGGTGCGCCGCCTGCTGAACCTGACCGGCGGCTATCTGGAGTACTATCACTCCGTCAGTATGGGCAATACCGCCGCCGCCACGCCGTACACCTACGGTACGCCAGCGACCGGCAGTTCGCTGGATACGCTGCTGGAGACCCCGTTGGTGATTTTGTGGGGCCACAACATCAACGAAACCATTTTTGGTCACGCCAATCACTACTTCCAGCAGATGAAACGCAACGGTACGCGCTTTATCGTTATCGATCCGCGCTATTCCGATACCGTGGCCTCGCTGGCGGACCAGTGGATCCCGCTGCTGCCGACCACCGATAACGCGCTGATGGACGCGATGATGTACGTCATCATCACTGAAAATCTGCACGATAAAGACTTTATCGCCCGTTACACCCTGGGCTTTGACGAAGCGAGCATGCCGGAAGGCGTACCGGCGAATGAATCGCTGGTGGCGTACCTGACCGGAGCCAAAGATGGCGTGGCGAAAACACCGGAGTGGGCGGAGCCGATCACCAAAGTACCCGCTAACACCATCCGCCAGTTGGCGCGTGAATACGCGACGGCCAAACCGGCGGCATTAATCCAGGGCTGGGGCCCACAGCGCCATATCTGCGGCGAGCGTACCGCGCGCGGCTCTACGCTGCTGGCGACCATTACCGGCAACGTCGGCAAAAAAGGCAGTTGGGCGGCAGGCTACGGCGGGATCGGCAACCGTAAGTTTATGAGCGAGCCGGAAAGCATCGAGAACCCGATCGCGGCGAAAATTTCGGTGATGAGCTGGATGCAGGCGGCAGAAGACGCCAGTAAAGTCACGCCGGAGCAGGGGCTGAAAGGGGCTGAAAAACTCGACAGCAATATCCGTATTCTGTTTACGCTGGCGGGCAACTATCTGGCGAACCAGAACCCGGACATCAATAAGGCGGCGAAGCTGCTGGAAGACGAATCGAAAATCGAGTTTATCGTCGCCAGCGATTTGTACCTGACGCCGAGCGCCAAATACGCCGATCTGCTGCTGCCGGAAACCAGCTTTATGGAGCGCTGGAACATCGGCGAAACCTGGGGCACCGGCAACTACGTGATCCTGTCAGAAAAACTGGTCGAGCCGGAATTCGAGCGCCGTTCAGACTACGAGTGGCTGCGTGAAGTCGCTGCGAAGCTGGGCGTGGAGCAAGCCTTTAGCGAAGGGCGCGATGAAAAGCAGTGGATCGAGCACATTGTCGAAACCACCCGCGCCGCGATGCCTGCTGAAAACATCCCGAGCTTTGAGCAGTTACAGGTTCAGCGCCGTCACCTGTTCAAGAGCGAGCCGTATGTGGCGTTCGCCGATAACCTTCGCGACCCGCAGAACAATCCGTTCAAAACGCCGTCCGGCAAAATCGAAATCTTCTCGAAACGGCTGTACGACATGAACAACCCGGAAATCCCGGCGTTGTCTCACTACGTGCCCGCGCACGAAGGGCCGCAGGATGCGTTAACCGAGAAATATCCGCTACAACTGATCACCTGGAAAGGGAAAAACCGCGCCAACTCCACGCAGTACGCCAACCCGTGGTTGCAGGAAGCCCAGACCCAGAAGCTGTGGATTAACCCGCAGGACGCTGCACGGCGCGAGATCAAGCAGGGCGACAAGGTACGCATCCATAACGATCGCGGTATCAGTATGGTGCCAGCCGAGGTCACGCCGCGCATTATCCCCGGCGTGGTGGCGCTACAGGCCGGCGCCTGGTGGCAACCGGACGCGTCAGGCGTGGATCACGGTGGCTGCGCCAACGTGCTGAGTTCCACCCGCATCACCCCCCTGGCAAAAGGGAATTCGCATCAAACTATGCTGGTCGAGGTTGAGAAAGCATGAGCCAATACACGGAGTTTCCCCCGGTAAGCGACAAGCAACTGGGTTTTTATATCGATTCGTCGCGCTGTTCAGGGTGCAAAGCCTGCCAGGTGGCCTGTAAAGACAAAAACAATCTGGAGCCGGGCCGTCGTTTTCGCCGGGTGTATGAAGTCAACGGCGGCGGGTTTACGCCTGGCGGTAACGGCGGGCTGGAAAACAACGTTTACGCCTACACGCTGTCGATTTCCTGCAACCACTGTGCGGACCCGATTTGCACCAAAAACTGCCCAACCACGGCAATGCATAAGCGCCCCGGCGACGGCATCGTGCGGGTCGATACCAGCAAGTGCATTGGCTGCGGCTACTGCGCCTGGTCGTGCCCTTACGGTGCGCCGCAGTTTGATAAAGAAGCGGGGCAGATGTCGAAATGCGATTTCTGCGTCGATTTGCAGGCAAAAGGCGAAGATCCGATTTGCGTGGCGACCTGTCCGCTGGGCGCGATTAAATTCGGCCCGATTGACGAACTGCGCAAACAGTATGGTTCGCTTTGCGACGTTCAGGGACTGCCGGATTCGGCGATCACCCATCCGAACCTGGTGGTGAAGCCGCATCAGGGCGCTGAAAAGGGAAGTAACTAATTATGCATGAATGGCCATTATTGATATTTACTCTGCTGGTTCAGGCGTCGGTAGGTTTAACGCTGTTCACCGCGCTGGGCGCATTTAGCCAGCAGGCGAATGCCCTTGCTTTGCGCATGGCGCTGGTCGTCAGCTGTGTGCTGGGCGGCGTCGGCCTTATCGCGTCAGTGGCGCATCTGGGCTATCCGCTCAATGCGTTTAACTCGCTGCGCCATATCGCCAGCTCCTGGCTGAGCCGTGAAATCGTCTTTGCCGCGCTGTATCTGGGCGTGCTGGGCGTGACGACGCTGCTGGCGCTGTTCGCCAAACGCATCGTCCCGCTGTTGGTGTTGCTGGCTGGGGTGATTGGGCTGGTGGATGTGTATTGCATGAGCAATATTTACATCAACGCCTCTGTTGTCACCTGGATGCATATCAACACGTACTTTATGTTCTACGGCTCGGTACTGATCCTCGGTGCGGTGCTGGCGATGCTGATGCTGGTAACCCGTGGGCGGCACGGCGAACTGCGCGGAGTGGCGAATGTCGCGGTGGCTGCGGTGGTGGTGGCCGTTGCTGCACGTCTGGTTGAACAACCGGCGTATATGAGCTTCCTGTCCGCATCGCGTTTGAGTGACACTGTCACGTTCCCGCTTCAGGCGCTGGCGGCATTTGATGCGCTTTCCGGCGTTCGTATCGCGGCCTGGTGCGTGATGGTGGTCGGTGCGGCGCTGTTTGCGCTGTCATTGCGCCAGCCGCGTATTGTCCGTGGATTAGCGCTAACTGGCGGCCTGCTGCTGGTGGTGGCTGAAATCATGGCGCGCTTCACTTTCTTTAGCCTGAACTGATATGTCATTGTTGTCGTTAAACCTGAACCCTGCGCCGCCCGGCGCAGGGTTTTTATGTGTCCGCTATAAGGTCAAGAAAAACGCCTGCCAGGCCTGTGTCGATGCCTGTCCGCTCCGGGCTATCAGCCTGACCGCGGGCCAGGTAGTGATTGATGAGAGCCAGTGTAACCAGTGCGGGCGCTGTCTGTTTGCCTGCCCAACGGATGCGCTGGAAAACATTCATCCGGTCAAACGCCACTGGCATGACGATCGCCTGACCGCGCCGCTCAGCGCTCAGCCTGCCTGTGTGGAAGAGTTGCTGATGTGGCATTTTCACTACGGTATCCGGGCCATTGAGCTGGATACGCCCCACCAAGGGTGGTTACGCGCGATTGCCGAACTTAATCTCACACTCAAACAACTGGACGAGCCTGTATGGCGGTTGGCGCAGCCAGCCTCCATCGCGGTGAATACTGCGCGCCGCCAGTGGCTAAGAATGAATAACCAAACTGACAGCGGAGAGGTGCCTTACGGTCGACGCGCCTTGCGTGACGCTGTCACTTTTGTTAATCATTATTCGATGACATTTACGGCGGAGCAGTGTTACCTGTGCGGTGCCTGCGCGCGCATCTGCCCGGAACAGGCGATTCGCCTGGAAGCCGATTGCCTCACCCTGGATAATGCCCGCTGTACCGGCTGCGGCCAGTGTGCGGCGGTCTGTTTCCCTGCTGCCATCGATAGCGTAAAAATGCCTAATACCCAGGCAGAACAGCGTTTGCCGGTGATGCAGCAGCATTGCGATACCTGCGGCCAGGCCTTTAGCGCCTGGACGGCTGAACAATCCACGTGCCCATTTTGCCGCCAGCACACCATTGGCATGCGATAAGGAATCATCATGAAAGCGGATTTACCCCACTGGGCCCGGTTACTCAATTTACTGGCGACCGCGTACCGTACCGCGCCGCAAACGGACGCATTCACTCCGATCGCCGAATTTTTCCAGACGCCGGACTGGCCGGAACTGTGGCCTGCACAAACGGCAGACATGACCGCGCTGCAACCTGAACTGGCACAGCCGGACAAGGTTCTGCTTCAGGAACAGTGGCAATGGCTGTTTGTCGGCCCGGCGAGTCTGCCCGCGCCGCCGTGGGGCTCGGTATGGCTCGATCCCGAACATGTATTGCAGGGCGACTCCACGCTGCGGCTGATGGATTTCCTGAATACGCACCGTATCACGCTGAATACCGACCACCCCGAGCCAGCGGATCATATTGGTCTGATGTTATTCCAGGCCTCATGGCTGGCGATGGAAAGCCAACCCCGGGCATTGCTGGAACTGCTGAATGCCCATTTTCTGACGTGGTTACCGCGCTATGTTGAGGCGCTGAGTCAGGCTCATCCGCAGGGCTTTTATCGCGCGTTGGGCGCGTTGACGCTGATGACCGTCAGGCAATTGTCTCTGCAACTTGATGAGACCCAGCCGGAAAGGATCATATAACCGTAACCGGTTATTTATCCTTATTTCACCCGAACAACGCTGCCGCTGCGAATTAATCTGAAACAGGCCCAGGAAAGCGGGAAGATTATTAACGAAGCGGCAAGCAATTATATTTATCCGCCAGGCCAGCTATGGCGAATAATTAATCTTCCTCTTGCGCTTCGTTACGGGCTATTGCCGGACAGGGCGCGCCACGCAAGGCGTCAAAAACCACAAAATAAACCCAACCTTTCAGGCCGATATTTTCCCTCCCCGCCGGGCTTACCCGTTACCTTCATTTTCTGCGTCTATACTCAAGGCGTTAAATAACTTACTGCCGGTTCGTTTAATACCGGTTTTTCGATGATGAGGCAGCCATGTTTGGTTTAGACGCGTTTATTCTTGCCAGGATACAGTTTGCCTTCACCGTATCCTTTCACATTATTTTTCCGGCTATCACCATTGGGCTTGCCAGCTATCTGGTGGTACTGGAAGGGATGTGGCTGAAGACCCACAATCCGCTGTGGCGTTCACTGTATAAGTTCTGGCTAAAGATTTTTGCCGTTAACTTCGGTATGGGGGTGGTGTCCGGTCTGGTGATGGCCTATCAATTCGGCACCAACTGGAGCGGATTTTCACAGTTCGCCGGCAGTATCACCGGGCCGCTGTTGACCTATGAGGTCCTGACCGCGTTCTTCCTTGAGGCTGGCTTCCTCGGTGTGATGCTGTTCGGCTGGAATAAGGTTGGGCCGGGGCTGCACTTTTTCTCAACCTGCATGGTGGCGCTCGGCACGCTGATGTCTACCTTCTGGATCCTCGCATCGAATAGCTGGATGCACACGCCGCAGGGCCACGAAATCATTAACGGCCAGGTGGTGCCCGCCGACTGGTTTGCGGTGATCTTCAACCCGTCGTTTCCCTACCGGCTGTTTCATATGTCAGTAGCAGCGTTTTTGAGTAGCGCCATGTTCGTCGGCGCGTCTGCCGCCTGGCATCTGCTGAAAGGCAACGACACCCCAGCGGTGCGTAAAATGTTCTCGATGGCGCTGTGGATGGCGCTGCTGGTTGCGCCCATTCAGGCGGTGATCGGCGATATGCACGGCCTGAACACGCTTAAGCACCAGCCTGCGAAAATCGCTGCCATCGAAGGCCACTGGGAAAACCCGCCCGGCGAACCGACGCCGCTGCTGCTGGTGGGCTGGCCGGATATGGAGCAGGAGCGCACCCGCTATGGCTTGGAAATCCCGGCGCTCGGCAGCCTGATCCTCACTCACAGCCTCGACCAACAGGTTCCGGCTCTGAAAGATTTCCCGAAAGACGAGCGGCCTAATTCCACCATCGTGTTCTGGTCGTTCCGCCTGATGGTCGGGATGGGCCTGCTGATGATCGGGCTGGGGCTTATCAGCCTGTGGCTACGCTATCGCGGACGGCTGTACCTGTCGCGACCCTTCCTGCATTTCGCGCTGTGGATGGGACCGTCGGGCTTAATCGCTATTCTGGCCGGATGGGTGACTACCGAGGTGGGGCGTCAGCCCTGGGTGGTCTATGGCCTGATGCGCACCCGGGACGCGGTCTCGGCGCACAGCGATCTGCAAATGTCCATCAGCCTATTGGTGTTTATCGTGGTGTATTCCCTGGTGTTCGGCGTCGGGTATCTGTACCTGATCCGGTTGATAAAAGTCGGGCCACAACCTGAAGACAATCTGTCGTCGAAAACCGATGGCCGACCTGCGCGGCCCATTTCCGCCGTGGGCGAGCGTCTGGAAGAGGAGAAAAGATAATGAACATCGACCTGTCGGTAGTGTGGTTCGTCATTATTGTTTTCTCGACGCTGATGTACATCGTGATGGACGGCTTCGACTTAGGGATTGGCGTGCTGTTTCCGTTTATCCGCGACCCGCATGACCGTGACGTGATGGTCAACAGCGTCGCGCCGGTCTGGGACGGTAACGAAACCTGGCTGGTGCTCGGCGGCGCAGGGCTGTTCGGCGCGTTCCCGCTGGCCTACGCGGTGATTGCCGACGCCCTGACCATCCCGATTACCCTGATGCTGATCGGCCTGATTTTCCGGGGCGTGGCGTTTGAGTTTCGCTTCAAAGCCACCGAATCGCACCGCCCCTGGTGGGACGTGGCTTTTCTGGCGGGCTCGATCCTGGCGACTTTCTGCCAGGGGATTATCGTCGGCGCGGTAATTAATGGCTTCCCGGTGGAAGGGCGCACCTTTGCAGGCGGCGCGCTGGACTGGCTAACGGCGTTTAATCTGTTCTGCGGCCTGGGGCTGGTGGTGACTTACGCGCTGCTGGCGGCGACCTGGCTGATAATGAAAAGCGAAGATCCGCTGTTTTCCCGGATGCGCCAGCTTACGCCGCCGCTGTTAATCCTGCTGTTGATCGTGATGGCGATTGTCAGTGCCTGGACGCCGCTCACCCACGACGATATCGCCCAGCGCTGGTTCTCGCTGCCTAATCTGTGGTTCTTCCTGCCGGTCCCCGTGCTGGTGCTGATTTGCAGCCTGGCGCTGTGGAAAAGCGTTTCGCGGCCTGGTCATCATGCCACGGCGTTTATCCTGACGCTGGCGCTGGTGTTCCTGGGCTTTAGCGGGCTGGGGATCAGCATCTGGCCAAACATCATTCCGCCGGATATCTCCCTGTGGGAAGCCGCCGCGCCACCCGCCAGCCAGGGCTTTATGCTGGTGGGCGCGCTGCTGATTATCCCGGTGATCCTTGCCTACACCTTCTGGAGCTACTACGTGTTTCGCGGCAAAGTGCGCCACGGGGAGGGCTATCATTGATGGAAAAACGGCAAAGCAAACTGAGCCAGATTTTATGGCTGGTGGTGATTTGGGCCGCGAGTATCCTGGCACTCGGCGCGGTGAGTATGGTGCTGCGTTTGTTAATGACCTCGGCGGGGCTGAAATCCAGCTAGCGCCGATTAGCGCCGATTAATGAATGGCACTCATAACACCATCCCGGTTTTATGCATAGATGTGGATGCCGGTGGCGATTACGCTTTTAGCTTAAAGCGCCGCTTTATTGATAAAACGGCGCGATAGGTCAGATACGCTCAATCTTCGCCGGTAACCCCTGGCGGACTGCCGAGCCGGATACCCAGTCGAGCCAGCTATTCGGCACCGTGCGGGTCGGGTCGGCAAAGCCCAGATCGTTCTGGTTAATGCCAGCGCCATTCTGGGGCGCGACAGCCAGCGGTGCGCCGTCCAGCGTGTGCGGGCTGGCACCCATTTCCCGGTGGCCATAGCCGTGCTCGATGGCTATCACACCGGGCATTACGCCTGCCAGCAGGCTGATCTGCGCGGTGGTACTGCCGCCCGGCGTGGTAATGCGCACTTCATCGCCGTGTTGAACGCCGAAGCGTTTGCCATCCTGCGGATTGAGCGCCACCAGGTTGACCGGCTTCACGTGGTGCAGGCGCGGGATCACGATGGTCGAACTGCTCATTACGTTGGACTTAAACGAGATCATCTTCAGCGGCCAGGCGTCGGGCTGATACACCTCGTCCAGCGCTTTACCGTCAGATAGCCGCGCCGGATACCAGGCCGGACAGCCGCTGTAGCGCTCGCCGGTAATGGCGTGGCGGTGCTTCGCCACCTCGGCGTTCCAGATTTGCAGCGGTTTATCCCAGCGGTTACCGATACTGCCGTTTTCCCGACCCGACTGATGCGGCGCAAAACGCCCGCCACGGGTGAAGATAAACGCTACCCGCTGGGCTTCGTCCGGTTTGAGCGTCTGGTTGATGGCGGGCATCAGCCGGTCAACGCCGGTGAGCGCTATATCCTGCTGGCTCGCGGCAGGTGCGGGGGCTTTCCCGGCATACGCAATATTGGCCGCCACCCGCAGGTAATACTGCTCTGCGCGATGAAGTGCCAGGGCGTTACCGTCGCTGTCCAGCATGGCGTTGTCACCGAAGCCGGGCAGGCCGATACGCTGCGCCACGGCGATACAGAACGCCTCCATCGAAATCGGTTCGCCCTCAGCGGTGCGGGCGGTAGCGGGTTTGACCACCGGCCAGCGCGCGGTAGTGGCTTTACTGGCGACGCCCGCCCAGGGGGCGCTGAACCCCCAGCTTTCAAAGTTATGGGTATCCGGCACCAGATAATCCGCCAGCGCGGTAGTTTCGTTGATAAACGCGTCAATGGCGATAAACAGCGGCAACCGCGCCGGGTCTTTTAGCTGTTCCTCGGCTACTGCCCGGAACCCGGCGATGCCGTACACCGGGTTAGTCATATTGGAAATCCACGCTTTCAGCGGGTAAGGGTAGCCGTTGAGCGCGGAGGGCAGCAGCTCGGTAAGCTGCCCGGCGACAAACGGATACCACGGCGCTTTGGCGGGCCACGGCGACTGCCCGGCGGCGACTTTCTGGCGGTATTCATCGGAGCTTTCATAGGCGGCTTTGCTGCGGCCAATGTTCAGCCCTTTGGGTTTTACCATACCGGGGAAACTCGCCAGGTTATAGCGCGGCCCGTCGGTGACGCCGTTAAACTTGCCGCCGCCGACAAACACGCCGCCTTCCAGACTGAGGTTGCCGATCAGCGCGTTAAGCATCATCACTGCCCAGGCGTTATAGAACCCGTTGCCGGACATCATCCCGCCGTGGGTAATCACCGCCGCCTTACGCCCGTGGCCGGTAAAGGCCTCCGCCAATTGCGCGATCCGCGCCACCGGCACGCCGCACTGGCGGCTGTATTCTTCCAGCGACAGTTTCTCCGCGCTCTCTTTGAGCAACTGGTACGCGCTTTTCACCGTGACCTCGCTGCCATCCTGCAAGGTTAGGGTGCGGGCCACTAACAGCGTAGCGGCAGGGCAGCTTTCCGCTGGCACCAGTTCACCCGTTTGATCGACCACCAGCACGCTGTCGCCGCCGCCGTTCAGCAGCGCGGCGGTAAGGTGTTGCCCGGCCTGGGGATGATCGTCGCTGGCGATCACCAGATGGGTGGCGTTAGTCCAGCTTTTCTCCTGCGTCTGCTGCATCGCCGCCACGCCCGGCAGGGAAAGATAACGCTCGTTGGCGCGCTGGTTGTCAATAATCCAGCGGATCATGCCCATCGCCAGCGCGGAATCCGCGCCCGGCACCACCGGCAACCACTGGCCGCGCGGGTCGGCCATCACCGTCGTGAGCGGCAGCGCAGGGGCCACCACCACGTAGCTGAAGTTATCCCGCAGCCGCGCAGTGGCAAGCTGGCTGGCCTGGCGCTTAAACGGGTTGCCGGATTGCGCCGGAGAGGTGCCCATAAACAGCGCGAACTCCACGTGCTCCCAGTCGGGCTTCACGTGCGGGTTTTTGTCCAGATCGTTCATCAACGCGCCTGACCCGGCACGGTAAGATAACCCGCAGTACGCCCCGTGCGCGCCAAAGTTTTTACTGCCGAAACTGTTCTGGGCGAAGCGGCGCATAAAGGTGTCGCGCCCGTCATCACTGGTATTGGTGACCAGTAACTGGTTGGCTTTGGGGCCAAAACCGGGATGTGCCGGGTCGATGGGGGTTTGCAGATCGCGAATGGCGCGTAACCCGTCAACATGGCCTTCGCCAAACAGATCGCCGCCGTCTACCACTTCGGCAATCAGTTGCTCGAAGCTGATGCGCTGCCATTTGCCTTCGCCGCGTTTCCCGACGCGCTTCATCGGCTCCAGAATGCGCAACGGGCTGTACAACGCCTCCAGGGTGGTCGCGCCACGGGAACAGACGGTAGAGCGGGCGTCGAGACCGCTTTCGCCGCCCATCTGCGCCAGCGCCTGCGCCACCGGGATTTTGGCATCGACGTGCTGTTCCTGCGACAGCGGGTGGTACGGGTTCCCGGCGATGCGGATCACTTTGTCGGTTTGCCGATCGACGCGCACCCGGATGCCGCACTGGGTCCAGCAGCCGAAGCACTGGGTCATCGACACCGCCTGCTGCGGATTGGCCTGCCAACCCGGAGCGGCATGGCCTTCCGGGATCAGCGCATTGCCGTAGATACGGTGTAGCGTCACGTTGCCGGAGGTGCCGTTCACCAGCCCGTCAAAGGTTCTTTTGACAACGTCCCGGTAGCTCAGCCCAAATGCGCCAACCCCTCCGAGTACCAGCCCCACTTTAAGCCACTGACGACGGGTTAATTCAGGCATGATGATTTCTCCGCATTAAGCCATTCACAATTTCACGCGCGATGATAAGCAGCGCCATCCACAGCCCGAAGGTGCCGACAATCGCCAGCAGCCCGTCGGTGCCCATCGGCAGCGAGTACGGGTTAAACAGCGCGTTATATTTCGGGAGGGTTTGCCCCTCGATGAGTAAGGTCCAGCGCATCAGCCAGCTAAGCGCCATAGATACCAGCGCCAGCGCGATGCCGCCCGCCAGCGGTAACGGGCGTTTAAGCGCGAACAACGCCACCATCAGCGTTAACAACCACAGTACCGCCCAGCCCGTTGCCAGCGTTTGCGCCTGGGGCCATGCCAGCCAGTGTCGCAGCGCCGCGCCGGACAGCGCATCGCCGGAAACCCACATCAGCACCACGATGGCCAATAAACCCAGCGTAACCAGCAGACCGCGCGCCAGCTTTTGTTGCAGCGGCTGAGTGCGGGTAGCGGCAATCAACAGCGCCAGCAGGGTCTGGAACGCGCTCAGGAACATCGCCAGCGGGAACCACCAGCTAAACCAGACGGGACGGGCGCGCACCACCGACACTTCGCGCCCGGTATACAGCAGCAGGCCAATCGCCGTCAGGGCGCAGGCAAAGGCAACCCAGCGGGTGAGGGCAAAGGTTTTGCCGTAAATCTTCTGTACGGTCGCGGCGATAAACCACAGGCCGATAAAGCCGGTAAACAGCGGCAGGAACAGCGCGCCCCAGGGCATCCACGACCACGGCGTCGGCCAGGCGTAAAAGTGCCAAACCCTGGCGGTTTGATGGAGATCCGCGGTCAGCGCCAGCGGCGCGGCGATGGCGCAGGTCAGGCCAATCAATAGCGTCAGCCGTTCCAGCGCGGGCTGACGGCCACGTAATCCGCAGGCCAGCAGCGCCGCGCAGGCGGCAATCCCAATAAAGAAGAAATACTGGACCGCCCAGGGCAGCCAGGTGACGTCCTGCGGGTGGGCGAGCACTTCATTAATCATCAGCGGCGACATTTACACCTCCTGCCAGAGCGCGGGCTGGCTGCGGCCCATTAACGGGGTAACAAACGCCTCGTCCAGGCCCAGGTAAAACACCTGCGGCGAGGTGTTATCTTCCGGTTTCAGCACCCGGATAGCGTCCTTGTGCTCATCCAGCAACTGGCGCAGACGGCTTTGTGGATTATGCAAATCGCCGATAATGCGTGCGCCGCCAACGCAGGACTCCACGCAGGCGGGCAGTAAACCCGCTTCAAGACGGTGAACGCAGAACGTGCATTTATCGGCGGTCTGGGTTTCATGGTTGATAAAGCGCGCGTCATAGGGGCAGGCCTGTACGCAGTAGGCGCAGCCCACGCAGCGCTGATTATCAATAACCACGATGCCGTCTTCGCGCTGGAAGGTGGCCTGTACCGGGCAAACCGGCACGCAGGGCGGGTTATCGCAGTGATTGCACAGGCGCGGCAATAGCACGTTAGTGACAACGTCACTGTCTTCCCGCCGTACCTGGTACTGGTTCACCGTGGTACGGAATTCGCCCTGCGGCGTCTGGTTCTCAATCGCGCAGCTTACGGTGCAGGACTGGCAGCCGATGCAGCGGCGCAGATCGATCAACATGGCATAGCGATGGGCGGCGGACCCTTCGCGGCGCGTCGGGCCAAAAGACAATTTAGCCTGCGCCAGCGGAAGGGTGGCCGCGCCCGCCGCCGCCGTTACCCCCAGTTGCCTGAGAAAAATGCGTTTACTGATATCCATACTTATCTCCGTCGACGCCGTTACAATCCATGCGTCACAGTGTTGTTAACAGCGTGATGAATAAACAATCTGTATGATTTACAGTGTAAAAATTGGCGAGGGGCAGGGACTATTGTGGTAAACCACATACCCGGCGGGTTGTTGATCTAACGCAACCCGACGCGGTGGGAGACAGTGTGAAAAGGGCATTATTACTGATTTTTTGCCTCGGTTTCGGCTCGCCAGCCGTGGCCGGGGAATCGACTATCGGCGTGCTGGCAATGCGCGGCGATGCCGCGACCCTGCGGCACTGGCAGCCGCTGGCGGATTCTCTGAACCAGCAGGTGCCGGGTGAGCGTTTTCGTATTCAGCCGCTCGATCTCAGCCAGATGCGTGAAGCGGTGAATCAAAAATCTATCCAGTTTGTGGTCACTAATCCGGCGCAGTTTGTCCAGCTTAACAGCCATTACCATTTGCGCTGGCTGGCGTCGCTGCGTACCCGGGACGGCAATAACATTATCGGCAGCGTTATCCTGGTGAATCGTGAAAGTAAATTACAGGATCTCCAGGATCTGACGAATAAAACCGTTGGCGCTATCGATCCTCTGGCCTTTGGCGGTTATCTCACGGGTTATAAGGCGTTAGCCGATCGCGGCATTCAGCCAGAGAAAGATCTCCGGCTGCGTTTTACTGGCTTTCCGGGCGATGCGCTGCTCTATCTGCTGCGCGAAAAGGCGATACAGGCGGCGATTGTGCCGGTGTGCTTGCTGGAGCAGATGGACGCCGAAGGGTTAATCGACAAAAGCGCGTTTCGCCCACTGTTGGTGAACCCGGTTGCCGCGCCGTGCGTCACCAGTACACCGCTATATCCAAACTGGTCGTTTGCCGCGTTGCCGGACGTCGATAACGCGCTGGCGGATAGCGTGGCCAGAGCGTTGTTAAACAACCAGCAGCCGCCATTTTTATGGGGCGCGCCGGTCTCCACCAACGATGTCGAGAGCCTGCTGCGGGCGGTAAACCAGCATCCGGAACAGCGGCGGCTGTGGCAGGACGTGCGTCGTTGGCTAATGCAAAACCAGTTTGCGGTCGGGGTGTCGATACTGGCCCTGCTGCTGCTGACGGTGAATCATATCTGGATCGCTCTGCTGGTGCGCCGACGCGGCCGACAGCTGGCAAAAGCCAGCGAAACGCTGCGCCAGCAGGAGAAAGCGCTGGAGAATGCCCGTCAGCTCAGCGTGTTGGGGGAGATGGCGTCGGGTTTTGCTCATGAACTTAATCAGCCGCTGTCGGCCATTCGTCACTACTCCCAGGGCTGCCTGGTGCGCTTGCGTAAAACCGATGCGCACCATTTTCTGATCCCGGCGCTGGAGCATATTGATGCTCAGGCGCAGCGCGGCGGCGATACGCTGCGTAATTTGCGGCACTGGGTGCAGCCGCCGTCGGCCTTTGATGCTGATGAACGCGAGTCTGTTACGGTTCCTGTCAGAGAGACGGCCCAGCGCGTCGCGGATCTACTCCGGCTTGGGCAGCATTATCCAATGCTGACGCTGTTTAACCCGTTACCGGGATCGTTCACCCTGACGCTGCCGCCGATGGTGCTGGATCAACTGCTTGCTAACCTCATTCTTAACGCTGCCCAGGCAGGAGCCAGCGCCGTCTGGCTGATGGAGCAGGATGGCGGGATAGTGGTGCAGGATAACGCCGGCGGAATAGAGGACGAGCAGCTGTTCCACGCGTTTCGGCCCTTTAACACCACCAAACCCGACGGTATGGGGCTGGGGCTGGCGATCTGCCAACGGCTGATCCGCGATGCTTACGGCGAAATCACGCTGGATAATCATCCCGCGCCGGACGGGAAAACCGGGTTGCGGGTGGTGCTGCAATTTTCAATTCATGAATTTAAGGATGCCTGATGTCTGTTGTTCATCTGGTCGATGATGATGTCGCCGTGACCGAAGCCTGTCAGTTTTTACTGGAGGGGGTGGGTTATACCGTTCAAAGCTGGAACGAGAGCCTGCCGTTTTTGGCGCAGGCCGCGCTGCATGAAGAAGGGGTCGCGCTGCTTGATTTGCGGATGCCACATCTGGACGGTCACGGGCTGTATGGGGAATTAATAAAGCGCCGCAGTACCCTTGCGGTGATTTTTCTCACCGGTCATGGGGATCTGCCGGTCGCGGTGGAGCAAATGAAGCGTGGCGCGGTGGATTTCCTGCAAAAGCCGGTATCCGCCGAAGCGCTGGTCGTCGCGATTGAACGGGCGCAGGCGGTGTCCGCAATGGCCTTTGAACGCCGTTGTATCCGCCAGCGCTATGAAAGCCTGACGCCGAAAGAGCGGGAAATCGCGCAGTTTATCGTGCAGGGCCTGATGAACCGTGAAATCGCCGGGCGGCTCAACGTGGCGTTGCGAACGGTGGAAGTGCATCGCGCCAGGGTGATGGAAAAGATGGCGGCGGTGAATATCGCCGAGCTGGTGGGAAAGATGCGGGCAATGGAATAACAGGCCCGGGCGGGCCTGAATAATTTACCCCAGTTGCGTCTTAAACCGCGCCAGCTCCGCGTCCGGCATGCCCGCCTCGCGCGCCGCCTGGCAAATGGCGTTCCAGCTACTTTCATCCAGCGGGATCCCCTGGGCGAGGCGCGTTTCCCGGTTATGCATTTCCCATTCACCCGGCACCTGAACGGGCTGCGCCGGGTCATGCGGCGACTGTTTTACCCACTCCACAAAGGCATCGGTTTGCTGCTGCATATCCGGGGCGTCGAACAGTTCCGGATTGAGGATTATCGTGGTCATGCAGTTGAAGATGGCGTCCACACTCGTCTGTAGCGTCTCCTGATGGGTAGTTTTGCCACCGGACAACGCGCCGCCGAGAATTTCGCACATCGCCGCCAGCGCGTAGCCTTTATGCTGGGCGAAGGTGAGTAATGAGCCTAATGGCGCGACATGCATAACCGCCGGATCGTTGGTCGGCAGGCCGTGTACATCAATCAAACAGCCCTCCGCCACCGGCTCGCCTTTATGCCAGGCGACGCGGGTTTTGCCAAAGGCAATGGCGCTGGTGGCGTAATCCAGCAGCAGGGGCGGCGCGTCTTTGCGCGGGAACACCACGCACAGCGGATTGGTGCCGAAACGGCTGTCTTTGCCGCCAAACGGTGCCACCATCGGGTCGCCAACCACATTCACAAAGTGAATGGAGACAAACCCGGCGGCGGCACATTTTTCTGCCCAGTAGCCAATGCGGCCAATGTGGTGTGAGTTATGCAGCGCCACGGCGGCGAGGCCAAACTGACGCGCCTTTTCGATACCCAACTGGATAGCTTCATGCGCCGCCACCTGACCAAACGCGGCATTGCCTTCCAGCGTGACGACTGCACCCGCGTCTTTTACCACGCTGGCATGTTGATTGAGCTGCAAATGTCCCTGCGCCAGCGAGCGGATATAGCTGGGGATCATCCCTACGCCGTGGGAATCGTGGCCCGCCAGGTTAGCGGAAACCAGATGATCGGCGACCAGCCGCGCTTCTTCCGGCTCACTGCCCGCATAGCCCAGCAGCGCCTCGACAAACCCCTGAAGCTTTGCCGCCTGAAAACGTAACCCTGTCTGCATTTATTGTTCTCCGTTATAGGTTGTGTGCGTTTTCATGCTGCGCTTTGCGGGAAGTGAGGTCAAGCCGCCGCTATTTGCCTCTGTTTTCAAGCCACTGGAAAATCAACATCCCGGCAATCATCGCCGCCACGAATACCCTCCCATTCGTCATCCCCGCGCCCAGCAGCACCAGACCAGGGCCAGGGCAGATCCCCGCCAGACCCCAGCCGAGGCCGAACAACGCCGAGCCGCCAATCAGGCGCTTATCAATTTGCTGTGAATTCGGCAGATGCATTTCCGTCGCGCAGACGGGACGCGTACACTTTTTCGCCATCCGAAAAGCAAAGAAGCCGACGCCGATTGCGCCGCCCATGACAAACGCCAGAGACGGGTCCCAGAGCCGGGTGATATCCAGAAAACTCAACACTTTCGCCGGGTTCGCCATGCCGCTGACGATCAGCCCAATCCCGAAAATCAGTCCGGCCAGTAATGAAACGATAATATTCATGCTGTTCTCCTTAACGCCACAAGCCGGTCAGCCAGACGGTGGCAAATGCCACACCCATAAAGGTGGCGGTTGCCGCCAGTGAACGGCGCGATAGCCGCGACAATCCGCAGACGCCATGCCCGCTGGTGCAGCCGGATGCGTATCGGGTGCCGATGCCGACCAGCAGACCGGCGACAATCAGCAGCCACCACGGGGTAACGAGGGTGATTTCCGGGAGCGGCGTTACCAGACGGTATAGCCACGGCGACAGTACAATCCCGGCCAGAAACGCCAGCCGCCAGGCTTTATCCGGGGTTTTCAGGTTTAACACACCGCCAAGAATGCCGCTGATCCCGGCGATGCGTCCGCAAAATACAATCAATACCCATGCCGCGCCGCCGATGAGCAATCCGCCGATAAAACTCGCCAGCGGCGTAAAGTTCGCCATATCAATGTTCACGTTTATCTCCTTATCAGCACCATCAGGATTTAAGAATAATCCTGCCGCCAGTGCTGACTATGCTTAATGTTCAAAAACTTCCAAAACAATTGTGGTAAGCGCCCATTGTTACCCGTTTATTTTTTAAGACTGGAGGCCTGGTATGAGCAACCAAGGCAATAACCAACAACAACCGCATTCTGACGAAGACCACCACCATTTTAACCTGACGCGGCGCGATCTTTTAAAAGTGGGTGCGGCGACGGCGGCAACCGCGGCAGTGCCTTCTGGCGTGGCGTTGGCGAGTGAGCCGCCGGTCACGCCGCCACCGGAAATCATCCCGGTACGTTTTACGGTAAATGGCGAGGTCCGTGAACTGAACGTGGACACCCGTACCACCTTGCTGGACGCGCTGCGCGAAAACCTGCATCTCACCGGCACCAAGAAGGGCTGCGACCACGGTCAGTGCGGGGCATGTACGGTGATTGTCGACGGGCGGCGTATTAACGCCTGCCTGACGCTGGCGGTGATGCACCAGGATGCTGACATCACCACGATTGAAGGGCTCGGCACGCCGGATAATTTGCACCCGATGCAGGCGGCGTTCGTTAAACATGATGGCTACCAGTGCGGTTACTGTACGCCGGGACAAATTTGCTCGTCGGTGGCAATGCTGGATGAGATCAACGCGGGTATCCCGAGCCACGTTACCCTCGATCTGGTTTCGCCGCCGTCAATGGCCGCCGATGAAATCCGTGAACGGATGAGCGGCAACATCTGCCGCTGCGGTGCCTATTCCAACATCCTTGCCGCGATTGAGGATGTCGCCGGAGGGCAGAAACCATGAGGGCGTTTACCTATCAACGCGTGAATACGCCTGCCGAAGCGGCATCCAGCGCCCAGGGCCACGCCGGAGCAAAATTTATCGCCGGCGGCACCAATCTGCTCGACCTGATGAAGCTGGAAATTGAAACCCCGACGCATCTTATCGACGTTAACGGTCTGGGTTTGGACAAAATCGACGCCACAGCGGAAAGGGGGTTACGCATCGGTGCGCTGGTGCGCAATACCGACCTGGCGGCAGATGAGCGGGTGCGGCGCGATTATGCCGTGCTGTCTCGCGCGCTGCTGGCTGGCGCGTCCGGGCAGTTACGCAACCGGGCGACCACGGCGGGCAATTTGCTGCAACGTACCCGCTGCCCCTATTTCTACGATACCAATCAGCCCTGCAACAAGCGTTTACCCGGCAGCGGGTGCGCCGCGCTGGAAGGCTTTAGCCGTCAGCATGCGGTGGTGGGCGCGAGCGAAGCCTGCATTGCCACCCATCCCAGCGATATGGCCGTGGCGATGCGTTTGCTGGATGCGGTAGTCGAAACGGTGAAACCGGATGGCAGCGAACGCAAAATCCCGCTGGCGGATTTTTATCGCGCGCCGGGTAAAACCCCGCATCTGGAAACCGTGCTGACCGCCGGGGAGTTGATTACCGCCGTCACGCTTCCGCCGCCGCTCGGTGGGACGCATATCTACCGCAAAGTGCGCGATCGCGCTTCTTATGCGTTTGCGCTGGTTTCTGTGGCGGCGGTGGTACAGCCAGATGGCACCGGGCGCGTGGCGTTAGGCGGCGTGGCGCATAAACCCTGGCGAATGGACGAGGCCGACGCGCAACTGACTCACGGGGCGCAGGCGGTCTACGACAAGTTGTTCGCCAGCGCGCAACCGACTCCAGAAAACGAATACAAGCTGATCCTGGCGAAGCGCACGCTCGCCTCAGTGCTGACGGAAGCGAGGGCATACGCTGATGAAATTTGAAAATCCGGCTCAGGATAACCCAGTCGACCAGCTTAAGGTGGTGGGGCGCCCGCATGACCGTATCGACGGCCCGCTCAAAACCACCGGCACCGCGCACTATGCCTATGAATGGCACGATGAAGCGCCTAATGCAGCGTATGGCTACGTGGTGGGTTCCGCTATCGCCAAAGGGCGTATTACCTCAATGGATGTGCAGGCTGCTAAAAATGCGCCGGGCGTGCTGGCTGTGATCACCGCTGAGAACGCAGGTAAGCTGGGCAAAGGCGAAAAGAATGCCGCCACGCTGCTGGGTGGCCCGAAGATTGAGCATTATCACCAGGCCATTGCCGTGGTGGTCGCAGAGACGTTTGAACAGGCGCGGGCGGCGGCTGAACGGGTGCAGGTTGAGTATCAGCGCGAGCGCGGCGCTTACGATCTGGCAGATGAAAAGCCTACAATTACCACGCCGCCGGAAGAAACCCCCGATAAAAAAGTGGGCGATTTCGACAGCGCGTTTGCTTCCGCCGCCGTTAAGCTGGACGCGACCTATACCACGCCGGATCAGAGCCATATGGCGATGGAGCCTCACGCCTCAATGGCGGCCTGGGAAGGAGACAAGCTGACGCTCTGGACCTCTAACCAGATGATCCACTGGTGCCAGACCGATCTGGCAAAGACCCTGAATATCCCGGAAGAAAACGTTCACGTTCGTTCGCCGTATATCGGCGGCGGCTTCGGCGGCAAACTGTTTTTGCGTAGCGACGCCTTGCTGGCGGCGCTTGGCGCTCGGGCTATTAAACGGCCTGTTAAAGTGATGCTGAGCCGACCGCTGATCCCGAACAACACGACCCATCGTCCGGCGACTATCCAGCGTGTGCGCATTGGCGCGGAGAAAGACGGGCATATCACCGCGATTGCCCATGAAAGCTGGAACGGTAACGTGCCGGGCGGCCCGACGGAAACCGCGACCAACCAGACCGAGTTTCTTTATGCCGGAGCCAATCGCCTCACCGGCCTGCGGCTGGCGAAACTCGATTTACCGGAGGGTAACGCCATGCGCGCCCCAGGCGAAGCGCCGGGGATGATGGTGCTGGAAATCGCTATTGATGAGATGGCGGAAAAGCTGGGTATCGACCCGGTTGAATTTCGCATACTTAACGATACCCAGGTTGACCCCGCCGATCCGAAACGTCCGTTCTCGCAGCGCCAGTTAGTGGAGTGCCTGCGGCGCGGCGCAGAGCATTTCGGCTGGAGCCAGCGTAACCCTAAGCCCGCCCAGGTACGTGAAGGCCGCTGGCTGATAGGCATGGGGATGGCGGCGGGCTTTCGTAACAATCTGGTGATGACATCCGGGGCGCGGGTGCATCTGGACCCGCAAGGCACGGTGATGGTGGAAACCGATATGACTGATATCGGCACTGGCAGCTATACCATCATCGCCCAGACCGCCGCGGAGATGATGGGCGTGCCGCTGGAAAAAGTGGTGGTTAAACTTGGCGACTCGACATTCCCGGTTTCTGCCGGGTCCGGCGGGCAGTGGGGCGCAAACAGCTCGACGGCGGGTGTCTATGCGGCCTGCGTGAAATTGCGCGAGGCGATTGCGTCTACGCTGGGCTTCAATCCTGATACGGCGGTATTTGCTGAAGGGCAGATCCGCGAGGGGGATCGCAGCGTCGCGCTAACCGACGCCGGTGCGCTGAGTGCGCAAGACAGTATCGAGTTCGGCGATCTGGATAAGCAATACCAGCAGTCTACTTTCGCCGGGCATTTCATCGAAGTCGCTGTGGATACGGCAACGGGAGAAGTGCGCGTGCGCCGTATGCTGGCGGTCTGCGCAGCGGGCCGTATTCTCAACCCGAAAACGGCGCGCAGCCAGGTCATAGGCGCGATGACGATGGGGCTTGGCGCGGCGCTGATGGAAGCGTTAGCCATCGACACCCGGCTGGGTTATTTCGTTAACCACGATATGGCGGCCTATGAAGTGCCTGTTCATGCCGATATCCCGCGCCAGGAAGTGATCTTCCTTGACGAAACGGATCCGATTTCATCGCCGATGAAGGCTAAAGGGGTGGGCGAGCTGGGGATTTGTGGCGTCAGCGCCGCTATCGCCAATGCTATTTATAACGCCACGGGCGTACGGGTGCGTGATTATCCCATCACGCTGGATAAGCTGCTTAAAGGGCTGCCCGACCTGGTCTAAGGAAGGTGAACCGTGTTGCAACACGCGACGTTAATTGAACCTGGCTTGCTTAACCCTGAGCAGGCGTTTTTAACCGATGACAGCCAGACGATTTTGCGCTTCGCCGCCGATGCCCTGACGGCGGGCATGGCGGCGGCGCTGGTGACGCTGGTGGAGATCCGCGGGGGCGCGGCTCGACCGCTGGGCGCGCAGATGGCGGTGCGCGAGGACGGTTTGTATTGCGGCTTTGTATCTGGCGGCTGTGTGGAATCTGCGGTGGCCTATGAGGCAATGGAGGCGATGCGCTCAGGTCATGACCGCACGGTGATGTATGGTGAGGGTTCGCCGTATTTCGATATCGTGCTGCCCTGCGGCGGTGGAATTACGCTGACCGTTCATAATTTACGCGCCGTGCAGCCGTTGCTGGCGGTACTTAACAGCCTTGAGCAGCGTAAGGCAGCCGGGCTGCGCTATAGCCCAGGCTCGCAAACGCTGGTCAGTACCCATAACGGGCAAACCGGCTGGGTCGGCGGAGATTTTGTGGTGAACTATCGGCCCTGTACCCGGGTTATTGTTTATGGACATTCTCTTGAGGCGCACGTCACCGCTCACGTCGCAAAGGCCGCAGGGTTTGATGTGCATACCAGCGACAGCGTGGATCCAAAAACCGCCTTACTGCTGATTGATGACGACACGGCGGTGCTGCTGCTGTATCACGATTTGCACCGGGAACTGCCGCTGCTCCAGTGCGCGCTGGCGGCACAGCCGTTTTATATTGGTGCGCTGGGTAGCAGCCGCACTCACGAGAAACGGGTGGCGGCCCTGGCCGGGGCGGGCTGGAGCCCCGAAGATATCGCGCGCATCAAAGCGCCTGTCGGGATTTTCCCCAAAGCCCGCGATGCCCATTCGCTGGCGCTGTCGGTACTGGCCGATATTGCCGCCGTGCGCCATGCCAGGCTGTCGGCGCGATGACTGCGCCGGTGGTGATTGTGCTGGCCGCCGGAAAAGGGCAGCGGTTCCGCGATTCCGGCGGCGCCGTTCACAAGCTGGATGCACCGCTGCATGGAAACACGGTGTTAGGACATGTGCTGCAAGCTGTTACTGCGTCGGGTCTGGCGTGGCATCTCGTCAGGCCAGAAGGCGGAACCGCCGGTATGGGGGAGTCTATTGCGATGGGCGTAAGGGCGACGGCAGATGCCGCGGGTTGGCTGATTCTGCCGGGCGACTTACCGCTTATTCAACCGGATTCCCTGCGGCGCGTGGCACGTGCGCTTTCGCAAAAGCCAGTGGTCGTGCCGTATTTTCACTTGCAGCATGGTCATCCGGTGGGGTTCAGACGTGATTATTTTAGTGCGCTAAGCCTGCTCCACGGTGATAAAGGGGCGAGCGTTATCGTCCAGGATGCCCGCAAGCGAGACGATATCCTGCAACTCTTCCTTAATGATCCAGGAATTGTGCAGGATGTCGATACGGTTGGGGATTTGCACACTATCAGGGTGAAAACTTTCTCAGTATGACGCTTTTGGTCACCTCACCGGCATACGGTATTCAATCATGCCGCTTTTCTTTGCAATCCAGTCATACAACCGCTGCCCGCGCAGGTTGGTCTCATGGGTATGCCAGTAAAGATGCGCTGAGTGGCGCTTGCGGGCCTGCTGCTGTACGTACTCAATAAGCTGCTTGCCAATCTGTTTACCGCGTATCTCCTCGCTAACGAATAAATCCTCCAGGTAGCAGTAGTCCGTATCTGCCCAGGTTGAACGATGGAACAGATAATGAACCAGCCCGACGATTTTGCCGTCGCATTTCGCCACTGCGCAGAATATCGGTTCAATAGGGTTCAGAAAACGATTCCAGGTCAGGCGGGTAATATTTTCCGGGATATCGACGCGGTAAAACACCTGATAATTTTTCCATAACGGCAACCAGTCGGCGTAATCCTGCTCCGCGACCGGTTCGATTGTGACGCGGGAAATGTGTGGGTTATTCATAGTCATCCTTTTTTCATTGGCTTTGATAACGGGAAGGGTAAAGGTTATTGTGGCCCCGGATAAGTGACACTTTATTTATTTTTAATAGATCCACTTTTTGCCTGGGAGTCTCGCCATGAAAAAGAATGTCGCTCCGGTGTTTCAGGAGTTATTGCTGGAAAAAGGCGTGATTAAGGACCAGGTTTATCACGCGCTGCGTAATGCCATTCTTGATGGCCGGCTTGCAGGCGGCTCGAAGATACCCTCGAGCCGCGCAATGGCAGAAATGATGGCGATTTCCCGCAACTCGGTGATTGCCGGATTCGATCGGCTGATGGATGAAGGTTATCTGGAGACCCGCAAAGGGGCAGGGACGTTTGTTACGCACACGATCCCGGACCGGCTTACTGGCGATCAATATCCGCATCTGTTCCAGGAAAATATCCCTGTCGGAAACCACATTACAGAAGGCGCTGGCGGTATGGAGCGGCTCTTTGCCGTGGGAGTAGGATGTACCGATCTTTTCCCGCACGACGTATGGGGACGGTTGCTTGGCCGCGTGTGGCGGCAATCCCGGCGCGAACTGGATTTACACACCAGCCCGTACGGCTATCGGCCCCTGCGGCGGGCGATCACACGCTATATTCAGGCTACGCGCGGGGTTAACTGTCACGAAGAACAGGTGATTATCACTAACGGTATTCAGCAGGCGCTGGACATTACCGCGCGAAGCCTGTTGTCTGGCGGAGATAACGTCTGGCTGGATGATCCTGGTTACAATGGCGCGCGTGGGGTTTTCGCCGCTGTCGGCGCGACGGCATGCCCGGTTAGGGTCGACAGCGATGGAATGGATATTGACGATGGCATAACGCATTATCCTGACGCGAAACTGGTTTATACCGCGCCATCGCATCAGTTTCCGTTAAGCGGGACGCTGAGTTTGCCACGACGGCTGGCGCTGCTGGAATGGGCGCATTCGCATCAGGCGTGGATATTCGAGGATGACTACAATAGCGAATTCCGTTACGCCGCCCGCTCATTGCAGGCTTTACAGGGCCTGGATAACCATCACCGGGTGATATACGCCGGCACCTTTTCCAAAATGATGTATCCGTCCTTTCGGGTGGGGTTTATGGTGGTTCCCTTACCGTTACGGGAGCGGTTTATCGCCACCCGCTATTATGCCGATTTGTGCAATGGTTATCTTGAACAGGCTGTACTGGCCCGTTTTATCGAAGAAGGGCATTACGCCACCCACGTTCGCCGGATACGTAAAGCTTGTTTCGAACGTAAATCCGCGCTGGTGGCCGCAATTGAAGACTATTTCCCACAGCGAATGACGGTACACCCAACGGATTCCGGGGTTCATCTGGTGTGTTGGTTAAACGGCGGGTTGAAGGCGGAAGTGGTTCAGGATAGCGCCCGCCAGCTAGGTATGGGGATTCAGACGTTTGAACGCTACTGCCAGCGGCCCATGTTACGGGAAGGGATATTGCTGGGGTTTGCTAACCATCCGTCTGAGGTCTTAAGAGAGGGAATTCGCCGTCTGGCAGAGGCTATTTAACCTGTTATCCCCGGATGAAAATCGATCATGAATGCCTTTAGTTACAACATACAATGTAGCGCAATTAAACACAACGAACGTAAACACCGTGGCTTATTGGTCAATCAGAACAGAAAAGGGGAAATGAGCCGGTTTATGTCGGCTCATTCGGTTTAGTGGAATCAGCGGCTACTCCAGCGGTGTTTCAGGTATTCAACGGCCTGGCGCGTTTGAGGTTGTTCCAGATAACCTTCGCGAAACAGAATAGTGCCGTGGATATTGGGCTGCGATTCATTCATATCGAGCTGTTTTTTCAGTTCTGGCACGCCGCCTTGCACCGTCCAGTCAGGCTCGTTCTTTGACGGTTCACCCACTTTATACAGCGCCACGCCAATATACAGACGGGTGTTGGTCGGTTTAACCACATCTGCCCACCATTTTGCCAGCACGCCATAGCGAGCCGCGTCACGCGCGAAGGGCCAGTAAATCTGCGGAGCGATATAATCCAGCCAGCCTTTTTGCACCCAGAGGCGGGTATCAGCGAACGACTCATCATAGGCAGCCGCGCCACGGGTATCGGAACCGGCGGGATCGTGTGAACGGTTACGCCATACGCCCGCAGGGCTGACTCCAAACTCGACGTTCGGGTTCAGTTGCTTAACGGTACGGGAAACTTGCTCGATCAACTGTGAAGTGTTATGCCGCCGCCAGTCCGCTTTCGAGGCAAAGGCCTGACCGTACTGGCGCCATGTCTGGTTATCGTTCAGCGCTGAACCGGGTGTTTCGGTATAGAAATAATCATCGAACTGCACGCCATCTACGGGATAGCGTGCAACCACTTCCGCCACGATGCTGGTGATCCAGTCGCGAACGTCCGGAATGCCGGGATCAAGCACAAAGCGATCGCCCGAGGTGCGTATCCAGTCGCGATGCAGCACAAAAATGCTGGCGGGATTTAAGGGAAGGGTGCGGTTAAGTTCGTTGACTGTCGAACTGCGGGTATTGGTCGACACCCGATACGGGTTGAACCAGGCGTGCACTTTCATCCCGCGCTTATGTGCCTCATCGAGAATAAACAATAGCGGATCGTAGCCCGGATCTTTACCGATCTCACCGGTCAGCATATCCGACCAGGGCAGAATTTTTGATGGCCAGAGCGCGGTGCCGTCAGGTTTAACCTGGAAGAACACCGTGTTGACGCCCATGTTTTTCAGGTTATCCAGTTTGTCAGTTAGCGCTTGTTTTTGTTGGCGAATACGTGCATCAGGGCTCAGATTGACCGAATTCACCGGTGGCCAGTCGAGACGGGAAACGGTCGCCAACCAGACGCCGCGCATCGGTTGCTGGTTTTGCCCTGGCTTATCAGGCAGCGGCTGTTTTGCCACTGGCGGCAACGGCGTGACCAGAGATTTTGGCGGTTCTGAGGAACAACTGGCGAGAAACAGCGCGGCGACAATGATTTTTATGCTCGCGAAACGAGGAAAGCAACGAGTATTGATGATGAGACACTCCCTTTATTCTAATCGTCATTTACGTGGCTTCAGTCTGTACGGAACCAGCCAGGCGACTAAGTATATACCTGACTTTCACGCAGCGGCAGCTTATCGCTTATCGTTGGAATTTACCTTATGGCTTTGATGTTCTCATCCAGCTGCGCCTGGATATAGCGAAGCGTATTACGGGTAATTTGATCCGGCAAACTCTGTTTGGCCAGCGTTGAGAACCGGTTCGCAACGTCACACATTCGTTCAATCATCCGGCTGATGTCAGGTTCTGATAGCTCGGCCTCCTGCGTGCCCAGGGCGAGAAGGTGTTCGCGGTTAATATTCAATGCTTCACCCATCACATCCATTTGATGATATCCGCCAAGCCCATCGCAATACGTGACATCGAAAGCGGGCGCCAGTTGCCACGCGCCGGTTGACGACATTCTGTACGCGAAGTTTTTAGGATGATCGTCCCGGTTATTAAAGAGCACGTTGAACACGATGCGCTCAAAGGCGCGTGCTTTTTCACGCACATCGTTAGTACAGAAATGCGTGGCACGTAAAAAATTACCGTAGTCCAGCGAGCCGGAAACCTGATAGTTGGCACCGGTAAACGCCGCCAGGCTCTGCATCGGCACCCGCATTCCCTGGTCTCTGTCAAACCTTCGGGTAGCAAACGCCGATTGGCCACCAGGTAATACAAAATATTCGCTTTCCGATGTGTCGATGCTGCACTCGCGAAGACAGTGGGCATAGATCATCTCAATCGCGCACACTTCGGGATGTTCGTGCCGGGCGGGGAATTTAATCAGCCAGGGTTCCAGTTTGTCGGCTAATGCCGTGGTGAAGCGGCCCGTTGCGCTATCGCGGTATAACAGCGCTTTCGGTCTTGCGCCCTGAGGAGAACCGCCCATCTGTAGCAATCTGGACAGGAATTCTCCGCCTTCGCCATCCAGCACCTCCTGCACTTCGCTGACCAATTGGCTAAGTGGAATGTCTTCCGTTGTCGACAGCGCTTCAGGCTGAACAGGCACAAAAGACATCGCACCCATTGCGTTGCCGCCAATGTACGTTAGTCTTTCCAGCGGGCTAATTCGCGCAGGGTTTAAACCCCGTTGCCGGAATAATCTGTCCATCAGCAACATACCCCAGCCGTCCGGCAAAGCATCATACACCGGGCCAGGCAGGCCAAGCTGATGTGAGGGGAAATCGCGCCGTAACCGGGGGCCTTTTAACGGCAAAGAGAGAAGGGAAAGTTCCAGTCCTTTTTCACTGGCGGCCTGGCTGTACTCGAACATAATCAGCGGACGGCCAGTGAGGGCGGTAGTGTTAACCAGCGTACCCCAAAGCCAACGCTCGCCCCATCCTTCGTAGTACACCTCAACGCTATTCAGCATCATGGCTCCTTTTCTTAATTCGTTGACGGCTCAGGCTTTCTTCATAGCGGCGAAGATCGTCCAGGCTTTCCAGCTTCGGTTTAAACAGCGCTTCAAGTTCCTGGCTGCGGCCTAATACCATTGCCACTCTGACCAGACTCTCGAAGCCGATGTTTTTGCCGGATTCCAGATTGGATACCGTATTGACGCCAATGCCTGCTCTGGCAGCCACATCCGCCTGGGTCATTTGCAGAGTGATGCGTTCCTGCCGCAGGCGTTCGCAAATCAGGGCGACAATTTCGCTGGGTTTTTTGAGATATAAATCCATCATAATACTTGTTAAGTAGCTTTTAAGTAGATAAAACACAGTATAATAGATTTATAGCCCTGAAGCAGGAGTATAAATGGTGTTAATGAACCGCCTAAATGAAAAATTTGCCAGAGGGCTCAGTAAAAATTCTCCTGGCGGGTCTGCGGGAGTGTACTACGTTCAGTAAAGTGACTTTTACGGGGAGGGCCAATGAAACCATTATCGCTTTTATTCTTGTCGAGCCTGGCTTTAGCGGGCTGCGGCGCGAACAATACGCCTTCCAACACTCCTGTTCCCGGTGAAAAAACTTCCTCCAGAATGAGCACGCTGGAAACCGGCGCTCAGCTTATCCAGTCCCGTCCGCCCATTGATGCAATCAGCGCCTATCTTGACGGTTTCCATTTTTATAGCGGTGATAAAAATGGCCAGATGGAAGCCCATCACTATGTCACGGTGCTGAATGAAGACGTAATGCAGGCGGTGATTTACGACGGCAATACGAAAGATGCCCGGCTGATGGGCGTTGAGTACATCATTAGCGAGCGTTTGTTTAACACATTACCGCCGGAAGAAAAAAAGCTGTGGCACAGCCATCAGTATGAAGTGAAATCCGGCAGTCTGATTGCCCCGGGTTTACCTGCGGTGGCTGACAAGGCGTTGATGAGCAAAATTGTGAATACCTACGGCAAGACCTGGCACACCTGGCATACCGACCGCGATAAAACACTGCCGCTTGGCATTCCGGCGCTGATGATGGGCTTTACCGGCGAAGGGCAGTTGGATCCCAAACTCCTGGCAGACAGAGATCGACGCTTTAACGTGAGCACCCAGGCCATCAAACAAGAACGTGAGGATATTGTGGCGCACCCGGTTGCTAAAGGAGCCAACGCCTGGCAGCGCGGTGAGGTGATCCAGCTTAAGCGGGTAGAAGGCTCGGGCGAACATGGCCACGGAGACACGACCCATTTCGGAACATCGGAGCAAACCACAGACGCCAGAGATTGACCGGGAGAGCAATTATGAAAGTTCATCATCTTAACTGCGGTTGTATGTGCCCGGTCGGCGGCGTGTTATTTGATAGTTTCAGCAAAGGTATTTATGCACACCTGGTGTGCCGTTGTCTGCTGATTGAAACTGACCGGGACGGCCTGGTCCTGGTGGATACGGGTTTCGGTCGTGAATAAGCACAGGATCAGCGTGATGCTTTCCGTGCTGTTGTCAGCTCGGGAAAATGAGGCAGTCGCTGATATCCTCGGGGAGCAGGTTTTGAGCAGGGCGATAAGACAGGGTTATCGCCCTGAGGGGGTGATGCTCGTAGCGGGAAATTATCCCTGTTGCGTGGCGTCCGATTCGTGACGGGTATCAACCGTCACTTCACAAGACAGCCCGCTTGCCATGGCGATCGGTTGGTTGAACACAATTTTAACCGGTAGACGCTGGACAATTTTGGTAAAGTTGCCTGTGGCGTTATCAGCAGGCAACAGAGCGAAAACCGAACCGGTTGCCGGCGCGAGACTTTCAATATGACCTTTAAAAATTTTGCCGGGATAACTGTCGATGGCGATATCCACCGCTTGTCCCGGCTTCATCCCGCCGCGCTGCGTTTCCTTAAAATTAGCCACCACCCACGGATGCTGTTCAGGAACGATGCTGGCGACCGTTTGCCCGGCCTGGGTAAACATCCCCACCCGCAGGTTGCGATTTCCGATCACGCCTGAAACCGGGGCAACAATCCGCGTATAGGTTAACTGCAACTGCGCATCCGCGAGACTGGCCTGGGCCTGTTTAAGTTGTGCCTGATCCTGTTCAATGGTGGTCTTTAGCACTGCAAGTTTTGCCTGCTGCGTCTGTAGGCTTGCCTGCGCCTCGGCAACACCCGCTACCGCGACTTTGTGGGTGCTATCCGCTTTATCCATATCGCCCTGGGCAATATAGTGTCGGGAGTTAAGCTGGCTGAAGCGGCTTAGCTCCTGGCCCGCATATTTTTCGCTGGCTTGTGCTGAAAGCAGGCTACTGCTGTACTGACTAATGATGCTTTCCTGCATTTTTGCGTTTGCCTGCGCATTGCTCAGCGCCGCCAACGATTTCGCCACATCAGCTTCGGCTTTCAGGATCGCGACCTTATAAGCGCGATCGTCGAGAATGGCCAGCAATTGCCCTTGCTTCACCTCATGGTTATCAGTGATACAGGACACCATTACCTGCGAGCTAATACGGGCGCTGATATTGGTGATATCACTTTGGGTATATGCATTATCGGTAGTCTCGATATAACGCCAGTGAAATAACCAGTACAGAAATCCACCCAGCAGTACCACTAACATCAGTGGAATCACAATTTTTTTAACATACTTCATTGGCAATCACCGCGTAAGAAGGAGCTGTGGCCGGGAATATTGTTAAGCCAACTCCCGGCTATCCATTAGTTAATCCTGACAATCTGTTTGCCAAAATGTCTGGCGTTTAACAGATCGATAAACGCCTGGGGCGCTTTTTCCAGTCCTTCCACAATGGTTTCCCGGTATTTGAGCTTGCCCTCGCGCAGCGCGTTAATCAGCCACGCGTCTGATTCCGGGTAATCCTTAAACCATTCCGTGACCAGGAAAAACCGGTTCGCCGGAGGATTGGGCAGGGAAGAGAAAAAATCAGCCGGGCTGGACGCCGCAATTCCTGATGCCTGATCGTAACTGGCCGCATTGCCGCAGACCGGGACGCGCGCACCTTCATTGAGCAATTGCGCGACCAGCACCGAAATGCGCCCGCCGACATTTTCAAAGTAAATATCAATGCCGTCCGGACAGGCCTGACGCAACTGATGTTTAAAATCGCTGTCGTGATAGTTTATGCAGACATCAAAACCCAGCTCATCCACCACATAGCGGCATTTCTCCTCGCTGCCCGCAATGCCCACCACCCGGCAACCCGACATTTTGCCTATCTGGCCGACGGTTGATCCAACCGCGCCGGAGGCTGCCGATACCACTAAGGTCTCGCCCGCGCGCGGTTTAGCGATCCGCGTCATGCCAAAATAGGCGGTGCGTCCGGGCGTCCCGACGGTATTCAGAAAAACGGTGTCGGGCAGGTCAACCTGCGGCAACGTGTGGACAATGAAATCGCGCTCGTTGCTGATGTGGTATTGCTGCCAGCCTGAATAGGCGAAGACTTTATCGCCTTCGCTAAAGTTCGGATGACGTGAAGCCACCACCACGCCCACGGTCTCCCCGGCGACCACGTCGCCGCAATGGACTGAACTGACATAATCTGTACTGTAATTCAGGCGCGAACGGATATAAGGGTCGAGGGATAACCACTGATTCGCGATAAGAAATTCCCCGGGCTCCAGCGCCCTGACTGGGGTTGTCTGGCTGCGGAAATCGCTCAGTTGCAGCGGGCCTTCCGGGTGTCTGGCTAATACGATGGCGTTGTTTTCGTAATACGTCATGTTCTGCTTACCTTTCAATAAATGGATGAGTTCAGTCGCTCAGTGCAGGATAAATGTTCAGGAGTGCTGCGTTTTTGTCTGCCAGCGATAGTGTGGCCACCGAACACTAAAAAATATCATCGCCAACGTTAACGGCCAGCCGACCACGAGCAGTGATGTATTTAATAATGGGCTGTGGAAGTGATACAGCAGGTAAACCAGTAGCGCCTTGCTGAGATACACGAAAATCCACGTCAGTGATATCTCTTGCCAGACCCGTCGGTAGGCCGGTGTTCCATAAATATTCAGCGTGGTGAGTTGGGGTCTTGCCTGTTCGGCAAACGTCTGGATAACGGGCGCGCCGCGAAGCGAATAGAACAGGAAAACCACCGCGACGGTTAACGCGCCAGTGAGTGATAAGAACACATCCTCCCGCAGCACTGGCAGCCACGTGGGCTGGCGCAGGAAAAGGTAATGGCAGCAACCGGAAAGCAGGAGCATTAGCACTACGGCAAGCGTAGCCTTACGATTGTTGCTTTGTAATGCAAGGAGGGTGGCCCAGACTGCACTGGCTATCAGCGCCGCGCCAATGCCCACGCGGTACAACGCCCCATAATAGAGCGCTAACGGAATAACGATATTTAATATCGCCGCGCGGGAGCGCAGATAATGCAAAAAAGTATAAGGGGTATTCTGGGTCATTTAGTGTTTCTCCGCTGAAGGCTGGAACAGCCGGAAATTTTTAGTGGCGAATAGCGCCAGAATCGCCGTGGCCAGCATCATTACACCCATCACATTAAAAATGTCGTTAAAGGCGATGATCTGGGCCTGGGTTTTGATGTCATTGGTCAACATGGCATATGCTGTCTGTTGAACGTTGAGGTTGTTCAGCGAACCGCCATGATTGATCAACAGCGTTTTGACATTTTCCACGTAGCGATTAAACGCATCGCTACCGGAACTTATAGTCGACTGGATTTGGTCGGCGTGCATCCACGCATGGTTGACGTAAAGGGTGGACAGTATCGCGGTCCCCATGGAGCCGCCGATGCTGCGGGTAATGTTAATCAGAATGGCGGAAGAGGCGCTGTCTCTGGCCTGGACATTACGGGTGGCGATCATCGAAAGCGGCACCATGATAAATGGTTGCCCCAATGCTCTTATCAACAACGAGAGTTTCATCTGCTGCCCGGCGAAATCGCTGTCCATATGACCATTCATAAATGAGCTGATAGCGAGTCCCATAAAGCCAATGAAAATCATGTACTTTACATTAAAAATCTTCAGTAGTTTCGGGATGAAGGGCAGGATCGCCAGTTGCGGCAACCCCATCCAGATCAACACATTACCAATTTGTAAAGCATCATAGTTATGCACGCTGGTCAGATAAAACGGCACCATAAACAGCGTGCCGTAAATCGCAACGCCCAGCATGAAGAACATGATGCAGGCATGGGAAAATGCTGCGTCCCTGAACATACGGATATTGATCAACGGGGACGGGTGAGCAAGCTGATCGTAGATGAAAGCGACAAACGCCACTCCCGAAATGGCGAGCAGCGAGCAGATCAGCGAGGAATCCAGCCAGTAGAGACTACGTCCCTCTTCCAGCACCACTTCCAGGCAGCCCAGCCAGAGCATTGCGGTGAGGATGCCGATGAAATCGCCGTTGCGGATCACCTCCCATCGAATGGGTGGCCGTTGCATTCCATAATTAATCAGTGCGCAGGCAAATGCCGCAGGTACGGCATTGATGTAAAAAATCGCGTGCCAGGAGAAAGTTTCCGTCAGCCAGCCGCCCAGGGTGGGTCCGATGGCCGGGGCAAATGTACCCACGATACTGAATAACGACATCCCGAAGGGGCGTTTTTCGCCTGGTAATACCTCAATGATTAAGCGAAAGGAGAGAGGGATCAGCGCGCCGCCGCCGAATCCCTGCAAGGCGCGAAAGACAATCATGGAATTCAGATCCCATGAAAGCGAACACAGGATTGACGCCGCGAGAAAACTGCCGATACACCATAGCGCATAGCGGCTTGTGCCCAGCGCCTGCGCCAGCCAACCGCACAACGGTATGGCAATGATTTCTGCGGTAAAGTAGGACGTCATCAACCACGAGCTGTCATCCAGCGTGGCGGATAACGCCCCCTGAATTACCTTCATCGACGAGTTAGTAATCTGAATATCCAGAATGGCCATAAAGCCACCGAGCAGGCCGCCGATAACGGCGCACCAACTGCGCAGTGATACTCCGGCGCTTTGGCTGTGAGTTCCCTCATTACTGAGGGTATTAACCTGCCCGGTTACGCTCATGGCAATACCTTTTTAACTCGCTGAATAAGTTCAGTGATGAAAGGTTCATTCATCATAGAGATGTGATTGCCCTGGGCGGTCAGAAGGGTGACGGGTTTCTCTGACAAACGCTGCCAGCCCAGCCCCGGCGCAGGCAACTTTATCCTGCCCGGCATCGTCTCCTGCGCTTCGGCCACCACGATATCTCCCGCATAGGGCGCACCGACGTAACGATCGCTGGCGCTGATATGCGCCCACAAAATCACCAGGAAATGACGGAAATGCGCAAAGCTCAGCGAGGCGGGGACCAGCCCGGCGCGGCGGAACTCCTGCATAAACAGTTGAGTGCGTTCGTCTTCACTCATCGCCGCCAGTTTCTGCCCGGAGATATCGAATTTCATACCGGTAAACAACGCGACTTTACGGGCAAAATAAGCCAGACGCTCGCTTTCACTCATCTGTTCCGCGTTATCGACGCGCACCTGCGGCGCGGGTTGATCAAACACCAGCAGTGTCGGCGCCCGGCCCGTGATGGCGGTGATTTGTTGTCCCAGCTCAAACGCAATTGTCGCGCCCAGTGACCAGCCGCCCACGATTAGCGCCTCGCGATGGATCAGGTTGCCTGCCTGTTGCAGGTAGAAGGCAGCCAGCGCGGTGATATCGCGATCGCGATCGTGCACCTGGCTGAAATCGGCGACCTGGAGGCCATAAACCGGATAGCGTGATTCCAGCGGTTTCAGCATCGGGTAATAGCAGAGCACGTTGCCGCCCGCCGGGTGCACCATCAGGAAGGTAGGCAGGCTCTCGTCGCCTTTATTCATCGTCACCAGCGAGGTTAACGCCTGCGGTGCGCTGATTTGGCCGATAAACTTCGCCAGCTCTGCAATACTGCTGTGTTCCAGCAACTGCCCCAGCGACAGCGCGGTGCCAAAATGTGGGTTAACTTGCATCACCAGTTTTAGCGCGTTGATGGAGTTGCCGCCCAACTGGAAAAAGCTGCTATGGGTATCGACCGCATTGAGACTGAGCACATCGCAATAAAGCTGATGTAACTGGCGCTCTGTCTCATTTTGCGGCATGTGACTGGCGGCCTCGTGCGGCAATGGCAGGGCATTCAGTGCGGTATAGTTGATCTTCCCGCTGGCGGTCAGCGGCATCGATTCAAGCCATACCCAGCGATCCGGTAGCATAAAGTGCGGCAAGCGGGCGCGGGCATAATCCTTAATTTCGTCCTGTTGGTGCCCGGTTAGCGTTGCAAAAAACACCACCAGGTGCTGCTCATCGTCACCGTTCGGCTTAACCAGTACTCCCGCCTGAGTCACACCCGGACACTGATGCAGCACATGTTCGATTTCCGCAAGCTCCACGCGGAATCCACGGATTTTCACCTGCCGGTCGATACGCCCTAAGTATTCGATATTGCCATCCGCCATACGGCGGCCTTTGTCACCGGTACGGTACAGGCGTTCGCCAGTCATAAACGGATGGGGAATAAAGGCGCTGGCGTTTTTGTGCGCATGACTCCCGATGTAACCCGCGCTGAGGTGCGCGCCGCCTATACAAATTTCCCCCGGCAGGCCGTCGGCCACTGGCTGGCATTGAGAATCGACAACCAGCAACTGCACGCCGGGGAAGGGTTTCCCGATAGGCAGATAGCTGCCTTGCGGCAATACGGTGTCGGGCATTGCTTCCCAGGTCGCCACTCCGACGGTACTCTCGGTAGGGCCATAGTGATTTACAATGCGGCATCGGCCATTTAGAGCACGCACCCGCTCAATCAGAGACCAGGAGGCGCGCTCGCCTCCCAGTACCAGTAAAGCGGTAGGAAGCAGCGCCGCCGCGTTTTCTCCCTGGAGCAATGCGCTCAGATGAGAGGGCGTGATTTTGATACATTCTAGCGGTTGGCGCGTCAACTGCGCGGTCAGTAATGTCGGGTCCTGTAGTGCGCTGTTGCTGATAATATTTAAACAGCCGCCCTGGGTCAGGGCTGGATAAATCAGGGTATGCGCCAGGTCGGTGGTGAAGCCGGAGAACATGCCGTAATGCGCTCCGGCGGGTTGTTGCAGCACCTGGCTTGCATTCGCGCAATAGCGTGCCAACTGGGCGTGATTAACCTGTACGCCTTTAGGGGTGCCGGTGCTGCCAGAGGTGTAAATGAGGTAGGCGGGCGCATCCGGGTCGACATTCGGCAGCGCCTGACGGGTCAGCGATGACGGGATGACGCGCATATCAAAGCGCGTTGCACCCTCAAAGCTCATGTCATCGTTGTCAGCGATCACCCAGCGCGCGGCTGCGTCATCCATCATATACGCAAGGCGCTCATACGGCAGAGTCATATCCAGCGGCAAATAGCAGCCGCCCGCGCGCAGTACCGCCAGTATTGCGACCAGGCAGTCAATCCCTTTCTCCATGGCGAGACCCACCACATCCCCCGGTTGCAGGCCCGCCGCCAGTAGCCATTGCGCGAGCTGTTCCGATTGTCCGGCGAGCTGTTGATAATTGAGCGCCCGATCATCGCATCGCGTCGCCAACGCGTGCGGGGCGTTGTCAGCAACCCTGGCAAACTGTTGGTGCACCGGCGTGAAGTCAGCCTGTGGCTGCGCGGCCTCTGTCTGGCTCCGGCGGCGCTCTTCATCGCTCAGCAGCGAAATTTGCGCAAGGGTGATCTGCGGATTGTTCACGAACTGGCGCAGGATACGCTGGAAATGCGCCAGCATCCGCACGGCAGTGCTTTCATGGAACAGGGTCGAGTTGTAATAGAGCGTGAACAGGAGCTTATCGCTGTCTTCTTCAATCCAGAGGTTAAGATCGGTTTTTGACACGCCATAATCCACCTTTAGCGGCTTAACCGACGCCTGACTGTCGTCATAAAAATGGGGGAAAACCTGGTAGCTCAGCATGGCCTGGAAAAGCGGGTTCATTTGCGGTGAGCGAACGAAACTGATGTTGTCGAGGATCATGTTGAATGGCACATCCTGATACAACATCGCTTGTGCGCACTGGGTGCGCGCCTGTGATAACAACGCCTCGAAGCGAGAATCTGCGTGAACTTGCGCGCGAAGCGGCAGGGTATTCATAAACAACCCCAGCAAATCCCGGCTTGCCGCCTGATTGCGGTTGGCAAACGGGATCCCGACGATGATGTCATCCTGCCCGCTGTAAAAGTAAAGCAGCGCCTGCCAGGCGGTTAACATGGCATGGAACAGGGTGGCGTTATGATGGCTGCACAGGGTGCTTAACGCCTTTTGCAGATCGCGATCGAGAGTCTGGCTGACGATACCGCCCGCTGAACGCATGCGCTCAGGGCGCGGCGCGTCGGTGGGCAGCTTTAATATCCCCTGAGCGCCGTCCAGGTGTTCTTTCCAGTATGAGATGCCCCGGTCGTAATGGCCGTTACTTTGCCACTGGTTTTCCGCCAGCGCGTAATCAGAGAATTGCAGGAAACCTTCCACCTCAGGCGTCACGCCATTTTCTAGCTGGAAATAGATGCCCATTAATTCCCGGAAAAACAGGTTCATGGTCCAGCCGTCTGAAATAATATGGTGAAGTGTCAGCATCATCACATATTCATTATGCTGCGTTTTAATAACCCGCCAGTGAGAGAGTGGCCCGCGCGCCAGGTCAAAACTGCGGCGGCCTTCTTTAAGCGCCTGTTTGTCGATGTGGTTTTTTTTATCCTCATCCGCCATGGCGACAATATCTTCATAGACGAAGTCAAATATAATTTCGTCGTTGATACACTGCATCACATCGCCATTCTCTGTCTGAAAGGTGGTACGTAAAATGGTGTGCTTACGGGTTAACAACGTTAATGCCTGACGGGCCTGCTCCTGATTAAATTCGAGCGCCATATGACACACAAAAGCATAAGGATTGTTATAGGCTCTTTTATCTTCAAGATATTGATCGAGTAGCCAGATACTTTTTTGCGCGCTGGTGAGTGGAAAGTGTTTACGCGCTTTATCGGTGCAACGCTGAATACCGTCAGAAAGATGACCCGCAGCATGTAATTTTTTTTGCTGAGCCAGTTTTTTAATGTCGTCCAGGCTTAGTGAACGAATGTCATCGCTTTTATTTGTCATAGTCTTTTTCCCGGGTTAGAGACCGCGTTATCGCGCCCGCAGGCGGCGATAACGCGGAACATTCACGCGACAGGTAATTATTCGATTAATTCGCCGACCAGCAGGTTCGCCAGGCCTCTGATGGTCTGATCCTGATAGAAAAGATCAACACGGATATCCACTTCAAATATGCCCGAGACAATCGAGACTACTTGTACCGCCAGCAGCGAGTTACCACCAAGTTCGGTAAAGTTGTCCAGCGCGCCGATGCCTGAAATACCCAGAATCGATTGCCATACTTTGGCAATCTCTTTTTCGATTTCGTTTTCCGGCGCGACATATTCCACGGACAGCGCCGGGCGGCCATGCGAATCGGCAATACTGGCTTCGATTTGTAAATTCTCTTCCTCTTCTTTTTCCGGGATCGCTTCAAAAATGAATTGATCCAAATCGGAGGTCACCACCACAAGCTGCGGGAATTGCAGGTGATTAAGCAGACGTTTTACCGCTTCCAGTCCTTCAAAATAAAGAATGTCTTTATTTTGTAAGTTCACTTTCACTTCCGCCATTTTGGTCATATTCCCGGCGTGGACCTGATTATTATCGGCAATTTTAATCAGCGTATAATTCTCAAGCGTTAATAGCCGTTTCCCTTGCGCCGAGAAAAAGACAATATTCATTACGATAGTATTGTCTTGCGGGTGATAAGGCTGACTGAGTTTAGCATGAACAAAACATTCGCTATCTAATGGTGCGTGGAAATCGATGTGCCCGTAGCTGATGGGCAGATAATACTCCTCCGTTATGCCTGACAGGCAGGCGATAGCCACCGAGTCGATCATGGACGGATGGAATGCGTAACGTTGTAAATCGCCAGTGAATGCCGGAGCTAATGCCTGACGAATAAACCATTCACTGTCATTTTTGCGTAGTTCCGCCGTGGTATTCCAGCGCGCGCTCAGCGCCAGGAAATCCTCACTGGTGCTCAGGGCGTAATCGCTGATAACGACCGGGCAACGCTTGCGGATCTCGTCCGGCAGCGCGTATTCCGTGTCCTGCGCTTTTAGCTCGCCAATCTGCCCGAAGGCGTGTTCCTGCCAGTTAAAGTCGAGAATGCCGCGGCTTTTCAGGCTGAACCGGTAGCCTTTGTCCTGTTGTGCGACCACCAGATTCATTTCACGTGGCCAGGCGTGATGGTAAAGCACTGGCGTACTCAGCATCAGATTTTTGACCTGTAGCCCTTCACCTGCTTTGAAGACGGCCAGATATTCATTCAGCAGGGAGAGAATAGTGGTGCCGACCAGGGTTGGCGTATTCAGTAAGCGGTGCTCGTCAATTACCCAGTCCTGGTTTACGGCCAGATTGACGCGAAACGCCTCTTCACCGGCTTTGCTGTCGATTTGCGTCAGCAGATCGCCGGTGATTTTCTCAAAGGCGTTGTTGCGGCTTTTCTCATTGAGCTGCTTATTCCAGCGTGCCGCCATTCCGATGTCACCCCACTGTCCCCAGTTAATCGACATGCTAAAGCCTGGGCGATGTTGATTACGGTAATGGGCGAACACGTCCATAAACGCGTTACCGGCACAGTAATCAATCCGCGCCGGATCGCCCACAATGGCGGTAATGGAGGAGAACAGCAGGAAGAATTCTGGCGCCCGGTCAGCCAGCAGTTCATCGATGATCAGAGTGCCGCGCACTTTGGGATCTAACACGTCAGCACAGTTGGTGCTGTTTTTGAGCGGGATGATGCCGCCGCCCGCCACACCCGCCGTGTGGAATACGCCGTCAATCCTGGAAAATTCCGCCAGTCCCGCCTTCATTCCGTCATAGTCGCACACGTCCACGTTCAGTAAATGCACGCGATTGCCGTGTTCTTCCAGACGCAAGATGCAGGCGAGTTTTTCACTGGTAGGGTCATCCACCGCGTGCTGCTGGAGCCAGTATTGCCACTCTTCGCGTGCCGGCAATGGCGAGCGGAAGGTGAGGATCAGCGTTGCATTGCTGCTCTGCGCCAGTTGCTCAGCCACCAGCATACCAAGCCCGCCTAAACCGCCGGTGATCAGATAGACGCCGTCATCACGGACAGACACGGGTTTCTGGCTTTCTTGCGAGACGAGCGGCACCTGTTGATATGCCTCTTCCCAGCGATGGAGCTGACGATAAGCCACCAGCTTGCCGTCGGTATCGATGTTACTTTCCTCGATCAGCAGGCGGGCAATATCTGCTGCTGGCGCATCCAGAGCCACATCTACCAGATGGCAACGTACTTCGTGATATTCATGGTAGAACACGCGGGCAGGGCCGGTGAGCAGGGCTTTATGCGGTGAACCGATAGGCTCGCCCGCCACGCTGAAGATATTATTAGTCACCAGCAGTAAGCGCAGGCCTGCTAACAAATTTTCGCCAATCAGCGCCTGTTGCAGATACATCGGGCTGTAGAAGGCGGCGCGGGTGAGTGGCTCGCAGACATCCATCAGACGCGTATCGTCGTTTTGTTCGCAGAGACTCCACAGATGCAGAACGCGGGATGGCGTGAGTTCGCGTGATTTCAGGCGACTGAACAATTCCACGTAGTGCGCACTGTTATCCGGATCAATAACGAACGCATCCTGATCCTCCTGGAATGCGTTGCCCTGTGCGACGGTGATCGCTGTAAAACCAGCCTCTCTTAACTGCATGAGCAGCGCATCCGCGACGCCATGATTATCGGTAAAAATCACCCAGCATTCCGTCGCTACGGAAGAGACCTTGCCGTTCATGTACTTCGCCGGAATGGTCTGGCGCCATGTGGGCATATAAAACCAGTTGCTGATGCTGGCCTGCTTTCTCTTACGCGCATTAAGCGATCGATTATCGAGTCCATTTAGCGCATCCACACTTATTAGCGGAAGACGGAATTCTTTACGTTCAAAAGGATAGCCCGGTAGCGGGAGACGCAGACGGCAATGGCCATCGTAGTAACCCGTCCAGTCAATCGCGACGCCGCAACACCACAACTGACCTAACGTGGACAGGCACTGTTCACCGGTCAACGCCACATCTTTCGCTGTAGGCAGGGAGGCGAAAATCGCCGGGTTTTCAGCGGTATTAATGTGCTGTTTCGCGGCAGACTCCAGCGAGCGGCCCGGGCCCACTTCAAGGAAAACAAACGAATGATGATCTTCCGCAATCAAAGTCTTGAACGCATGAGTGAACAGCACCGGCTGACGCACATGGTTAATCCAGTAATCCGGGTTCTGGGCCTGGCTGTCGGTGATCCAGTCGCCGGTCACAGTGGACACAAATGGGATGACGGGGGGGTTAAAGGTGATTTTCTCAATCACCTTGCGGAAATCGTTAAGCATCGGCTCCATCATGTACGAGTGGAACGCGTGCGAGGTGTCGAGGTGTTTGCAGAAAATCCCTTCGTCTTCCAGTTTGTTCTGGAAGGCTTCAATTTCAACCAAACCGCCTGCAATCACACACAATCCGGGATAGTTGGCGGCCGCAATCTCAAGCTGGCCTTCCGCTAATCGTGCGCGCAGCGTCTCCTCGTCCATCAGCACGGCAAGCATCGCACCCGCAGGTAGTTGCTGGACCAGTTTGCCGCGCATGGCGACGGCGGTAAGCGCATCTTTCAGAGACAACACGCCAGAGAGGCAGGCGGCTACGTATTCCCCCACACTATGGCCAATCATCATGTCGGGTTTTACGCCCCAGGACAGCCACAGTTGCGCCAGCGCATACTCCACCACAAACAGGGCTGGCTGGGTATACTGCGTCTCGTTGATCAGATCTTTATGGGCGCTATCGACGTCCTGGAAAATGATGTCGCGCAGGTTGCGTTCGAGGATATTCTCAAGATGAGCGCAGCAGCGATCCAGGGCCTGGCGGAAGGTTGGGTAGCTGTCATACAGCTCGCGTGCCATGTTGATGTACTGGTTGCCCTGGCCTGGGAACATAAACACCACTGATTTGGGTTTTTTGCCCGATTGCGGCGCAATCATCGTGGGCTGCGCGAGTTTACTGAGCAATGTCTCGCGATCGCGCGCAACCACAAATCCGCTGTGCGCCATATGCTGGCGTCCCACCTGAAGGGTGTACGCCACATCCGCCAGATTCAGTTCATCATGCTGTTGCAGGTGCAGTCTGAGGTTTTCACGCATCTTTTCCAGCGCGGAAGGAGTTTTCGCCGAGTAAGGAAACAGCAAGTGGCCGTCCGCCGCGCTGCTGACCGGAGCCTCAGGCGCTTCTTCCATAATCACGCAAGCATTAGTGCCGCCCACGCCGAAGGAGTTCACCAGTGCCCGCAGTGGCGCGCCGTTAGCGTCCAGCGGGTGCGTTTCGGTGTTCATGATGAACGGGCTGTGTTCAAAATCGATATTGGGGTTTGGCGTTTTGTAGTGCAGCGAAGCAGGCAACACGCGATTTTTCAGGGCCAGTGAGGCTTTGATTAGACTGGCAACCCCGGATGCGGCATCAGTGTGTCCGATATTCGTCTTGACTGATCCGAGAAGGCAGTACTGATTTTTCGCTGTGAACTCCTGGAACGTCTGGCTCAGGGAGCTGAACTCAATGGGATCACCGAGTGCCGTAGCGGTACCGTGCGCTTCCACAAAATTAATGGTAGCGGGATTGACCTCTGCGCGTTTCAGAGCTTCATTGGCAACGGCAATCTGGCCGGCGATACCCGGTGCGGTAAAGCCCGCTTTGGTATTGCCGTCATTATTAATCGCACCGCCTTTAATCACCGCGTAGATATGATCACCATCGCGTATTGCATCGCTCAGGCGTTTGAGTAACACCACGCCTACGCCACGGCTAAATACGGTGCCGTTGGCTCGGGAATCAAAGGCATAGCAATGGCCGTCGGCAGATTCCATGCCGCCCTGCATATAGAGGTAGCCACGACGCTCAGGCGTATCAATAGACACGCCGCCGGCAAGCACCATGTCGCTTTCACCGTTCAGGAGGCTGTTAACGCCCATGACAATCGCGACCATCGCGGTGGAGCAAGCGGTTTGTACGTCCACGCTGGGGCCTTTGAGGTTCAGCTTATAAGACACGCGCGTGGTGACATAATCTTTGTCGTTATTAGTCACCAGCGACGCGCCGCTTGCATATTTCTGAACCTCCTGGTTAGCGCCGGCCTGTTGCAGGTGCCAGGCTGTGCCGGTGCCGCCAAACACACTGACTTTTCCCGGATAGGTTGAAGGTACGTAGCCCGCATTTTCAAAAGCCAGCCAACTGCACTCCAGGAAGTTGCGGTGTTGGGGATCCATGATTTCCGCATCACGAGGCGTAATATCAAAGAAGCTGGCGTCAAAATGCTGTGCATCACCCAGGATCCCCCGGCGGCGAATATAGTTTGGCGCGCCGATAAGTTCTTCATCAACACCGGAGGCGCGTAGCTCTGCATCCGTAAAGGTAGTAATTGTTTCCAGACCATCGAGAAGATTACGCCAGTAGGTAGTGATATCTTCCGCGCCAGGGAAGCGACCCGCCATGCCAATGATGGCGATATCTTTATCACGAATGTTAGCGAGATTATTCATGAGCGGTGATCCCATTAGATTTATTTTCTGCTTGATCATTTTTGTTTCCTGCTGCGAACTTATGGCTTTTATCAGCCAGATAAGCGCTCAGTGTTTTAACAGTTGGATACTGAAAAAGATCCATAATCGAGACCGGAATTTCCAGATGCTTTTTAATTTCCCGGTGTACTTTTGACATTAGCAACGAGTTGCCGCCAGCATCAAAAAAATTTTCATGAACGGATAGGTTTTTATTATTGAGCACCTGTTCCCATATTTTGATAATTTCCGCTTCAATGCCTGATGAGGGAAGGACGATATTTTTTGTCATGCTTACTTGACCTTTTTTAAAAATATGATGTAGAGAAGGGCTATCCACTTTTCCATTGGGTAGCGTGGGGATAAAATCCTGTTCAATAAAATATGAAGGAATCATATAAAAAGGCAGGATGTTATAAAGATGCTCTTTTAATTGTTGCTCCTCGACAGTTTCATTTTCTTTAATGACATAAAATGCCACCATTTCCGGAATCCCCGAACGGACGTTATTTTCCAGAATGACAGCCGCATTCGCTAATTTGCTGTAATTTCGCAAAATGGCTTCTGTTTCATTTAATTCCACACGATGACCGCGCAATTTTACCTGGCTGTCGATGCGGCCGAGAAATTCCAGCACACCATCTTCCCGTGCCCGTACAATATCGCCGGTTTTATACATCAGGCCAGGCGCATCCGCTGCGAACAGCTCATTTACGAAACGACTACGGGTTTGTTCCGGGTCATTAATATAGCCCTGTGCCAGTGTATCGCCTGCCAGATAAAGCTCCCCTGAGGCGCCTGCCGGAAGCTGGTTACCCTGTTCATCCAGCACGTATGCTCTGACATGAGGAATAGGGGTGCCAATAGGCACAATGGTGTAATCCGCACCGGGCTGACACAACCAGTGGCAGGCAAAAATCGTGGCTTCTGTCGGGCCGTATAGGTTGTGAATTTGACCGGAAAACTGCGCTGCCAGATCGTCGACCAGTTTCTGGTCCAGCGCTTCGCCGCCAGAAAAAATATGCTGTAATTCATTACAGACTGCCAGCTTTTGCACTGCAACAAGGGCGCGCAGCGCCGTGGGAACAAATTGCGCCACGGTGACGCTGTGTTGCTGCATAAAATGGATAACCTGATTAGGATCATACTTCCTTTCATCGGAAATCAGTGCGCAGCTCGCCCCGGTAATCAGTGGCCAGAAAATTTCCCATACCGAGACATCAAAACTAAACGTGGACTGATTAAGCACCACATCGTGCTGCGTTAAACCAAACGCTTGTTGCATCCACCAAAGGTAATTCACTACCGTGCGGTGCCGCACCATGACGCCTTTCGGTTGACCGGTCGAACCTGAGGTATACATGACATAGCAGAGCGCATCATCATCCACCACAGGCAACGCTGTATCACTGACGGTATTCAGGTTCAGCGCGTTGATATTCAATTTTTTATCTTCATCGACCGCTATTTTAGAGGCTAATGACGGATCCGTAATAACAAAAGAGACGTCAGCATGGCGTGCGATATATAACAGTCGTTCCTGGGGGTACGAAGGATCAAGCGGAACATAACATGCACCCACCTTTAATATTCCCAGCAGACTGGTAATCAGTGAGATCCCTTTATTAAGATAAACCCCAATTTTGTCGCCAGGTTTGACGCCTTGTTTAAGAAAATAACCGGCCAGTGCGGTTGAGCGATTATCCAGTTCCTCATAACTGACTGATGACTGTTCGCTTCTCAGCGCGACGGCATGAGGCGTTTTTGTTTTCTGCGCTATAAATTGCGCATGAATTGTTTTTTCCGATTTCATAACCGGCTTCCTTTAGTATTATAAAGAATAATAATTGATGACTTTATTGAATGTGAAATCCTGACAGCAACGCAAGATACTCGTCAGATAATGTTTTTATATTATTTGCAGAGAAAACCTCTGGGTTATAATTAAAACACAACGTAAAACATTCAGCGTCCTGAATAAGCAAAGTCAAATCCAGTTTAGAATAGTGACTATATATTTCACTGACGCTTAACTGACAACCCTTGATAAGTCGCTTTTCGGGTAGTGTCGTTAAATAGTTAAAACCTACCGAAAAATGTAGCAACGGTTCATCAGATGAATGACGTAATGCATGCACGAGGTCCTGATAAGACAAATATTGGTTCTCCAGCAGGCCAAACAGATGTTTTTTGCAGCGCGCAAGGAAGTGTTTAAACGGCTCTTCGTCTTCGGTATCAATAAAGAAACTGGTCATATTAACGAAACAGCCCAGCGTCCCGGCATCCTCCTGCGAAACCCGATCGGTCGTTGGAATGCCTATCGGCTGATGACAATATGAAGTGTTCTGCAATACAAGACGGAATGCAGCAAGCAAGGTGATAAAGGGTGTGACATTATGGTGGTGCGAGAAGCGGCGCAGCCGCTCGCTCTGTTCATTTGTCAGAGTTACCAGTAAATTTTGGCCCTCTGTACAGGCAGATTGCATGACAGGTGAGGGTAATGCACCCTGACGGCGATATCCTGCCAGGGTTTGACGCCAGAATTCAGTCGCCTTCGCGTGCTGTTCCGGAGTGTTTAGCTGGCGTTGTTCATGACAATAATCGGCATACTCCCAGCCCGCGTTGATGCGATACTTCACATCACCTGCCAGGAATGCCTGATAATAACTGACAAACTGCCGGAAAAATGGCGCGATCGCGTCATGATCGAAAAGCGTGTGATGCACTCTGCCCAACAGGACATAATGATCCTTCGCGTGTTCAAGCAGCCAGAAATCCGTAAGCGGCAATTGTTCAAAATCTTCTGTGTCACGACAGGCAATCTCAAGCATCACGCTATCGCGCAATGGGCGCGCTTCAGGCAAAACCACTTTCAGCACAGGAATATTTAGTGTTGTGGGAGGGGTTATTCGGCCAGAAACCGGCTCGCTATCAAGATCAAACTGAGTACGTAGCACTGCGTTCTGCTCGAGAATACACGACACACTATGGTTAACAGCACTTTTATTAATGTTGCCCTGAATATCGATGGCGAAATAAATTTGGTAAAGCCACGGATTTTCATTCATCAATTCCAGAGTAAGGAAATAGCGTTGCCGGGAAGACAACATTCCTTCGTCTGCATCCTTAACCTCATTACCGACAAGTTCATTATTGCTGTAATAAGGAACGACGCCTGCCAGCATTCGCGGCGTGGGATTGCCAAAAAAACAGTCGAAATCAATTTCTGAATAGAACTGATGACGAATACGATGGCGAACCTGCATGATTTGTAAAGAATTGCCGCCCAACTCGAAGAAATTATCATTCGCGCCCAGGTTGATGATACCCAGCACATCCTGCCAGATATCTATCATCTCCTGCTCAAGTTCATTTGCCGCCGTCGCATACGGTACGGTGAGTGCAGGGCGCAGTGGAGACGGTTTCGGCAAACGGTGAACGTCGAGTTTGCCATTCGGCAATTTAGGTATCGCATCCAGATAAATAAAGCAGGCGGGGATCATCACTGCTGGCAATTTTGCAGCAACGAAACGGCGCAACTCCGTTTGTGGGATCCGTGCTTGCGCCGTGACCAGGTAAGCAATAATCCTGGGCATGCCCAGACTTTCATCGCAGCGAACAATAGCTTTCGCAATCCCTGGGTGAGAAATCAATGTTTGTTCAATTTCTTCTGCGGCTATGCGAACGCCATTGAGCTTAAATTGTTGATCGCGACGGCCCAAATAAAGTACGTCATTATTACTGAGCGTTTTGCCTAAGTCACCCGTGCGGTGCACTCGCCAGGTGCGACCCTGGCGTTCGAGTTGATAAAATCGCTCAGCAGTCAACGCTTCGCGATTGATATATCCCCGGGAGACGCCATCGCCCAGAATACAAATCTCACCCACTTCGCCCGGTGCAACTTCCTGACATTGCTCATCAACAATCAGTAATTCGCTGCCGCGTAAAGCTTTGCCAATAGTGACGGTATTTTCCGCTTGCAGCTGACAGAATGAGCCATTAGCAGTGGCTTCTGTTGGACCGTACAAATTAAATAAAAGAATATCCGGGACTTCGCAGAATGTACGATTTTTAAGATTGTTCGATACCGGTTCACCTGATAAAAACAAGGTCTTTGGTAGCGAAAGCGAACTGGCATCAGTTTGCTTCTGTACATAATTTAGCAACTCTTCCCAGATTGTTGGGACGCAGTAAAGGGCGCCATCCGGATATTGCTTATACCAGTCTAATAATAACGGATACTGTTGCAGAACGTTTTTTGGAAGAATATGTAATGTATCACCCCGTAATAATGGCGCATACAATTGCGTGACGGCTGCTGCAAAGCTCAACGAGGCTGTTAAGGGTAATCTGGCACGGGTTACTGGCCATAAATCTTCATTAAACCAGGAGAGATAGTAATCCATATTGGCATGCTCAATCAGTACGCCTTTCGGCACGCCGGTGGAGCCAGAGGTATAAAGAATATAGGCAAGGTCTTCGCCAGCCACATCGGGCAGTGTACAGACAGGTGGGTTTTCCGACAAAGCCAGTAAATCCTCCAGAAATACAACGGGCGTACCCATATATTTCAGTGCATTAAACTGGTTGCTTTCTCTGGACGTGATGACCAGGAAAGATGAGGAATCCTCAACAATGGTTGCTATCCTCTCTGGAGGATGAAAGTCTGAAAGGGGAACATAGGTAAATCCCGCTTTCATGATCGCCAGCAACACCGCGGGTAAATGAAGGCATGGTTCCAGGTAAACTGCGATTACACCGTGGCGATTTCCTTGTCCAAACGCATTAAATAAGTACTGTGCGATTTGCGTTGAAGTTTTTTTAAGTTGCCCGTAAGACTGAGTCTGTTGCTCAAACATTACGGCGATCGAGTCATATTTTTCCGCTGCAATTCTCTCTATCTTATTAAAGACAGGGTGTAATGAATTTTTCATTTTCCAACCTCTATCGCACTTAAAGGAATATATCTAAAACCATTTCTGAATAAAAACTCAATTCTTAAAAAGCATATTTACCAATGCCGTTGTGAAAGAAGTGTAATTGAGGTGTTTAAATTTTTTTTAAACCATCCGTCAACAAAATTCTAATAGTCGCGGTATGAAATTAAATATCAAAGGCAACGGATGACAATAATTTACAAGAAAAAACTATGTGTAATTATTTGCACTGGTAAAATCACTTACAAATAGCAATAAATATGAAGCCGGGCTGGCGATTAATATTATTTTTATGGGTAAATTATTTCTGACTGAAACAGGAGGAGGAGGTTGTTTATTAGCTTTTTTCATTTGCGCCTGATAAAAGACACAAGACTTTACAGATCTCAGTAAAGAAACTGAGAAGTTCGATGCGCGTTTTAACCTTTGTTGAACTTCATCCAGGTAGGATGGGGAAAGTAAAAGGCTGAGCTCTGGTTATCTTTTTGAAATTAAATATCTTTATTTCTGGGCGGATGGCAAAAATGGATAAATATAATGGATTCTGTAGCAAAGCAAAAAAAAACGTAAGAATAGAAAGAGATGACATGACCGACGTAAAGCATTCAACATCAGATTTCATGGCCAGCAAATTGCAAATTCTCATCCCGTCGTTTTCAGGGGTGTGCTACCAGAGTAATTTTTATGTGGAAAGCTATACAGACGCTTTAGCCTGCACATTGCTCGCTACCGAACTGAAACCAGAGATTACTCACGCAGTAATTAAAAGAAGGGCGGAATTTGTTGCCGGGCGCAGTCTGGCCAGGCACGCGTTGCAACAACTTGGCGCGGATGACAGTGTCGTTGATATTGACAAGCACCGAGCGCCGGTCTGGCCGGCAGGATTTGTCGGCTCAATCAGTCATACTGATACTCTGGCGGTCTGCGCGGTTGCTCGATGCCAGGACATAGAAAGGCTCGGTGTGGATATCGAAGAATACATCGCTGATGAGATGGCTTATTTTGTCTTCGCAAGTGTAGTAACAGAGGCGGAACGCGTGCTGTTTGACCAATACCCCCTATATCGGCATGCTTTACTTACAGTGATCTTTTCAGCCAAAGAGAGTCTCTTTAAAGCGCTGTTTCCTGTGGTGGGGCATTACTTTGGGTTTGAAGTGGCGAGGCTTAAAGAAATTAACTTTTCTGCGGGCACCCTCGTGATGGAACTGACAACGGATCTTATGCCAGAACTGGCTGTGGGACGCTGCTTTAACGGCCAGTTTCGTCTTCATGACAGCTATGTATTTACCATGATAATGGAACGAGCTGGCGCGTATTAGAGTCTGATAGAAAATGTACCGACGCTTTCTTGCAAAGGGTAGAGTGTTGGTCCCGGGAACGCGTTCTGGCATAAAGTAATGCGATCGGGACCAAATCTTGGAGCAGGGAGCGCGTGATGGCCATCAAGGGAGTAAGGCTACGTAACGTTATATGCAATTTAACATAATATACATTATGCGCACCAATAGAGAATCCCATGAAATCTGCCGTATCGTGGCGATGATTATTCTGCTCAATCAACGCACCGGCTAATTCTTCTTTCCGGATAAGCTTTCCATAAATCGTTAGTTCACGCCGCCAGGCACACACAGGATGATTGATGAGATCGAATAACAAAGGAATTCATCATCATGCACCTGTACGGCACCGAGCAGTTGATTAACTGGCGACGGGAACTGCACCAGAACCCGGAACTTTCAAACCAGGAGTTTGCCACCACAGAACGTATTACCCGCTGGCTCCAGCAAGGCGATATCCGGCTACTTCCCCTAAAGCTCAAAACCGGCGTAGTGGCAGAAATTGGCCAGGGCGAGCCGCTCATTGCGCTGCGCGCCGACATCGACGCCCTGCCGATTGACGAAAAAACTCAGCGTCCCTGGGCATCGCAGACGCCTGGCGTGATGCATGCCTGCGGCCATGACGTCCATACCACCGTGATGCTCGGCGTGGCGCATCGCCTGAAACAACAGGAATCGCGGCTGCCTGGCCGGGTGCGGATTCTGTTCCAGCCCGCTGAAGAAACCTTTAACGGCGCACAGCAGTTAATTGATGCCGGCGCGCTGGATGGCGTTCAGGCAATTTTTGGCATGCACAATACCCCGGATCTGCCTCTGGGCGAATTCCGCACCTGCGGCGGCGCGCTGTATGCCAACGTCGACCGCTTTGTGATTCGCATTCAGGGTAAAGGTGCACACGCCGCACGACCACATGATGGCGTGGATACCATCGTGATCGGCAGCCAGATTGTCACTGCGCTGCAAACCCTGCCTGCGCGCATGTTCAGTTCGCTGGAATCGGTCATCGTCAGCGTTACGCGCTTCACCGCGGGGAATACCTGGAACGTACTGCCACACACCATCGAACTGGAAGGCACAGTACGCACCCATGACGCCGCCATTCGTGAAGCCGTTCCGCAGAAGATCCGCACATTGATTCAGGGCATCGCCTCAGGCTACGGGGCCAGCGCCGATCTGGAATGGATTGCCGGGCCGCCTGCGCTGATCAATACCCCGCAATGGGCCGATTTTTCCCTGGAACTGGCGCAACGCAATGGCTATCGCACTGCCCTCGCCTCACCGCAAATGGGCGGCGAAGATTTTGCTTTTTACTTGCACCACGTACCGGGCGTTTTTATCAATGTGGGCAGCGCCAGCGACGCGGGTCTGCACCATCCAGCGTTCGATCCTGATGAAAGCCTTATCGAACCGGCAGTCAACTATTTTACCCAACTCGCTCCCCGCGCCCTTAATGCCGTGGCGGGCCTTTGAGAAAAAGGAATCATGCAATGACGTTTCCCGTTCCCGTGCTCGACCATGTGGTGATCAATGTCGCCAACCAGCTTGAGGAAGCCAGCACGCTTTACCGTCGGCTGGGCTTTCAGCTTTCTGAGCGTGGTCATCACACCCTCGGCTCCAGCAACCATCTGGCAATCTTTGAGGAGAACTACCTGGAGTTACTCGGTTTTGAACCTGGCCGTGGCGATAAGCGCAAAGATCTCTGGGAAGCCCCGCTCGGTCTGACCGGCCTGGTGTGGAAAACCCAGAGCGCTGATGATGAATTTAGCCATCTTGAACAACAAGGGCTGGATGGCGAACCGCCCGCCTCGTTCCATCGCCCGGTCCGTCTGCCGGATGGTCATGAAACCGAAGCGCGATTTAGAACGGTGCGCCTGCGCCCGTCGCTGATCCCTAATGGCCGCAGCTTTTTCTGCCAACATCAAACGCCAGACGCCGTCTGGCAACCCGCCTGGCAAGTGCATCCAAACGGGGTGAAAAACATCAGTGAATTTGTGATTGTCGCGCAGGACCCGGCGGGATCGGCGCTGGTCTACAGCCGTTTATTTGGTGAAGAGCGTTTCCAGGCCTCCCATGACGGCGCGCTGGTTCTCAAAGCCGGTAAAGCCACGGTGCGTATCGCCTCTGAAGCTTATGCCCGCCGTCGTTTCGGCGCGCTGCCGGAAGATTATGACGGAACGCCGCGTATGGCGGGCCTGAGTTTTCTGACAGGCAGTCTGGCTCAGGTGAAAACCAGTTTGCAGCACGGCGATATCACCTTTAGCGAGGAGCCAGAGGCGATCGTTGTTGAGCCTGACCGCGCGTTTAACCTGGCGTTGCGATTCCATCTCTGACAAAAAAGGCGGGATATCTCTCCCGCCTTCTGTTTTATGCCTCCCAGCGCTGTTCCTGTTCCAGCGTACTCGCCAGTTGGCGCAGCGACTGGCGGTCCACTTTATTGGTCGCCGCCCAGGGCAGTTCTGGCAGAAACGCGATGCGTCGTGGATGCTGATACGCCGGGCCGTGCGCCAGGGTATGCTGTTTCAGCGCCTCCCGGGTGACATTCTCCCCTTCCTGCAATACCACAAACGCTACCGGCACCTGGCTGCGCTCCTCATCCGGTAGCGGAACCACGCTCGCCTGACGGACCGCGGGATGGGACTCAAGCAGCTTTTCTACTTCGCCAGGGTAGATATTTTCCCCGGAGCAAACAAACATGTCGTCGGCGCGGCCAATAAAGAAGTAAAAGCCGTTCTCATCCCGACGCATGACATCGCCGCTGTAGTACCAGCCATCCTGCAACACCTGGGCGCTTTTCTCCGGCAAGCGGTGATAGCCGGGCGTCACCGCCGGGTTGCGCATCATCAGTACGCCTTCATTACCATTATGACCGTCAGCGAATTTTAGTTCGCCCGCCGCAAGCGGATACCCCAGCGACAGCGGCGGCGTGGGCAATCCACCCGGATGCGGACCAAACACCGCCGGCCCCGCCTCGGTGGTGCCGTAACCGTGGGTGATTTCCACGCCGGGAAACGCGGCGTTGATCCGGTTAAGCAAGCCGAGGGTGATCGGCGCTGAGCCCAGCATCACCTTACGTAACGCGCTGAAGTTATAGCGATCAATCTCCGGGTCGCGCAGCAGGCGGGCAAACATGGTCGGTACGGCGGTGACAATATTGATGCGGTAATGAGACAGCGCGTGGAGATAGCTCTCAATACTGAACGACGGCAGCACGACCAGCAGACCGTTGGTCGCAAAGACCCGTTTCGCCAGGAACAGGCCATTCATATGGAACAGCGGTTGGGCGACGATATAGCGCGACTGGGCGTCATCCGGCTCTACGCCGCCGCGCGTCACATCCAGCGCCCAGTACTGACCATAATGTGTCAGCGGCACGCCTTTCGGTCGCCCGGTACTGCCCGAGGTATACAGCATCATCGCCAGTTCATCTTTTTCCGGGATGACGGCGTTAAAAACCTGCGGGGTAACGATCTCACTGAAGTCGCTATCAAAATCCACCACCGCCACCCTGTCCTTCAGCAGTTCGGCGCGTGCTCCATCGGCAAAGACCAGAGCGATTGCGGCGTCTTCAATAAAATAGTGCAGCGTCTCCTGCGGCACTTTGATGTTAAGCGGCACCGCCACCAGGCCCGCGCGCATAATGCCAAAATACGCCGCCAGATATTCCGCGCGGTTCAGCGCAGCAATCCCGATGGCGCTGCCGCGCGCGTAGCCGCGTTGCTGGAGGTACTGCGCCACGCCGCCAGCCAGCTCGTCTATCTGCTGATGGGTATAGTCGCGCGGGTGTTCCGGGTCGCGCAGGTCAATAATCGCCAGCCGTGACTGGGGTAAAGCGCGATCGGTCAGATCGCCCAGGTTACGCAGTGTTTGACTCATGAATGTGCTCCGACGTCAGCTCAGATGAAAATGACAGGCCACCTGTCGCTCAGAAGTTAAGGATTGCAGGGGCGGCCGCTGCTGTTGGCACAGCGGCTGCGCATAAGGACAACGGGTATGGAAGGCGCAGCCGGACGGCGGCGAAAGCGGGCTGGGCAGTTCGCCTTCCAGCAGGCTTTCTCCGCGCGGATGGCGCGGGTCGGCAACCGGCGCGGCGGCTAACAGCGCCTGGGTATAGGGGTGCGCGGGCGCGGCCCAGATTTGCTCCGTCGGGCCACTCTCGACCACCCGGCCCAGGTACATCACCATCACACGGTGCGCGATGTACTCCACCACCGACAGATCGTGGGAAATAAACAGGTACGCGACGTGGGACTGCTGCTGGATATCGCGCATCAGGTTGATTACCTGCGCGCGTACCGACACGTCCAGCGCCGAAACCGGTTCGTCGCAGATTACGATGCCTGGCTCCAGCGCCAGCGCACGGGCGATGCCAATCCGCTGGCGCTGGCCGCCGGAAAACTCGTGAGGAAAGCGCGACGCCGCCGAAGCGGGGAGCCCTACCACTTCCAGCAATTCGGCGATCCGCGCCTGAATGGCGTCACGCGACCACCCCGCCACTTCAAGCGGTCGGGCAATAGAAATCCCGACGCGCTGGCGCGGATTCAGCGAGCCTTGCGGGTCCTGAAACATCATCTGCACATGCCGGCGAAAAGGCAGCAGTTGACGGCCCTGACGCGACAATACGTCGTCGCCGTTGAGCCGCAGTCGCCCTTGCGCCGGGATCAGCCGCATCAGGGCTTTACCCAGCGTCGACTTGCCGCAGCCGGATTCCCCCACCAGGCCGACGGTCTCCCCGGCGCGCAGTTGCAGATCGACCTCTGACACCGCGTGCACCCATCCTCCTTTGACCGGATAACGGACCGATAAACCTTCAGCTTCAAGAAGTGTGTTCATGGTATTCCTCTGCATAATGTTGCGGCGCGGTAATCAGGCACGCCGCGCGATGTTCCGGGCCGAGGGCGTTAAGACGCGGCACCCGTTCGCTACAGGCCTCGCAGGCCAGCGGACAGCGGTTGCGAAACGCGCAGCCTGACGGCAGCGCGGAGAGCGGCGGCACCCGGCCCGGAATGGCGTAAAGCCGCTCGCCGGGCTGACCACTTTTCGGCGTTGAACGCAGCAGGCCCTGGGTATAGGGGTGACCGGGCTGTTCAAACAGCGCCATTACATCCGCCTGTTCAACGATACGCCCGGCATACATCACGGCGACGCGCTGCGCCATGGCGGCCACGACCCCGAGATCGTGAGTAATCAGCAGCAGCGACATCCCTGATTCCCGCTGGATGTCGCGCAGCAGTTGCAGGATTTGTGCCTGAATGGTGACGTCCAGCGCGGTGGTTGGCTCATCGGCTATCAATATCCGCGGCTGGCAGGCAATCGCCATCGCGATCATCACCCGCTGAGACATACCGCCGGAAAGTTGATGGGGATAATCGCCCATCCGTCGCGCCGCATCGGGGATTTTTACCCGCTCCAGCAGCGCCACCGCCCGTGCAAAAGCCTCATGACGTTTAAACCCCAGATGCAGCCGCAGCACTTCCATTAGCTGATCGCCAATGGTTTTCACCGGGTTCAATGCGCTCATCGCATCCTGGAAAATCATGGCGATATCCCTTCCCCGCACCTGCTGGTACTGGCGGTTACTGAGCAGCATGAGGTCGCGGCCTGCGAACAGGATTTGCCCCTGGGAAATGCGCGGCGACCGGGTATTCAGCAGGCCCATCATTGCCAGTGCGGTCATGGATTTACCACAGCCTGACTCGCCAACCAGCGCCAGGGTTTCTCCGGCGTGCAGGTCAAATGACACCTGGTTCAGCGCGGTCACATCTTTGCCGCCGCTACGCAGCGTTACGCTAAGGTTATTTACTGACAGTAGCGCCATTATTCTCGCTCCCTGAGTTTCGGGTTGAGGGCATCGTTAAGCCCGTCGCCCACCAGGTTCAGCGCCAGTACCGCCAGCATGATCGCCACGCCGGGCACCGCGCAGATATACCAGGAGGAACGGATCAGCGTACGCCCTTCCCCAACCAGCCGTCCCCAGCTGGCGAGATTCGGGTCGCCGAGCCCGAGAAACGACACCACCGATTCGTACAGGATGGCACCGGCAATCACCAGCGACGCCATGACGATCACCGGCGGCAGTACATTGGGCAGGATCTCTTTCAGCACGATTTGGTGGTCCGCCATGCCGCTGGCCCGGCAAGCCAGTACGAACTCGCGGTCGCGCCAGGAGAGGAATTCCGCGCGGGTTAAGCGGGCGATGGGCTGCCAGGAGATCAGCGCCACGGCAATAATAATATTGCCCATATGCGGCCCCAGCACCGACACCACCGTCAGCACAAACACCACGTTGGGGATCACCTGGAACAGCTCCGCGATACGCATCAGGGTTTCATCCACCCAGCCGCCAAACCAGGCAGCGGCGGCCCCGACGCTGACGCCAATCAGCGTAGCGGCCAGGCTGGCGGCCAGGCCAATCATCAACGTCGCCCGCGCGCCGTGAACGATCAGCGCGGCAATGTCGCGCCCTAAGGAATCGGTGCCCAGCGGATAGCGCCAGTCGGTAAATGGCCAGATTTCCGGCATTGCAACGATACGCAGCGGGTCTTTGGGATAGACAATCCCGGCGCTTAACGCCATCACCACCATTACCGCCACAATAAGCGCGCCGCACACCGCGCCGGGATGGCGCAAAAACTGCCGCAGCCAGTGCGGTAACTCAATGCGCAGGGTACGCCGCAGACTTGCCAGATTTTCACTCATCGGTTGCTCCTGACACGCGGGTCCAGGCGTGAGTAAGTGACGTCGACAATGATATTAATCACGATAACCAGTAACGCACTGAGCACCAGAATGCCGAGGATCAGCGGATAGTTACGGCTCATGACGCTATCAAGCAGCACCTGCCCGAGACCGGGCCAGCTAAACACCGCTTCGATGACTATACTGCCGCCCAGCACGGTGCCGAGCTGCAATCCCAGCAGCGTCACCACCGGCAGCAGCGCGTTGCGCAAGGTATGGTGAATAACCACGGCGGCGCGGTTTAACCCTTTGGCCTGCGCGGTCCGCACGTAGTCCATTTGCGCGACTTCCAGCATCGACGCGCGCATCACGCGAGCGTAAGTCGCGGCATAAAACAGGCCAAGGGTAATCGCTGGCAGAACCAGATGATGGAGAATATCCACCGCCTGGCCCCAGGGTGACAACGTCACGCCGATGGACGCCATCCCTCCCACCGGGAACCACCCCAACTTCACCGAAAACAGGATAATCAGCATGATGCCGAGCCAGAAACTGGGTGCCGCAAAGCAAATCACCGCAAGCGTTGAGATCACTGTATCCCAGACGCTGTTAACACGGATCGCCGCCAGCACCCCGGCACCCACGCCGACCAGCACCGCCAGTGCAATGCTCGCCAGCATCAGGATCAGGGTGGCCGGGAGATGGGCCATAATCACGTCAAACACCGGCATGTTCTGGCGGAAGGAAAACCCTAAATCGAGCTGGCAGACCGACCACAGATAATTGAGCAACTGGGTCAGTACCGGCTGGTCGAGACCATACAGATGCCGCAGCCGCGCAATCATTTGCGGATCGGTGACCTGCTGCTCCGCCGTCATCACGTCCAGCAAGCTCCCTGGCACCAGATTCATCAGCGCGAAGTTAATCACAATCACGCCGAACAGCAGCGGAATGCCCTGGAGCACGCGCCGCAGGATCAGTCTCAGCATCACGTCACCCCGCCAGCCAGATGTCGCTCAGTGCGGTGCCCTGCACATTCGCATCGGAAGTAAAGTTGCGAACGTCCTTACGCGCCAGGGTGTATGACTGCATTTCAATCAGCGGCACAATCGGCACGTCGGTGCTGGCGAGACGGGCAAACTGCTGAACCAGCGCCTTACGCCTGGCTTCGTCGGTTTCGATGGTGATCGCCGCGACCAGTTGGTCCATTTCCGGGCTCTGATAACCGGTGGCATTGCGGAATGCGCCGCCTTTAACGATGCCGTCAGAGGTGTAGAACTGCGTCACCACCGGCACCGGCTCGACCGGGGCGGTAAAGTTTGAAATCGCGATATCGTAGTTGTAGTCGGTGTAGATACGCTTCAGCGCCGTGGCGCGGTCTACCGAATCCAGCTTCACGTCAATGCCGATATCTTCCAGCGCCTGTTTCAGGTACTGGCCGAGTTTGGCGTTTTCTTCAAACCAGGCGGCAGCCAGCAGATTTACGGTAAAGCGCTTGCCGTCTTTTTCCGGCAACCCGGCCTGGTCCAGCAGTTGCTTCGCTTTTTCCGGGTCGAAAGCGTATGTCGGCACATCATCGGTGAAAAATACTGGATTACTGCTGAAAATCGGTGCGACGGCAGGTTTACCGCGCCCGAAATAGATCGTGTTGAGGATAAACTCGCGATCGATGGCATGGAGGATCGCCTGGCGCACTTCCCGGCGCTTAACGTGCTCGCGACGCTGGTTAAATTCTACCGTCACCGTCCAGGCGCAGTTTTCGTAGCCGCGGGTGTCCAGGGTGATATTGCCGCTCTTCACCAGACGATCGATATCCCGCGCCGGAACCGGGTTAGAGTAACCCACCTGCATCTCGCCGGTTTCCAGTGCCGCCGTTCGGGATGCCGCATCGCCCCACCAACGAATAATCAGTTTATCGAGATACGGTTGGCCTTCTCCCCAGTATTTCTCATTGCGCGCATATTCCACATAGCTGCCGCGCACCCAGTTACCGTACTTCCACGGGCCGGTGCCCACCGGACGGTTGTTTAACGGGTTAGTCAGGATCGGCTGCCCGGCATAGAGATGCTTCGGCAGTACCAACTGGTATTGCCCGGCCAGGGTGGATTTCAGGAAGAATTCCGGGACCGGCACCGAGAACGTGAGCTTCACGGTATGCGGGTCAACGGCCTCGGCTTTTTCCAGCGCTTTAAGGGCGATACCGGCGGAGATGGCTTTCCAGTGTTCGGTGGCGTTGAATACCACGTCATCGGCGGTGAATGGCTGACCGTCATGCCAGGTCACGCCCTGGCGCAGCGCGATGGTATAGCTTTTGAAATCTTCCGATGGGGTGACGCTCTCTGCCAGCGCGGGCTGGAATACCAGCTTGTCATCAAGTTTTAACAGGCGTTCGAGGATCTTGGTCGAAGTCTGGAACGGCGAAGAGCCGCCGCCGCCCGGAACCAGTAAGGCCTGCGGCTCCAGCCCGCCCCAGGAGATCACCAGGGTGCCGCCGCGTTTCGGGATGCCGCCGCTTTCCGTCGCCGCAATGGCGCGGGTGACCAGGCTAAACCCGCTGATTTTCGCCGCCACGCCTAACGCGGCCCCGCCTGCGGCCAGGGTCAACAGCTGGCGTCGTTGTTGGTTGATTGTCATGATGATTTCTCTGGAGTCGTTAATTGCGTGGCATAGCTGGCGCGGCCAATGGCGACCAGTTGCCCGCTCTGATTAAACACGTCGACATCGGCAACGCCCACGCTACGCCCTGCTCGTCTGACGCGAGCAATCACCTGGAGATCGGTATCAATGGCGGGACGTAAATAATCGACGCGGAAGTTAATCGTGGGAAGGCCCTGACCAAGCAGCATCCCGAGGGCGAAATCGCCGACAGTATCGATGATTGAAGCCAGCGGTCCGCCGTGCCACTGCCCGCTACCGGCTTTACGCTCAAACTCGGGTCGCATCGGCACGCTGACTTCGAGGATTTGCGCTTCATAGTCGATGGCGGTGACGCTTAAATTCAGCCAGTGGATAAACGGCGAGGCGGCAAAAAGGGTGGCTAAGTCATCCTGATTGAGTAATTTACTCATGCCACCACCACCTTACCGACTACCTGGCGCTGCTCCAGCGAGGCCAGCGCCTGCGCGCCCTTATCTAACGGCCACTGACGGTCGATAATCACTTTAAGCTGTTTCGATTCCACCGCATCCAGCAAGGCGTGCAAATCTTCCCGCTCCCAGCCGTTAGAGCCGAGTATGTGCAGTTCGTAGGTCCAGATGTACCGCAGGTCTTCCGGCGGATTAAACCCGGCCGTTGCGCCGCAGGTCAGCACCCGTCCGCCGACGCGCAGTACGCGCAGGGATTTCACCCAGGTGTCGCCGCCGGTGAAGTTCACGACTACGTCGACACCGCCCGGCTCCGCGCTGCCGCGACGGCGTATCGGCTTGCCATAGCGCTGCCAGACTGCTTTCACAAAATCTTCGTTCTGGTAGAGGATTACGTCATCAGCACCCAGCGTTTTAAGCCGCTCGGCTTTCTCTTCGCTACCGGCACAGGCAATCACGGTTGCGCCCGCCAGTTTCGCCAACTGGACGCAGCACACGCCCACGCCGCCGCTGGCCCCTAAAATCAGCACTTTTTCGCCGGGCTGGATGCGGCCAATGCTTTGCATCATGCGCCAGGCGGTGCCGTAGGCCACCGGTAAGGCAGCGGCATCGGCAAAGCTGACGCTATCCGGCAGGCGAATCAGCTGATGCGCAGGCACCCGGCAGCGCTCCGCCAGCCCGCCGTGGGTGGTTTCACCAATCAGGCCGCCGTTGATCCGGTCAATTGGATCAACCACCACGCGATCGCCGATATTCCAGCCCAGCACTTTGCTGCCGACTGAAATAATCTCTCCGGCCACATCGAGGCCGATAATGATCGGGAATGGCAAATTAATTCCCGGCATACCGCGCCGGGTAAATATATCGTGATAATTTAATGACGCGGCTTTAACAGCAATAATGACATCGCCTTCGCCGGGTTGCGGGTCTGGAAAATCGTGTTCTAACGTAAATTTATCGTTGTCGCCATGTTCCCGTAATACCAGTGCTTTCATTATCTTCCCCAGGATTTTGCAAATAGCCGCCCCGCCCCGCTGGACGCTGTCAAACGGCGAGAAAACTCAACGTTATTTGGATTGCTAACACGTTAATAACAATAATTTTTTAACACCAAACTGGCGGGGAATTAAAATAGAAAAAGTACATTTGGTTATGCGGAAAATGGGATAGCCATATTAATATTCTCTTCGAATCATTTTTCTCAGGCTGGACTACGCTGACACACCCACTCCAAACAAAAAGTTTGCCACCAAACAAAAAGTAAGTTTTTTACGTGATCGCGATCGCTTTTTGCTCACGTAACGGTTGTTTAACACCCACTCTTATCGCTATACATTACAAAAAGTTTTGTTAGCTAACTAAATTTTAGGTTGATATGGAAAACATCACAGAGAATCTCGACTTCATCATTCCCATGATGGAGGGCATCGCCGGGCAATTTGGCGAAAACTGCGAAGTGGTTCTTCACGATCACGCTCAGGGACTGGAAAGCAGCATCATCGCGATCATTAACGGCCACGTGACCGGGCGTAAAAAAGGCGACCCCAGCAGCAACCTCGGGCTGGAAGTGCTGCGCGGCACCGACGTGAATGGCGATCGCCATAACTATTTCACCCAAACCCGCGACGGCAAAACCCTGCGCTCGACGTCAGTTTATTTTCGCAACAGCAGTAACAAAGTGATAGGCGCGCTGTGTATCAACCTTGATATCAGCGACATTTTGCAGGCCGAGAAAATGCTCAACAAAATGGCTGGCCGCCCCGATAGCGCACCTGCGCGTCAGGAAGAAGTGAATGAAGTGTTCGTGAAAGACGTTAACGAACTACTGGATTATCTGATTGCTGAATGCACGACGTTAATTAGCGTTCCGGTGAACAATATGACCCGCCAGGACAAACTCGACGCCATTAAGTTTTTTGACGACAAAGGGGTGTTTCTGATTAAAAAATCCGGTGAAAAGATTTGTGAGTTTCTGAATATCTCTAAATATACCCTCTACGCCTATCTGGGCGAGATTAGAGGCGATGCCCCGCCCGGCGAGGGCGAAAACTCAGGAGGCTAAATGTACACCACACCTTATGTCGCGCTGGACATGGATATCATGGAAAAGAATATAAAAACCATGGTGTCCGGGCTGTCCCGCAATAATATTCAGCACTGGCCGCATATCAAGACCCATAAATCGGTGCGGCTGGCAAAGCTGGAACAGCAGCTTGGCGCCAGCGGTATTACCTGCGCCAAGTTATCCGAAGCGGAAGTAATGGCAAAAGGCGGGATCACCTCGATTCTGCTGGCCTATCCGCTGATCGGTGAGGATAAATGCCAACGGTTTGCCGAGCTGGCGCGGCAGATCAACATCCGCACCCTAATCGATAGCCTTGCCGGTGCCGAAGGGCTTTCAAAGGCAGCGGTGAAAAACGACCTGCAATTTAATGTCGATATCGCCATCGATTTCGGTGCGCATCGCGAAGGCATCCAGCCGGAACAACTGTTGGATTTCGCGAATCAGGTAGCGGCCCTGCCCGGCTTACAAATTAAAGGCGTATTTACTTACGCGGGCACGATTTATCAGTACCACCAGGAAGCGGATATTCGTAAGGCGGCGCGTGCAGAAGCGGCACTGCTGATTAACAGCCGGGACTTATTAAAAGCTAACGGCTTTAACATTGAAATATTATCCGGCGGATCCACGCTCTCATCCTTTTACGCCGATGAATTAAAAGGCATTAGCGAATCACGCGCCGGTAATTTTATTTTTGGCGACATGAATGCCATCAACGGCGGTATTTATACCTCGCAAGATTGCGCCCTGACGATTTGCGCTACCGTGGTCAGTATTCCCCTGCCCGGCTATGCGACTATTGATGCCGGGACCAAATCGCTGACCTCGGATTTATCCAGCGTGGCGGGCTCCTATGGGCATATTCAGGAATACCCGGATATGCAACTGGTGAAACTGAATGAAGAACACGGCTATTTACGCTACGACCCAGAGAAAATCGCGTTAAATATCGGGCAACAGATCCATATTATTCCCAACCACTGTTGTGTGGTGGCCAATCTGGTGGATGAAATTTACGCCTTCCGTAACGGCGAATACTGCGAAACGATCGCTATCGATGCCCGTGGAAAAAGCTATTAAAACCTGAGTTGGGTATTTTTATGACATTGAAGCCATTAACTGCTGATGAACGGCAGGAGCTTATTACGCTCCTTTGCAGCTTGATCCAGCACCCGTCGGAAAATCCGCCGGGGAATGAAAACGCCGTCGCGCATTTTATTGCCGATGTATTAAATAAAGAAGGCATCGACACCGTACTTCAGGACGTGGTGCCGGGTAGACCGAACGTGATTGCGCGTATCAAAGGGCAGCAGCCCGGCAAACGGGTGATCCTCAATGGTCATACCGATGTGGTGCCGTGCGGCGAAGGCTGGTCGGTAGAGCCTTTTGCTGCGGTGATTGAGGGCGATCGGATTATCGGGCGCGGCGCAGCGGATATGAAATCCGGCGTGGCGGCGATGATGTTTGCCGCGATCCTTATTCAGCGCCATCGTTACGCATTCAATGGGGAATTGACCCTGCTGTTTAACGTGGATGAAGAGCGCGTCAATCTGGGAATGGAGCACTTCCTGGCGCAGGGCGTCGAGGCGGATTACGCCATCATTGGCGAGCCGACATCCCTTGAGATTTGCATCGCTCATAAAGGCGTCAGCCGTACCCGCCTGACCACGTTCGGCACCGCCGGGCATGCTGCCAAAGTCCGCGAGCCGGACAGCGCCATCGATAAAATGGCCCGTCTGCTACCGGAACTGGTACAGGAGTGCCAGCGGGTTAAACAGAAGCAGCACAGCCTGCTGGGCAACGCCTCGATGCTGGTCACCACCATCAGCGGCGGCAGCGCGCCGAACATCGTCCCGGCGTCGTGCTTCATTGAAATCGACCGCAGGGTGTTGCCTGGCGAAACGCGTCACGACATTAACAGCAGCCTGAGTGACGCGCTGGCAGGGGTTGGTTTGCAGACGGGCCAGGATTATTCGCTGGAAAACTATCTGTTTATCCCCGCGTCGGCGATTGATGAAAACCATCCGCTGGTTGAACAGGCGTGCGAGGCCGTTAATCACGTTACTGGCCACGCTAAAAAAACGATTTTCGAGGCTACCTGCGAAGCGCCCTTCTTCTCGGTTGGGCAGCATATTCCGACCATTATTATGGGACCGGGCGATCTGGCCCAGGCGCACGTTAAGGATGAATTCGTGCGTATTGAGGAATTACACCAGGCCGCAGAAATTTATTTATCACTGACGCTCGACTTACTGAAATAAACCAACAGGGAAATACTATGACCATAGAAGCTCGCTTAGCAGAGCTGGGTATTACACTCGGCGAGCCCACTGCACCTAAATTTTCGTATATTCCGGTAAAACAAACCGGCAATTTATTGTATACCTCCGGTAATGACTGCCGGGTTAACGGTGAATTAATCTATACCGGCACGCTGGGCCGGGATTTAACCATTGAACAAGGCCAGGAGGCTGCGCGCCAGTGTATTGTGAATATCCTCACCTCGCTTAAAGCTTATCTCGGCGATCTGAATCGTATTTCCGGTTGCGTAAAAATGCTGGGTTTTGTGCAAAGTGCGGATGATTTTAAACAGCAGCCGTATGTTATGAATAGCGCCTCGGATCTGTTAATCGCCCTATTCGGTGAAAAAGGCCGCCATGCGCGTTCTGCTATCGGCACTAACGCATTACCTTTTGATACACCCGTTGAAATTGAATTAATTTTCGAAATTAACGGCAAATAAAATAACCCTTATATCCGATGATAACGCCATTATTCCGTGCAGTGATGGCGTACTTACAATTATTAAAGGAACATTTATGTCTACTCAAGCAAGCTCTCGCCTGAAGCGTTTGCAAATTATGGCATTATTGTTTTTGCTCGTGGCGGGTATTATTAACTTTCTCGACAGAACCTCGCTTTCTATAGCCAATACCACTATTCGTGAGGAAATGGGCCTCACGGCCACCGAAATGGGCTTATTGCTTTCGGTGTTCTCCTTCGGTTACGCATTATGCCAGCTACCCATTGGCATGGTGATGGAGCGCTTCGGCGTTAAACGGGTTTACGGGTTCGGTATTTTCCTGTGGTCTGCCGCCCAGACTGCGCTCGGATTCGTGGGTTCATTCAGCCAAATGATCGTCGCCCGCGTAGTGCTGGGGATTGGCGAAGCGCCGCATCTGCCCACCGGCGTTAAGGTCGTCAACGACTGGTATAACATCCGTAAACGCGGCGTGCCGATGGGCATTGTGAATATGTCGTCCACGCTCGCCCAGGCCCTGGCTCCGCCGCTGTTAATTGCTCTGATGCTGGCGTTCGGCTGGCGCGCCATGTTCATTATCATCGGTGTGGCCGGCATTATCCTGTCGTTCCTGTGGATGATGTTTTATCGCAACCGTGAAGATGCAGGACTATCAGCAGAAGATATTGCCCATCTGGAAGAAGAGACCCCGCCGTCCAGTAAAGAAAAAGTCACGCTGAAAGACTGGGCCGGGCTGTTTAAGCAAAAGTCGATGTGGGGCATGATTATCGGCTTCAATGGCGTGGGCTATATGGTCTGGCTGTTCCTGACCTGGCTGCCGTCGTACCTGGAAATGTCCCGAGGGTTAAGCCTTGAGAAAACCGGCTGGGTTGCGGCCATCCCGTTCCTGTTCGGCGCGGCGGGTATGCTGGTTAACGGCGTGGTGGCAGACTGGGTGATGAAGCGCGGCGCGGATAAAATGAAAAGCCGTAAATGGATGATCTGTTTAGGGCTGCTGTGCGCTGCGGGCTTTACCCTGCCTGCCGCTTATACCGATAGCACCTTTATGGCGGTAGCCTGCATCAGTATGGCGCTGTTTTCGATTCACTTCGCGGGAACATCTGCGTGGGGGCTGATTCTGGTGTCGGTGCCGTCGCGCCTGGTGACGTCCGTGAGCGGTATCCAGAACTTCGGCGGTTTTATTGGCGGCTCGTTTGCACCGATTATTACCGGGATGATCCTCGACAGCACCGGGTCATTTACCCTGGCGCTGGTCGCCTCCTCCGTCATCGCATTTCTGGCATCGCTGGTTTATTTCTTTATGGTGAATAAACCGATTACCGACCCGGCAGCGGTAAACTGATCAACGTTACGCGGCGTGTTTTTACAGCGCCGCGTTACCTCACACCCGTCCCACCCGCATCGCAATCGGCCAGCTGATCTGCCGGGCTTTTGCCGTGTCGCCCCACAGTGTTTCAAACTCAGCAAAAAAACGCTCAACGCGCGCTTTCTCTCCGGCATCGGCGGCTTTTCTCACGGCGGACCAGGTGCAGATATAGCCAACAAAGGCGGCGAAATCCCATTCCACCTGAATCGCCAGTGGCGGCGGCGTGAGTTCGCGAAACGGAAAATCCAGCGTACGGTAGCCCTCATCGACCCGCTTCCGCTCTGGCGGCCAGTAAGGACCGATTTCACCGTCATAAAACTGGCGGAACCGGTCGTTTAATGCATCGTCCAGCTCCATAATCCCGTAGCTGATTAAGGCGATAATCGCCCCCGGCGTGGCGACACGGCGTACCTGCTGATAAAACGCGTCCAGCTTGAACCAGTGCGCGGCCTGCGCCACGGTAACCAGGCTGAAATTTGCCAGGTCGTCAGGCAATGTTTCTGCTGGCGCTGACTGATAGTGAATCCTCGGATGCGGGGTAACGTTTGCAATCTGGCTTTCGCTGGGATCGATACCGACCACCTGATCAAACGCCCCGGCGAGCAGTTGCGTTAACTGGCCCGTGCCGCACCCGACGTCCAGCGCGCGGTGGCGGTCCGGGGCAATTCCGGCAAGGTAATCGACTAACGCAGGCGGATATTCCGGGCGATAGCGCGCATAGTTGTCTCCGCCGCGATCAAACCAGTTAGTGCTTTGCGCCATGTCGCGCCTCCTTTTAGGTAAAGCCTGTTATATCAATGGAGTGTATATTATCGAATACACTCTGGATTAATTCACGGCGCAACGCGCGGAGCCCGCATGTTTTCCCGGTTTTCAACGTTACGGCGCATCCCTTCCGGCGTCTGGGTGGTGGGTGGCGTCAGCCTGTTGATGGATGTCTCCTCGGAAATGATCCACAGCCTGCTGCCGCTATTTATGGCGACTACGCTTGGGGCCAGCGTGCTGGTCATCGGGCTGATTGAGGGGCTGGCGGAAGCGACGGCGCTGATGGTGAAAGTGTTTTCCGGCGTGATTAGTGACTGGCTGGGCAAACGCAAAGGGCTGGCGCTGCTGGGATACAGTCTCGGTGCGCTGAGTAAACCGCTGTTCGCTATTGCTTCTACCTCCGGCATGATCCTCACCGCTCGCCTGACGGACCGTCTCGGTAAGGGTATCCGTGGCGCGCCGCGTGATGCGCTGGTTGCTGACGTCACCCCGCCGGAACTGCGCGGCGCGGCATTTGGGCTACGCCAGTCGTTAGATACCCTCGGTGCGTTTCTCGGCCCGCTGTTGGCGGTGGGGTTAATGTTCCTGTGGCACGATGATTTCCGTGCCATCTTTTGGGTAGCGGTGATCCCTGGCATGATGGCCGTGGCGCTGCTGTTCTTCGGGCTGCACGAGCCGCGCACACCGGTAGCGCAAAAGCGCACCAATCCTGTTAGCCGCGCGAATCTGCGCCGGTTGGGAAACGCCACCTGGTGGATCATTGCCCTGGGCGGTATTTTTACCCTGGCGCGTTTCAGCGAGGCGTTTCTGGTGCTCAAAGCGCTGGAAGTGGATATCCCGCTGGCGTTGATCCCGCTGGTCATGGTGGCAATGAATCTGCTCTATTCCGTTACCGCTTATCCCTTCGGCAAGCTTTCTGACTCCATGAGCCACAGTCAGTTGTTGCAGTGGGGCCTGGTGGTACTGATTCTGGCAGACATCGTGCTGGCGCTCAGTACCCACTGGGCAGGCGTGCTGGTCGGCGTGGCGCTGTGGGGCATTCATATGGGGATGACGCAGGGACTGCTTGCCGCCATGATCGCCGCCGCCTCGCCTGCTGATTTGCGCGGGACGGCGTTTGGCATGTTCAGCATGATTAGCGGTGTGGCATTGCTGCTCGCCAGTACCGGCGCGGGCATATTGTGGGCGTTTTCCGGTTCGGCCTCGACGTTTATCGCCGGCGCGCTGATTTGCCTGGCAACGCTGGTCTATTTGCGGGTTATGGCGGTGCGTCACGCGGGTTAATCGTCATGCCCGGCAGTAACGTTGCCGGGCATATTTCGTCAATTACAGCTGGGTAAGGTCGGTCATGATTTTATAATTAATATGCTCCGCCTGCTCGATGACACCCGCGTAATTCCCGGTAAGCACAAAGGCCAGCGTAAAAGCAAAATCAAACGCCGCACCCACGCCCTGCCCGCTGAGTAAATTGCCCGCTTTGACCACGGGCAGATCCTCATAAATGCCATCGGTAACTGTTTCATAAAACGTCCCGGAACAGACGTAACGCCGCCCTTTTAATAATCCATGTGGCGCAAGCACCTTCGCGGCAGCCGAGCATATCGGGCAAATCAATTTACCCGCTTCATCGTGGCGGCGAATAAACGCGATGGCCGTTTCATTTTTGGCGAGATGATCGGTTCCCTCCGGGCCGCCAGGAATAACGACGGCATCAAAATGCTTTTCCACACAATCAGCCAGCAATAAATCAGCACAAACAGGCACCGCATGATAACTGACGACGTTTCGCTGCTCGTCACAGGCCACCGTCGTCACCTCGATACCGAGCCGGGAAAGAATATCCAGCGTGATAATGGCCTCCGCTTCTTCAAATCCCGGTGCAAGCAAAAGCGCAATAGTTTTCTTCATTCATCTCATCCATTATTTAAATCCAGGTGGGATTAATTTGCGATGAAGCGAAAGTTTATAAAACAATGTTTTAAACCAAACGTCGAAGAAACCGGGAAAATAAGAAAACAACGCGATAAAACGCAATTAATTGAATAATTCATTTTCTATAAATATCAATGCTAGTAATTACGCAAAGATGATAAATGTTGCGATAGCATTAAATATATCATTAACTTAAAATGAATTTTTTACATCTGCATCCCGCCGTATCACAGTTTTTAATTCATAAGGGTTATAAATATATACCCCTTGATCATAATCAACCTTAGAAAAGCTTATGCAACTTATGGTCCCCTTTGGATGCAATGAGGGTGCTTATAATGAAAAAAAGACTACATGAGATATTAACTACACCAATCTCACGGCGGGATACCGTCACCACCGCCGCAAAAATAGGTTCTGCCGTTGCATTAAGCAACGCGATTTCTTTGCCATTTTCGGCATCGGCGCAGGCCGCGTCTGACGCAACGGGTGTTGATAGCGGTGAAACCGTGCGTCACAGCGCCTGTCTGGTTAACTGCGGCAGCCGCTGCGCGCTGAAAGTGATCGTAAAAGACGATCGCATTGTGCGTATCGAACCCGAAGACGCGATTGATGATGCGGTTTTTGGTCAACATCAGATCCGCCCCTGCCTGCGCGGGCGATCTAACCGCTGGCGTGTGTACAGCCCGGACCGGATTAAATATCCTATGAAGCGGGTTGGTAAACGCGGCGAAGGGAAATTCAAACGTATTAGCTGGGATGAAGCCACCGCGTTTATTGCTGAAGAACTGAAGCGCGTGACGGAAAAATATGGCCGCGAAGCCATTTATTACAACTATCAGTCCGGGGCCTATTATCACACCCAGGGCACCCCTGCCTGGAAACGCCTGTTAAATCTCACCGGCGGCTACCTTAATTACCACAATACCTATTCCACCGCGCAAATCGCCAGCGCCACGCCGTACACCCACGGCAAATACGTCGGCAGCCACTTTACCCAGATCGCAAACTCCGATCTGGTGGTGTTTTTTGGTATGAACCTGTCGGAAACACGGATGTCCGGCGGCGGTCAGGTTGAAGAACTGCGCCGGGCGCTGGAAGCATCAAAAGCCCGCGTAGTGATCGTCGACCCGCGCTATACCGATTCGGTAATCACCGAACACGCTGAATGGCTGCCGATCCGCCCCACCACCGACGCCGCGCTGGTGGCGGGTCTGGCCCATACCTTGATCAGCGAAAACCTGATTGATGAAGCGCTGGTCAATCAATACTGCGTCGGCTTCGATCGCTCCACATTGCCAGAAAACGCCGCGCCCAACGCCAGTTATAAAGATTATGTGATGGGCACCGGCAACGACGGCATTGAGAAAACGCCGGAATGGGCGGCGCAAATCACCGGTATCCCGGCCACGCGCATTAAGCAACTGGCGCGGGAAATCGTGGCGGCACGCGCCTGTTACATTGGCCAGGGCTGGGGCCCGCAGCGCCATGCCAATGGCGAGCAGACGGTGCGCGCCATCCAGACGCTCCCCGCCATTACCGGCCATTTTGGATTACCGGGCACCAATAACGGCAACTGGCCTTATGGCACTCCCTACGGCGTACCGCTGCTGCCCACCGGCACCAACCCGGTTAAAGCCTCGATCCCCTGCTATCTGTGGACCGACGCAATACTCAATCCAGAAAAAATGACTGCCACGACGATGGGCGTGAAAGGCGTCGAGAAGCTGAACGTCGGCATTAAGCTGTTTTTCAACCAGGCCGGGAACGCGCTGCTGAACCAGCACGGCGATATCAACCGCACCCGTAAAATCCTCGCTGATGAATCGCTATGCGAAACCATTATCGTGATTGAAAACCACATGACGCCGAGCGCCAAATACGCCGATCTGCTGCTGCCGGAAACCAGCTATCTGGAAGCGGAAGACCTGGTGGATAGCTCGTATGCGGCGGGTTCGCACAACTACATGATCGCTTTGCAAAAAACCATTACGCCGATGTGGGAAGTGCGCAGCACCTACGATATTTGCGCCGATATCGCCGGGCATCTGGGGCTGCGCGAGCAGTACACCGAAGGCCGCACTCAAGCGCAGTGGGCGGAATACCACTATCAGCAGGTGCGGGAAAAACGCCCCTATCTTCCAGAGTGGTCGGTCGCCAAAAACAAAGGGATTATCGACCAGAAAATCGCCACCGAACGCCAAAGCATCGCGTTTATCGATTTCCGTGAAGACGCGGCGGCCCATCCGCTGGAAACACCGTCTGGTAAAATTGAGATCTACTCTCAGGCGCTGGCGGATCTGGCACAGAAATGGACGTTGCCGGAAGGCGATCGCATCCCGGCAGTGCCGGAATTCTGTGTGGTGAAAGAGTCACACCTTAATAAAGAACTGACGGCGAAGTACCCGCTGCAACTTAGCGGCTTCCACACCAAAGGCCATACCCACTCGACTTACACCAATGTGCTGGCGCTGCATGAAGCAGTACCGGATGAAGTGTGGATCAACCCAATTGACGCCAGCGCGCGGCAGCTCTCTTCCGGCGATATCGTGCATGTGTTTAACGATCGCGGCGTGGTGGAGATCCCCTGCAAGGTGACGCAGCGTATCCTGCCGGGCGTGGCGGCGATGCCGCAGGGCGCGTGGACGCGGCTCAACAATCAGGGCGTGGACGTGGGCGGATGCATTAACTCGCTGACCAGCCATCTGCCATCGCCGCTGGCGAAAGGCAACCCGCAGCATACCAACCTGGTTGAGATCAAACGCGCTTAAGGAGTGAATGAAAATGAAACAATATGGCTTTTACGTTGACTCCTCGCGCTGTTCGGGCTGCAAAACCTGCCAGGTGAGTTGCAAAGACAATAAAGATTTAGAGGTGGGGCCGAAGCTGCGCCGGGTTTATGAATACGGCGGCGGCAGTTGGGTGCAGGAAGGCGATAGCTGGCACAACGATACCTTCAGTTATTACCTGTCCATCGCCTGCAACCATTGCGATCAACCCACCTGCGTGGCGGGCTGCCCGACCGGGGCAATGCACAAGCGCGAGGAAGATGGTCTGGTTCTGGTGGACGATTCCCTCTGCGTGGGCTGCCGCTACTGTGAAATGCGCTGCCCGTACGGCGCGCCGCAGTTTGATGCCAAAGCGAAAGTGATGCGCAAATGCGACGGCTGTCTGGATCGGCTGGAGAAAAACCTGCGCCCGATCTGCGTGGATTCCTGCCCGCAGCGTGCGCTGGACTTTGGGCCGATTGACGAACTGCGCCAGAAATACGGCGCGGAAAACCAAATCGCCCCGCTGCCATCGGCAAGCTTTACCCATCCTAATCTGGTGGTGAAACCGCATCCGAAGGCGCGGCCAACCGGCGATAAAGAAGGCGCTATTCAGAATTTACGGGAGGTGCGTCATGCATGAGTTACCGTTGGTGTTCTTTACCGTCCTGACGCAAAGCGCGGTCGGCGCATTTATCCTGCTGCTGATTGGCGCAACGCTGGGGCACATTGAGGCGCGCCGTCTGGCAATCGGACTGTTTGCGGCAGTGTGCCTGTTCGGGCTGGGCGTGGTGATGGGGATTTTCCACGTTGGGCAGCCGCTGCGCGCCATGAATATGCTGTTCCGCGTTGGGCATTCGCCGATGAGCAACGAAATTGTGCTCTCTGCGGTATTCGGCACCGTCGCAGGCCTTGCGGCGCTGGGGCTGTTGTTGGATCGCGGGGCGCGTAAGCTGTTCGTTGCGCTGGCCTGGCTGGCGGCGGCAATTGGCGTGGTGTTTGTTTTCGCTATTCCGCGCATCTACCAGTTGCCGACGGTGACGACGTGGAGTTCCTCCTGGACCACCGTCATGATGGTGTTAACGCCGCTGATTGGCGGCGGCGCACTGGCGGCGGCGCTGGGCGTGCGTCGTTTGGGGCTGATTGTTAGTATCGCGGGGATTATCGCCAGCTTCTGCCTGCGCCCGGGCTATCTGTCTTCCATCCTGTTAGCGGATGCCCCGCTGGCGGCGGCGCAGTCCGACTGGTTTACCGCTCAGGCGGTGCTACTGGCGGCGGGTGCGCTGGGCGCGCTGGTGTTTATGCGTGCCAGAAGTGGCCAGGCACTGCTGTTCGCTACCGCTGCGGTGGTGATCTCAGCGGAACTGGTAGGCCGTATCGCGTTTTACAATCTGTGGACGTTACCGATGTAACAGGTTACGGGCGGGCTTCGGTCCGCCCTGTAGCGGTATTAATAAGGAATTGTGCATGACATCTGCTGCTGTACTGCCGCGTATTCTCGGCGCGTTATTTTACTACTCACCAGAACGTCCCGAGGTTAAGGCACTGATCGCATGTCTGCCGACGCTGCCATCGCTCTATGCCTGGGCCGACCCACAAACCGTTTCACCGCTCTGTGAAAACTGGCCCGTTGCGGCTGAAGATGAACTCAACTGGCAGTATTCGGTGCTGTTTGAAGGCCAGGGTGAAATGGTCGCGCCGCCCTGGGGTTCGGTGTATCTGGAAAAAGACAATCTGCTGATGGGCGAAACCACCGCCGGGTATTGCGGTTTTTTGCGCAGCTACGGCCTGGCGTTTGATGGGCAGCAACAGGAGCCGGAAGACCAGTTTGGCCTGATGCTGCTCGCGTACTCTGCGTTTTTAGAGCGCAGCAACCGGCAAGCCGCCATGGCGTTGCTGGAACAATATCTTTTACCCTGGGCGCCGCGTTATCTGGCGTTATTGCAACAAAACGCTGTGAGTCCTTTCTACGCCAGGCTGGCGCAGATCGCCGACCTGTATTTGCAAGATGTAAAGCAGCAGCAGGCGCTTAATCCCGTTGAACGGCGGATTTTCATGTGATGAACAAAAACGAGCGCTACTACCAGGAATACATGTCTCATCGCCACGTTAGCCGCCGCGGGCTGTTTCGGGCATTTGTGACAGCGTCACGCAACGTAGCGCCGCCGCCTGCTGCGCTGCCACCGTGGCCGTTACCGCCTGGCACCGTCACAAGCGCGGAATTTTTCGCCCGGTGCGATCAATGCCAACACTGCGTGCAGGCGTGCCCGATGGGCATTCTGATCGCCCGTCAGGACGGGTTTCCGCAACTGACCATTGAATACGCCAGTTGCGACGGCTGTGGAAAGTGCATTCAGGCGTGTTCTGGCGGCGCGTTACAGCCTCAACCGCGCTTCGATACCCGTTTACGCCCGTCCTTTTCCGATGCCTGTACGCACGGTTCGCGTGGGTGCGAAATTTGCGTGGAAGGTTGCCCACAGCAGGCGTGTGTTATTGGCGGTTCAGGCCTGCCGGAGGCTGATCACGACCGCTGCAACGGCTGTGGCGAATGCCTGATCCAGTGCGACCGTCAGGCCGTCACGCTACATTCAGTTATATAACCCTGAAAGAGATAAGGTTGAACTCTTGTTCGATTCATCTATAGTGTCGGACTTCGTAAATAATCTGTTAAAAATCCATCATGTTGCTTACGCCGCCCTGAGTTACCCCTTAACTCTTCGCACTGAATAGCCCAGTGCCTGAAAGACATCCCTTCAGCGGATGCGCTTTGCGTTGCGTAAAATTGTTAATCACTAACCATTGAGAAATCACTATGTTGCTGTCCTCGACGCGTAAGGACTGGCTGGGCAATGTCCGTGGCGACATCCTGGCGGGTATTGTTGTGGCGCTGGCCCTGATCCCGGAATCCATTGCGTTTTCCATTATCGCGGGAGTCGACCCAAAGGTCGGCCTCTACTCTGCTTTTTGTATCACCGTGGTGATCGCCTTTTTCGGTGGGCGTCCGGCAATGATCTCCTCCGCGACCGGCGCGATGGCGCTGCTGATGGTGACGCTGGTGAAAGAACACGGGTTGCAATATTTGCTGGCCGCTTCAGCGTTAACCGGGGTGTTCCAGTTGCTGGCCGGGTATGTAAAGCTCGGCAGCCTGATGCGCTTTGTCTCCCGTTCGGTGGTAACCGGCTTTGTTAATGCGCTGGCGATCCTGATTTTTATGGCGCAACTGCCGGAGCTGACGAATGTCACCTGGCACGTTTACGCGTTAACCGCAGGCGGGCTGGCGATTATCTATCTTTGGCCGCGAATCAATAAAACCATCCCCTCGCCGCTGGTTTGCATCCTCGTGATTACCGCCCTCTCCCTGTGGCTCAATCTGGACGTGCGGACCGTGGGCGATATGGGACAACTGCCCGACAGCCTGCCGGTGTTTTTGATCCCGGATGTGCCGTTTAACCTGCAAACGTTGTGGATCATTCTGCCGTACTCCGCAGGGCTTGCTGCTGTGGGCCTGCTGGAGTCGATGATGACCGCCACCATCGTGGATGATATGACCGACACGACAAGTGATAAGAATCGTGAGTGTAAAGCCCAGGGCATCGCCAATATTTGCACGTCAATGATCGGCGGCATGGCGGGTTGCGCAATGATTGGTCAGTCGGTGATTAATGTAAAATCTGGCGCGCGCGGGCGGCTTTCTACGCTAACGGCAGGCCTGGTGCTGCTGGTACTGGTGGTGTTTTTAAATCAGTGGGTATCGCGCATCCCGATGGCGGCGCTGGTGGCGGTGATGATCATGGTTTCCATCGGCACCTTCTCATGGCGATCGATTCTTAATTTGCGTTCCCATCCCCCATCAACCAGCGTCGTGATGCTGGCGACGGTCGCCGTGGTGGTTGCTACCCATAACCTGGCGTTTGGTGTGTTTACCGGAGTGCTGATTGCAGCGCTCAACTTTGCCACTAAAGTGGCGCGCTATATGAACGTGGACAGCATCCGGAAGGGTGAAACGCGCACTTATCACGTACACGGCCAAATCTTTTTTGCCTCCGCTGACCGTTTTGTTGAGCACTTCAACCTGCGTGAACCGCTGCAAAACGTGGTTATTGACGTGCGTCATGCCCATTTTTGGGATATCACCGCCGTGGGTGCGCTCGATAAAGTCGTGATGAAGTTCCGTCGCGCGGGCGTTGAAGTGGAAATCATCGGGATGAGCGAGGCCACGCGTACTGTGATCGACCGTTTCGCTCTGCATGATAAATCCGACGCCGCCGCTAATCTCGCGTCCGGCCATTAATTCTCTTGAAGACGGGCCGGAGCGCTGGCCCGTTGCTAAAATCCCACACTTATCATCACGTTAATAATTTCTGCGGTTTACGTTAACGTATGGGCTGGTTTCGTTTTTGTGGAATTTTCATGCCCAATAAATTCGCTTCATCACAAATCTTTTTACACTGGCTGACGTTGATATTACTGGCGCTGGCCTATGCCGCGATGGAATTACGCGGCTTTGCCCAGCGCGGTTCGTGGCAGGGATTTGCTTTGATCGTCACGCATTTTAGCGCCGGAACGCTGGTGCTGTTGGTGATGTGTCTACGTCTCTGGCTGCGTTTACGGCACCGCACGCCGCCGATTCACCCTGCACCGCCGCGCTGGCAAACGGGGCTGGCGCATCTGACGCATAGCGCAATCTACTTGCTGTTTATCGCGTTACCGATAATTGGCATCGCATCACGCTGGTTCAGGGGCCGCGACTGGTGGCTGTTTGGGGTAACGATGCCGGTTGCTGCCGTTCCTGATATGGCGCTTTCTCATGCGCTAAGTCACTGGCACGGATTCCTTGCGCCACTGGGTTACTGGCTGATTGGTTTACACGCCGTCGCCGCGTTAGCCCATCATTATCTGTATAAAGATAATACTCTGCTGCGTATCTCTCCATTTCGCGAACAATAAGAATTTTCCCGGCGGAAGATTATTATTCCGCCTTTTTTTGTTTTAGAAAAAGTGAAAAATAGCCAATTCCTGGCGGGCTAGAATGGTAGTTACAGATAATTAACAGGTTCACCTTCGATATTTAACCAACCCACAACGACGATAATGAAACTGCATTTCAAATCTTAAAGAACGTTGTTTCTTTTGTGATGCGGTTATCAGATAACGTTTAAATCCTGGTGCTAACATAACTGCGCTTTAGTTTACCTTTCCATACAAACGCGCTTTTTTGGCGCACAGAAACAATAGCTCCAGGTGGGGAATTAAGATGGACATATTATTAGGGTTAGTGAAAACGCCCGCAGTAATAATAGCGATTGTGGCATTTCTGGGTTTGTTATTTCAAAAGGCTTCCATTTCTCGATTAATAACCGGCACGTTCCTTTCCTTTATTGGTTTTACCATGATAAAGGTTGGCGGCGGCATCTTGATGAAAGTGTTGACCGCGTTTAGCTCACTGTTCTCTAAAGCTTTTGATATCGTCGGCGTCGTACCCAGCAACGAAGCTATCATGGCGGCCACGATCGATAAATTAGGCGCGACGGCGGCATTAATCCTGCTGTTCTCGATGATTTTAAATATTCTTCTGGCGCGTTTTACCCGATTTAAGTTTATCTATCTGTCGTTGCACCTGGTGCTATTTATGGCCTTTGCCCTGACGGCGGTATTAATGCAGTTCGGCTTCAGTAATGTCCAAATGGTGGTGATTGCCTCATTGTTTATCGGCTGTTATATGGCCATTTCACCGTTTATCCTTAACCGCTTTAGCCGTGAAATTATCGGTTCAGATGAATACGCCATTTCTCATGCGGCGATCTCTTCCTATGTGATCGGCTCTTTTATGGGCAAATGGTTTGGTAATAAAAAGACCGATACCGAACATCTGAATATCAGCAATAAATTCGATTTTATTCGCGAACCCAACATCGCTACCCTATTGACGATGTTAGTTCTGCTGCTGATTTCCTGCATCTTCGCTACCCAGCCGCAAATTAAAGATGCGATGACCATGGTTTACGGCGCAGGCGCGGGTGATAAAAACGTCGTTATCTTTATCCTTGAGCAATCTGCGATCTTTGCCTGCGGCCTGTATCTGGCGAAAGCGGGTGTAAACCTGTTTACCGCTGAAATCGTTCCGGCGTTTAAAGGCTTTGCCCGTGTGTTTGCCCCTGGCGCAGTTCCTGCGGTTGACGTGATGGTGCTGTTTACCAAAGCGCCGAACGCCACACTGATCGGCTTCCTGATTAGCTTCCTGGTGGAACTGGTTTGCATCATCATCTTCCCGTTCATCGGCCTGCCGATTATTGTTCCGGGGATCATGGCAAGCTTTATAACCGGCGGCGCAGCGGCGATTTTTGGTAACGCAACCGGCGGTTTCCGTGGCGCAGTGATTGCCAGTAGCATCAACGGCCTGCTGTTGTGCGTACTCCCGGCGTTGACCCTGCCGATTTTCTCCCAACTCGGCGCGCACGGCGTGACCTTCGCTGATCCGGACTTCACAATCCCGTCGCTGATTCTGGATTACATCCTACGTCTGTTCAGCTTTATCTAAACCATAAACGCCTCGCGAAGAGGCGTTTTCTGCGTTAACCCGCGTTCAAATTGCACTCCTGGTTGAAAATTAGTGGCAGTACTTTTATATTCGGCTCATGAACTGAGCCGAATATTTTTTTATACGGCTCATCACAGGAGAACAGCATGGCAAATTTACCCTGGATCTGGGCACAACCTGACTGGCCGCATTTTTGCTGGCAGGACGAGGCGCTGCTGCCGCTGACACGAGCGATTCAGCGCAAAACCGGTATTTTGCTGGGTAAAACCTCAGCAACCGATAATGAAACACGCCAGGCGCTGGATAATTTATTAGCCAACATCCTCGCTTCCAGCGCAATCGAAGACGAGCGGCTCAACGTGCAGTCTGTGCGTTCTTCGCTGGCGCGACGTTTAGGCGTGAGCGATGAGAGCCCGTGGCCGACCAGCGATCGCTCCGAGGGGCTGGCCGCCATGATGTTTGACGCCATTGATAATCGACGGGAGTCACTGACCCTGGCGCGCTTGTATCAGTGGCATCAGTGGCTGTTTGCCGAACAGAATAGCTGGCTGGGCCGGGTTATTGTCGGCACCTTGCGCAGCGATGAGCCGATGCAAGTGGTGTCTGGACGGTTAGATAAACCCAACGTGCACTTTGAAGCGCCACCGCGCGATGGCCTGGAGGCGCAGTTAACTCAGTTTATCGACTGGTTTAATGAAAGCCGCGACGATCCGCTACTCGATCCACTGTTGCGTGCCGCTGTCGCGCATCTGTGGTTTGTCACACTGCACCCCTTTGATGACGGCAACGGAAGAATGACGCGAGCCCTGACCGACCTTGCGCTGGCACAGGCAGATAATCAAAGTATTCGCCTGTATGCAATGTCGGTGGCGATCCTGGAAAAGCGTAACGACTACTATCGTATTCTCGAGCAAACGCAAAAAGGGCCGCTCGACATCACGCCCTGGTTAATCTGGTTTTTAGAGAAGCTTGATACCACCCTCGATCATGCGCTGAAGACTGTCCAGCGGACGTTGCTGAAATCGCGCTTCTGGCAGCGCCCTGCAACCCTCGATATCAGTTCGGAACAGCAGAAGGTCCTTAACCGTTTGCTTGATGGCGGCGAAAGCGGTTTTGATGAAGGTATCAGCGCCAGCCAGTATCAAAAAGTAGCAAAGGTCAGTAAAGCGACGGCTACCCGCCATCTCGCTCAACTGGTGGAAAAAGGGCTACTCGAAAAGCTGCCAGGCGGTGGGCGTAACACCCGCTATCAGATTGCCGGGGGTGAATGAGCCGAATCTACGCCCTATTCACCTCATTATTTGAGCCGAATCGAGGTGTTATTCGGCTCATCGCCATTTAGCTCTGTAGAACGAGTTTTGCACCGTGGCCTGCGTTGTTCTTATATTGTGAGAAAAACAATGTATGTTGTAACTAATAAAAGGTAAAAATAAACCTGGCCGTAGCCAGGCTCATCGGTAAAACAATTAGCAGAGCGGTTTAACGGCGGCGCGCATACCGACTGTCACAATCTGTTCAAGGTCCGCAGCGACTTTATCAGTTAAACCAGCAACCTGATTCAGGTCCTGACCCCAATGTTCACTGTCAGCCAGCACTTTTGTAACCAGTTCACGAGCCGTCATCGTATTTGCGTTCACCGCCCTCCACCACTGAGAATAACGTTCCAGCCAGTGTGCATCATCCTGTAACGGATAAGTGACACCGTCACGCTCACCGCGGTAGAAAGCCATCAACGCTGCCAGGGCGAAGGTTAAACGCGCCGGTAACGCCCCACTCGCTTTTTGGCCAGCCAACAGCTGCGGCAGAATACGCGTGCGGAATTTGGTCATGCCATTCAGGGCAATCGACAGTAACTGGTGTTTGATGTACGGGTTGCGGAATCGCCCTACTACCGCCTTCGCGAACGATGCCAGTTCATCCGCCGGTAAATCCAGCACCGGGATGATCTCTTCGGCAATGGCTTTCTCAACAAACGCGCAGACTTCTGCATCGTTCATCGCTTCGCCAACGGTATCGATACCGGCCTGGAATGCCACCGGCACCAGTGCGGTATGCGCGCCGTTCAGGATGGCGACTTTACGCTCTTTGTAGGGTTTGATGTCGTCAACAATCAGCACATTGAGCGCCAGTTTGTCGAGACGCAGTTCCTGCGCCAGGGATTTCGGCCCCTGGATCACGAACAAATAGAAATGCTCGGCGGTATCCAGGAAGCTGTCGTGATAACCCAGCTCTGCTTCGAGGCTGGCGACTTCGTCACGCGGATAGCCGGTAACAATACGGTCCACCAGGGTAGAACAGAAGGTATTAGCGGTAGTCAACCAGGCAACGAATTCCGCGCCCAGGTCCCACTCCTGCGCATAGCGCAGTACCAACTCCTGCAACGCATCACCATTATAGTCGATGAGCTCGCAAGGAATGATGATCCAGCCTTTGTCGGTGGCACCGTGGAAATGCGAGAAACGTTCGAACAGCAGACGCGTCAGTTTAGCCGGATAGCTAACCGCTGGTGCATCATCAAATTTATCGCCTGCATGATAGCTGATGCCCGCTTCGGTGGTGTTAGAGAACACGAAGCGGATTTCCGGGTTATGCGCCAGCGCCAGGTAGGCATCGTACTCGCGATACACATTCAGCTCGCGATTAACGGAGCGAATCAAACGTGCGTCGCTAACGGCCTCGCCCTGCTCATTCAGGCCGCGAATAATGGTGGTATACAACCCGTCCTGGGTACTCAGCGACGGCGGGAAATCGCTGTTGATAGGACGCACAATCACCACACCGGCGTTCAGGTCAGTGTGTTCGTTAAGGAGATCAACTTGCCAGTCAACAAAAGCGCGCAGAAAGTTCCCCTCACCGAACTGGATGATGCGTTCTGGATAGTGCGCTCCGGGAAAATCGCGGCGATTTAAAGTTTTCACAATAGGTTCCTTGGTGGATTTAATTATCAGTCAACCTAATCATTAGCCACCCTAACCTAGCAGAAACGTATAAATCTAAAACCCTGTTTTGATCAAACTGAGCCAAAGTATTCAAAAAATTTATGCAACACTAAAATAATTTTAAACAAAGGGAGGTTAAAACAAGGCTCAACAGGCGAATATGCGGTTTTTACCGTCACGCTTGGCGGTATACAGCGCATCATCTGCGGCTTTTAGCCAGTCGGTAGTGGAGGTCATTTCACGGGTGGCAAAGGCAATGCCGATACTTAACGAGCAAGGATAAGAAATACCATGTTCGGCCTGTAGCAGAGCCGCCTGCTCCATAATTGCGTGGCCGATAGCCCTGGCCTCCTCCATTGACGTGTTCGGCAGCAGCACCACGAATTCGTCGCCGCCCAGCCGCGCGGGCGTATCCTGCTGGCGAGTGAAACGGCGCAGAATTTCAGCCACTGCCACCAGCATGGAATCACCGACTTTATGCCCGTAACGATCGTTAACCTCTTTAAAATCGTCAATGTCGATAAACATCAACGCCGACAGCCGGTGGCGCTGGTTGATTTTATTCAGCTCATGATGAATACGCGGCTCCAGCAGACGCCGGTTAGCGATATCCAGCAGTGGATCCATCATGGCGATGCGCCCCAGCTCGTCGCTTTTTTGACGTAGTTTTATGGCAATGGAATCGGTTAACGCACTCACCGCCAGCACATAAATGGCGATTAACGGCAGCGTGGCATAAGTAGTACGCTGGCTGATCGTGAGTTCTAACGGCATGCCGCGCGCAACCCAACATGCCAGGAACCCAATAACCAGCGCCCCTGCCGCTTTACGCAGCAGTTCTACCCCACCCGCAGCCAGACGATCGGAAAGCAGGATCGCCGCAATGGTGACGGAAGGCAGCGGATTAGCCGACATCATGGCAATCCAGAACCCGCCTGCGGCGGCGTCCAGTACCAGGCTGCGATGTTCGGTTATCAAGGGCTGGCGGGTGCGGCGCGCCAGCAAAAACGCCACGGTTGGCCAGATGAACGCGTTGACGCTCAGCAGGATTAGCCAGCCATGATGAAGATGCTGTTCAGTTAAAACGGAAAGAATGGGAATGAAACAGAGAAAGGTGCCTAACATCCGCATAAAATACATGCGGCGGATAAATTTCAGACCGGCAACGCCATCACGATTATTGATATATTCACTCAGTGGCATTACGCGGCTTTTCCGAAATAAATTCCACAACATCTTATTAATGTTATTTTTGGGTAGCAAGCTATTTTATTAACAAAATCACCCTATTGTTAATACATATCCGCAAGCGAGCCGCAACCACCAATATTGGTAGTTCGCTATAATATATCGGGAATACTTTTGTTTACTTCTGTAGCCGATGCTGAGGACGCCGACGGCGGGTTGCGGCCACTGTTTTTGCAACGATAAGCGAGTTTATGGCAAACCAAAGATTAACAAAAAAATACATCCTGTTAAAAAATGGAGCGACCAATATTTTGCGCCAGGATTTCCAGCACGGCGATGCCTGCCAGAGAATTCCCCGCGCCATCCAGTTCCGGGCTCCACACCGCAATCGACATCTCATGCGGCACTATCGCCACAATGCCGCCGCCGACACCGGATTTCCCCGGCATCCCCACGCGCCAGGCAAACTCGCCGGCGTTTTCATACAATCCGCTGGTCGCCATCAGGGCATTAATTTGCCGGGTTTGTAATGGCGTGATGATGGGACGATTGCCGTCAGGCAACGTTCCCTGGTTCGCCAGAAACAAAAAGGTTTTCGCCAGTTCAAGACAGCTCATCTTCAGAGCGCAATAGTGGAAATAGTTTTGCAGCACGCCGATCACGTCGTTATCGAAATTACCAAACGACTTCATCAGATAGGCGATAGCGGCATTACGGGCCGAGTGCTCGAATTCAGAGCGGGCAACGCGGGCGTCATAGCTGATGTCGCTTTCCCCGGAGAGCATACGCACAAACTCCAGCATTCGCTGGCGCGGCGCGCTCAACCGGGTTTGCAGCATATCGCACACCACCAGCGCCCCGGCATTGATAAACGGATTGCGCGGAATGCCCTGCTCCAGTTCAAGCTGCACCAGCGAGTTGAACGGCTGACCCGAGGGATCTTTCCCGACGCGCCGCCAGATCTCATCCCCTTCATAGCGATCCATCGCCAGCACCAGGCTGAGCACTTTGGAAATCGACTGAATAGAAAACCGTTCATGGGCATCGCCAGCAGTAAAACAGCCGCCGTCCACGGTGCATATCGCAATACCCAGTTTATTAGCCGGAACTTCCGCCAGCGCCGGAATATAATTGGCGACTTTACCCTGGCCGAGCAGCGGCCTGACCTGCGCCAGAATGGAATCGAGCACCGAATTATCTAATACCAAAGCCACATTCCCTCTCCCTGCGCCGGGTAAAAAACGCCGGGAGTATAACAGAGTCAGGCGGGAAGGCGGAAACGCGCCACCGCCGCACTCAGCCGCCGGGACTCCTGCCCCAACTGCCCGGAAGCATGGCTCATCTGCGCCACCAGCCCACCGGTTTCCGTCACCACCTGGTTTAACGTGCTGATGCGGCGAGTCACCCGGTGGATCCGTTCTCCCTGATTGAGCGTTGCCCCGGAAATCTCGCTTAACAGCCCGGTGAGATTGCCTACCAGCGACATAATCTGCTCAAGGGTATTTTCCAGCCGGGAGACCGCGCCTGAACCCTGTTCTATCCCCTGTAGCGAATGGTGGATCAACTGCTCGATGGTCTGGGTGGAATGGCTGCTTTTGCGCGCCAGCAACCCGACTTCCCGGGCGACAATGGCAAACCCACGGCCATGCTCCCCGGCATGAGCCGCTTCTATTGCCGCATTCAGCGCCAGAATATTGGTCTGAAACGCCACGCTGTTGATCATGGCGACGATGCCGCGCATCTCTCCGGCGCGGGAAACCATATCCTGCATCGAGTGATTCACCCTCTGCATCATCTCTTCCCCGCCGGCAGCCACCTCGCGGGCACTGTCGGCTCGCTGATTAGCGACCCTGGCGTATTCAGTATTCTGCTCAACGTGAGATTCCAGGGCATGAATATGGCTGGTAACGCGCTCCAGCTCCTGGGCCTGGCGCTGCGCCTGCTGTGAAAGCGCATCGTTATCGCGGGTGAGATTATCCACGGTATCCGCTAACGCGCCGGTGACGTCACGCATTTCATGCACCAGCTTCATTAATCCCTGCTGCATGGTATTGATACTGGCGTTCAGTTCGCGCATCTCGCGGTTGCGGGTCAGGGTGACTGGCGTGGCGGTCGAGAGGTCTCCCGCCGCCAGCCGGTGCAGATGATAGATTAATTTACGCAGCGGCTTGATCACCCATGCTGACATCCCCCGCCATACGGCCAGGGCAATCACCAGCAACATCCCCAGCGCAGCGATAACGCTTTTTTGCGCCATCGCTAATCCGGCAAGCAACTGCTGGCTGTGTTGCGCATTGCGGGTTTCAATTTGGCTCTGATACTCCACCCAACGGGTACTAAAGTCTGCCTGGAACGCCTGTACCGGTACGCTGAAAAAGGCGTCGATACGGTGAGTGGCGGCGAGGCCATCTGCCTGCTCTTTCAGCGCCTGATAAAAGGCCTGATAGCTGGCCAACAGGTTCTCATCCTGCGGCGTGGCGTGTTCCCGGTAGCGAATAAACGCCTGGTGGGAGTGGCTTAATGCCGTTTGCGCTTCATCCATCAGGCTCTGCCAGCTGCCTTCGGAGCCGGTCGCAGCGTCTTGCATAAAATAGACGCCTGAGCGGTTAAGCAGGTCGCTGGCCGTCAGCAGCGACACGCGCGCCTCTTCCATCCAGGCCTGCTGTTGCTGAAGCTGCTCCCGCCGCGCCAGATCCCGTTCGGTATCATGGAGCAACGAAGAAAGCATTACGGTGGATAAAATCTGGAGCGCGGAGAAAAGCGCGATCGCGCACAGGATCGCGCTTAATAAGCGGAACTGGATACGGCTGAACGGACGGGCCAGCTTGCGGAAAATTTCACTTAGATTCATGATTTTCTTCAGTAAAAAGCGTTAACGCCGCGAGTCTACTGAGCGAAAATGACAGAATCATTGCACAAAAATGACAATCACCCTTTGCGGTTGCGCCATACGGTCTGAGCGTTGCAAAACTCATGCAGGCCGAAGTGGGACAATTCGCGGCCAAAGCCGCTTTTCTTCACGCCGCCAAACGCCACGCGGGCGTCCGATGCGCTGTAGCCGTTAATAAATACCCCGCCGCATTCCAGCCGTTCGGCAAACCAGAGGGCGCGCTGTTCATCGGCGGTATACACCGTGGCGCTCAAACCATATTCGCTGTCATTGGCCAACGCCAGAGCGTGTTCGGCATCTTTTGCTACCGTCATCGCCGCCACCGGGCCAAAGAGTTCTTCACGAAACGCGGTCATTTCCGGGGTCACGTTGCCCAGCACCGTCGGCGGATAGTAATTCCCCTCGCCTGCGGGTTTTTCCCCACCCAGTAACAGGGTCGCGCCCTGTGCCAGCGAGGCCTCAACCTGACGGTGCAGTTCGTCGCGCAGATCCGACCGCGCCATCGGGCCGATAACCGTCTCTTCATCCTGCGGCAGTCCCATACGCAGCGCGGCAGCACGTTCGACAAACAGCGCGGTAAAACGCGACGCGATGCCTTCTTCGACGATAAAGCGTTTCGCCGCGGCGCAGACCTGCCCGGTATTCTGATAGCGTCCCGCCACGGCGGCACTCACCGCCTGTTCCAGATCGGCATCGTTGAGTACGATAAAGGGATCGGAGCCGCCCAGCTCCAGTACGCATTTCTTCAGCGCCGCCCCGGCCTGCGCGCCAATCGCCGCGCCCGCACGGCCGCTACCGGTCACCGTTACCGCCGCGATACGCGGATCGCGAATGATCTCGCCGACATCTTCATTGGTCGCGTTAATCACGCTGAATACGCCATCGGGGAGACCCGCGTCGCTGACGATATCCGCTATCAGTTGTGCGCAGCCCATCACCGACGGGGCGTGTTTTAACAGATAACCGTTGCCCGCCAGCAGAATCGGCACCATGCCGCGTAGCACCTGCCACAGTGGGAAGTTCCACGGCATTACCGCCAGGATAGTGCCGATGGGACGATATTCAATCACCGCATCGGGCACCTGGGTTGGCTCCGCCCCCAGCATCGCCGGGCCGTGTTCCGCGTACCAGTCGCACAGCGCCGCAGATTTAGCGACTTCGCCGCGCGCCTGGCGAATGGGCTTGCCCATTTCGCGGGTCATCAGTTGCGCCATCTCCTCGCCACGCTCGCGCAGGGCCGCGCCGACATCACGCAAATGCTGCGCACGCTGTTCACAGGCAAGCGCCCGCCATCCGCGGTACGCCTCTGCACAACGGGCCAATGTTGCCTCGCGGTGGGAGGCGGTGGCATAGGGATACGCCGCCAGGGTTTGTCCGGTCGCCGGATCTACGGTAATCGCGTGGGTCTCAGGAGTGGCGCTCATCGATATTCTCTTTTGCAGTGAAACATTGCTTCAGTGTGGTTCGGGATGGTATTTATGAAAAGTGAATAATATTAACCATCCCATTCTTAATACGAGAACACTATGGATTTGACGCAGCTTGAAATGTTCAACGCCGTGGCGGAGACCGGCAGCATCACCGCTGCCGCCCGAAAAGTGCACCGAGTCCCTTCAAATCTTACGACCCGCCTGCGCCAGCTCGAGGAAGATTTAGGGGTGGAGCTGTTTATTCGCGAAAATCAACGCTTGCGGCTGGCCCCCGCCGGTTACAGCTTCCTGGAATACAGCAAGAAAATTCTCGACCTGGTGAGCGAGGCGCGCAGCGTGGTCTCCGGCGACGAGCCACAGGGCGTGTTTTCACTGGGGTCGCTGGAGAGCACCGCCGCCGTGCGCATACCGGGCGTACTGGCGACCTATAACCAACGCTATCCGCGCATCCAGTTCGACCTGGCCACCGGCCCTTCTGGCACCATGATTGACGGCGTTCTGGAAGGCACGCTCAGCGCCGCGTTTGTCGACGGTCCGGTGCTGCATCCTTCGCTGGACGGGTTGCCGGTATACCGGGAAGAGATGATGCTGGTGGCTGCCGTTGGGCATCCTAAAGTGAGCCGTGCAAGGGAAATCAATGGTGCCAGTATTTATGCCTTTCGGGCCAACTGTTCTTATCGCCGCCACTTCGAGAGCTGGTTTAATGCCGATCACGCCATGCCGGGTAAGATCCATGAAATGGAGTCTTATCACGGGATGCTGGCCTGCGTGGTTGCTGGCGCAGGGCTGGCGCTGATGCCGCGCAGTATGCTGGAGAGTATGCCGGGGCATCACCAGGTTGAAGCCTGGCCGCTGGCGGAAAAATGGCGCTGGCTGAATACCTGGCTTATCTGGCGGCGTGGCACCCGGTCGCGCCAGCTTGATGCCTTTATCGACCTGCTGCCCAAATGTGAATAACCCCTGCCCCGGTGGTTTTTACCGGGGTAGAATGAAATGCTCCCTTATATTTACATTTTGCGCACCGTATTTTACCCATTGCTGCATCATCATGATTACAAACGCACTAACCTCGTAACCTGGTTAATAACATTGTCTTTTTTTACAGCATTTCTGATTAAGAAATGCCAGGGCTGAATAAAATATCATCCGCCTTCACATTTTTCAGAAGACATTCCTATGTTGCAAAAAGCAATTATTTCGGAAATCGATATCGAACTCATGACGCTTAATCAGGCGATCCGCGATCATTTCGCCTGGGCCAATAAGCTGATTGAATTTTCATTATTTGATGACCGAATGGATAACAGTTTTACCGACCCCAAATCCCATGAGATTTGCGCATTTGGTCACTGGCTTCGTTTGCAAATCGCGTCATCCGAAGAAAACACTGAGGCTTTGTTGGCTATTGAAGCCACGCATGAAATCATGCATGACGCCATGCGTGAGGTGATCAACTGTATTGGCAACCAGCGGGCGTTGCGTGAAAAGCTGAATAATTATTTTCACGCCCAGATGCATTTTCTCGAAGCCACAGATCGTTATAAAACTGAGTTAATCTCGCTACGCAACTGCTATGACACGCTAACCGGACTGCCGCTCAGGCAGTTGTTGTATAAGGATTTTTCGCGCATCGCCAGCCTGCGCCGCAATAAAAACTCCACTTTTTATTTGTCGTTAATTGATATTGATTATTTTAAATCGGTTAACGACACCTGGGGCCATAATGTGGGGGATATCATTCTTCAGGAATTAGGCCAACTACTGGCATCCAATGTTCGGGTAGCAGACCGAAGCTACCGGTTCGGCGGTGAGGAATTTATTGTGCTACAGGAGTGCCAGAGTTATCGGGATTTTACGGCGGTGATGCTGCGCATAATGAATATCGTCAGAAAGCATTCGTTTATTATTCCCAGCGGGGCCATCACTATTACGGTCACCTGCGGAACCACAACAGTGCAAGAAAAAGATGAACTCCAGGCGATTATCGACCGGGCCGATAAAGCGATGTATTTCGGCAAGCAAAACGGCAGAGATCAGTGTCGGTTCTGGAGTGTAAACAAAATGATCGATATAGAAGAAACCGCGTCAGTCACAGCGCTGTGACGATTGCCCTGTCCCTGATTATCAGGGACAGGGAATACGGTTAGCGCAGCATTACCTTGCCAATCAAATAAGTCGTCGCTCTTCCACCGATTAACACTCTGTCGCCGCGTAACTGGCAACGGAGCTCACCTCCGCGCGCTGACACTTGATGCGCCAACATCTCAGTTTTGCCCAGTTTATCTGCCCAGTATGGGATCAGCATGCTGTGGGTGGAGCCGGTAACCGGATCCTCCGCCACCGCCTCGCCGGGGCAGAAAAAGCGGCTCACGAAATCCTGGTTTTCGCCCTGGGCGGTAATGCACACCATTTTACCGAGCGGCTCCAGGCCGTGGATATCTGGCGTTAACGCTTGCAGGCGCTGCGGGTCGTTCATCACGATCAGCCAGTCGCGGGCCACGCGGGTCTCCTTCACCTCGCTGCGCACGATACCGAGTTTTTCAAACAGCAAGTCCGGCGCGTCGGCGGCTTCAGTTTGCCAGGCTGGGAAATCAAGCGTCAGCCACTCGCCTTTGCGGGTCACGCTCAGTTCGCCGACAAAACGGGTCGAGAATTTAATTTCCGTGTCCGGGAAATCGAGATATTCGAAAATCACATGCGCGGCGGCAAGCGTGGCGTGCCCGCACAGGTTGATTTCATATTGCGTGGTAAACCAGCGCAGCTCGAAACCGGTATCGGTGCGGACAAAATAGGCGGTTTCCGACTGATTATGCTGCTTTGCCATTTTTAATAGCGTTTCATCGGGGAGCCATTCGGTGAGCGGGCACACCGCCGCCGCGTTTCCGCCGAAGGTTTTATTGCTGAACGCGTCAATCATGTAGAAATCAATCGTTTGCATTGGGGGGGTTCCTGGGGGGTTGTGGGGATCACTATGACATAGATGGGGGGCGTGGCGGTATAGGTGTGTGTGTATGTGTATGGTGGAAGGGTTCCGTTCGCTTAGGCTATGTTCATCTATGCGGCTTCAGTGACGGCGAACGTGTCAGGGGCGCTCGCCGCCGCGCCCCCAACCCCCCCGGCTCCCGGCCAGCAAAATCGGCGGCTTTGCCGCTTCCCTCGGCTCCCTCTCCTCGCTTCAGGTCGGTCGGGATACGGCATCCTGCCTTTCCCGACCTCAGCCCCGCTTCCCTGCGGG